>JAJPHK010000052.1 GCA_021325315.1 Alphaproteobacteria bacterium
AAAAAGATTACGTGCACCGCAGCAAGCACGAAATACATTTTGCCGCCGTACCAGGTGCGCAATTCCAGATCGACCATGCGCATGCCGATGGTGGCGGAGTGCGGCGAGCCCATGGTGACGCCCACATAGACGATCGCCCAGACGACGAAGAGCGGTGACAGAATCCAGAACAGAAGCCAACCCAAGCCCAGCGTCACCAAGCCAAAAATAAAAATAAATAATGCCAACAAAATAATCGGCCCAACGATCAGGCATACGTCGACAAAAAACGCGACAACGCGCCGCGCGAGCACGCCCTCGAAATATTCCGGGTTTTTATCGGGATCGTAAAAGTCCGGCCTGGCTTCGCCGCCGGCGCCGCTGCGGGGAAGTTCGAACATGAACTTTTCGTCCTTTCCGCCGTTTAACGGCCGCGAGCATAAATATATGAGAGTTGGAACACCATCATACCCGATAGTCTCCTGCGCGAAGGATATAAGGCGCGCGGAAACGCTTTCAATCAACAACAATTCCGAAACGAGGCCAGGAGGCTCATCATGGCTGTTGCTCCCGCGCGCGACGATAAATTGCACCTAGCCGATGTCGAACGGCGGCTCAAAGCAATTTTCATCGGTTCCGTTGGCAATCTCGTTGAGTGGTACGACTTCTACACATACGCGGCCTTCGCGCTGTATTTCGCCGGCGCGTTCTTCCCATCACACGATCCGGTGGTGCAGCAGCTGAACGCCGCGATCCTGTTCGCGCTCGGCTTCATCGTGCGCCCCGTCGGCGGCTGGCTGTTCGGGCATCTTGCGGATAAATATGGACGGCGCAACGCGCTGATGCTCTCCGTGCTCCTGATGTGCTTCGGCTCGCTCATGATTGCGGCGACGCCGACTTATGCGACGATCGGCGTCGCAGCGCCAGTGCTGCTCGGCCTCGCACGGGTGATCCAGGGGCTTTCGCTGGGCGGCGAATATGGAACGAGCGCGACGTACCTGACCGAAGTCGCGGACGAAAAGCATCGCGGTTTCTATTCGAGCTTTCAGTATGTGACGTTGATCGGCGGCCAACTCTGCGCGCTGCTCGTACTCCTGATTTTGCAGCAGATGTTTTTCACCGGCGACGAATTGCGCGCCTGGGGCTGGCGCGTTCCGTTCGTGATCGGTGCCTTGCTGGCGCTGATCGCGCTTGTCATGCGGCGCAACCTGCACGAGACTGAGGAATTCGAAGCGGCTAACGGAAAGTCAAAGGCGAAGCGAAGCGCGAAAACTCGCTGAAAGCGCTCCTGAAATATCCGCGGGAAGTCGCTCTGGTCGTCGGCCTGACCGCGGGCGGCACCGCGGCCTTCTATACCTACACGACCTATATGCAGAAATTCTTGAAGCTCACGGTTCATCTCACCGACGCGCAGACGACGTTCGTGACTGCGGGCTCGCTCATTTTCGCGATCATTCTGCAGCCGATTTACGGCGGGATTTCCGACAAGATCGGCCGCAAGTGGCTCTTGATCGGCTTCGGTGCGGCGGGCGTTCTGTTTACGATCCCGATTCTGACCGCGTTGAGAGACGCGACAGGACCGTGGATGTGTTTCCTGCTCATCGCCGCGGCCTGGATGATTGTAAGCGGCTACACTTCGATCAACGCAGTGGTGAAGGCGGAGCTGTTTCCCACCGTCGTGCGCGCGACCGGCGTGGGCGTGCCTTACGCGCTCACGGTCTCAATTTTCGGAGGAACAGCAGAATCGGTCGCGCTCGCATTTAAGTCGATCGGGCATGAGGGCTGGTTCGACTATTATCTCACCGGCATGATCGGGGTTTCGCTGATCGTGTACCTCCTGATGCGCGACACGAAAAAAGATTCCGCGATCGGCCGGCATCAGTGATCAGGAATTCTTGGTGAGCTCCTCGGCGGCGCGCGGCGCATAATAGGTGAGAATCGCGTCGGCTCCGGCGCGTTTGAACGCCATCAGGCTTTCCATCATCGCCTTGTCGCCGTCGATCCATCCGTTTTTTGCTGCGCCCTCGATCATCGCGTATTCGCCGGAGACCTGGTACACGAAGGTCGGCATCCCGAATTCCTCGCGCACGCGCCAGACGATGTCGAGATAAGGCAGGCCCGGCTTCACCATCACCATGTCCGCGCCTTCCTGGATGTCGAGCGCGACTTCGCGCAGTGCCTCGTCGCCGTTCGCGAAATCCATCTGATAGGAGCGCTTGTCGCCCTTGAGGGTCGCGTTCGAACCGACGGCGTCGCGGAAGGGGCCATAGAAAGCGGAGGCATATTTCGCCGCGTAGGCGAGAATCTGCACGCCGCTCATGCCTTTGTTGTCGAGCGCATTGCGGATGAATTGCACGCGGCCGTCCATCATGTCGGAAGGCGCGACGACATCCGCGCCGGCCTCTGCAAGCACGACCGCCTGCTGGGCGAGGAGATGCACGGTCTCGTCGTTCACGATCTCGCCGTCGATCATCACGCCGTCATGGCCGTGGCTCGTATAGGGATCGAGCGCCACATCGGCGATCAGCCCGAGCTCGGGGAAGCGCTCTTTGATCGCGGTGAGGGCGCGGCAGACGAGATTGTCGTCGCGCATCGCCTCCGAGCCGCGCTCGTCGCGCTTGCTCTTGTCGATATTCGGGAACAAGGCGAGCGCCGGTATTTTCAGCTTTGCCGCGCGCTCAGCTTCGAAGAGTGCCTGATCGATGGAGAGCCGCTCTACGCCGGGCATCGAGGCGACCGGTTCGCGGCTCTTTTCGCCCTCAATTACGAAAATCGGCCAGATCAGGTCGTCCGCCGTCAGCACGTTTTCGCGCACGAGGCGCCGTGACCAGTCGGCCTTCCGGTTTCTCCGCATCCGCTTCTTGATCGGCAGGCGGTATTTGGCCTCGCTCGCGGTTTGCGGGTCGAGCGGGGTGAAGCGGTCGAGCGGACGATTCCGGCTCATGAAGGATGCCATGGTTCGGCCCCAGGGGTTGGAATACTGAAATCTAACCCTCTTACGGGCCGGAAGCGAGTACCGGATTTTTTCCGGGATTGTCACCGGATGGCTTGCAATATGGCTAAAAACGCCAAAGCTGGCGGAAAAGCGCCTGAGGAGGCAGGCTGTGGACTTCGAACTTTCCGAGGAACAGAGGGCGTTTCAGGACGTGGCGCGGCAGTTTGCGCGCAGCGAATTTGCGCCGCAGGCCAAGGAGTGGGACGAGAAATACATCTTTCCTGTCGAAAGTCTCCGGAAAGCGGCCTCGCTTGGCTTCGGCGGCATGTATATCCGCGAGGATGTCGGGGGCTCGGGGCTCTCGCGGCTGGATGCCGCGATCATTTACGAAGAGCTCGCACAGGGCTGCACTTCGACCTCGGCGTATCTTTCGATCCACAACATGGCGGCATGGATGATCGACGCTTTTGGCAGCGATGAAGTGCGCAAGCGCTTTTTGCCGAAGCTCTGTTCGATGGAGCATTGCGCGAGCTATTGTCTCACCGAGCCCGACGCAGGCTCGGACGCCGCGAGCCTGAAGACATCCGCGAAGCGCGACGGCGATCATTACGTCATCAACGGCACCAAGGCCTTCATCTCCGGGGCGAGCAAGACCGACATTTATGTCTGCATGGTGCGCACGGGTGGCCCGGGCCCGAACGGGATTTCCTGCATCGTGGTGGAGAAAGGGACGCCCGGTCTTTCCTTCGGCGCGCAGGAGGTAAAGTTAGGGTGGCATTCGCAGCCGACCGCGATGGTGATTTTCGAAAATTGCCGCGTGCCTGCTTCGAATCTCGTCGGCGAGGAAGGGCAGGGGTTCAGGATTGCGATGGCCGGGCTCGACGGCGGGCGGCTCAATATCGGCGCCTGCTCGCTCGGCGGCGCGCAGTTCTGTCTCGATCGCACGATTCAATACATGCGCGAGCGCAAGCAGTTCGGACAGCGGCTCGCGGATTTTCAGGCGCTGCGCTTTCAGGTTGCGGACTACGCGACGGAGCTCGAGGCGGCCCGGCTTCTCCTCTGGAAAGCCGCGATGAAGGTGCAGGACAAGGCGCCGGATGCGCGCCGTTACGCCTCAATGGCGAAACGCCGCGCGACTGATGTGGGGTTCGAGGTCGTGAACGGTTGTCTGCAAATCCACGGCGGCTACGGATTCTTGCGCGATTTTCCGATCGAACGCGTGCTGCGCGACCTGCGGGTGCATCAGATTCTCGAAGGCACTAATGAAGTGATGCGCGTCGTGGTAAGCCGGGATCTGCTCGGCAACTGAGAGGCAATCATGCTGACAGGACAGCTTGCGCTGACGGGAGCCGCGATTTTCACCGGAGCGGCGTTCTATGTGAACATCGCGGAACAGCCGGCGCGCTTGTTGCTGGACACAAAATCGCTGCTTGGCGAGTGGAAGGTGAGCTACCAGCGCGGCGCGATCATGCAGGCGTCGCTTGCGCTGATCTCGGGCGCGCTCGGCATACTCGCCTATTTCCTGACCTGGGATTGGCGCTGGCTGATCGGGGCGGCGCTTATCCTCGCGCCGTGGCCATACACGATCTTCATCATGATGCCGACCAACAATCAGCTGAAAACGACCCCCGTTGAATCCGCAAACAACAATACCCGCGACTTCATTCTGCAATGGGGCAGGCTGCATATCGTACGGACGGTGCTCGGCGCGGCCGCGACCGCAGCTTTCTTGTGGGCGCTGAATTAGCCGATGGATTCCGAACCCGAAATCCTGTTCGACCGCAAAGGCGCGGCCGGAATCGTCACGCTCAACCGGCCGAAGGCGCTGAACGCGCTGACGCACGACATGGTGCGGAAGCTCGCTTCGCAGCTCGACATTTGGAAAGCTGATGACGCGGTCACGCGCGTCATCATTCGAGCGAATGGCGAACGCGCCTTCTGCGCGGGCGGCGATCTGCGCGGCGTGACTGTGCGCGGGAAAGAAAAAGAGGCGCTTGTCTTTTTCAGCGACGAATACCGGCTGAACGCCGCGATCAAGCGTTATCCGAAGCCGTTTATCGCCCTGATCGACGGCATCGTAATGGGCGGGGGCGTGGGCGTTTCCGTGCACGGCTCGCACCGGATCGCAGGCGAGAAATTCCAGTTCGCGATGCCCGAAGTGGGCATCGGCTTTTTTCCGGATGTCGGCGGCACCTGGATGCTGCCCCGGCTCAAAGGGAAAATCGGTACGTTCTGCGCGCTCACGGGCGAGCGCTTGAAGGCTGCCGATGGAGTGGGGGCGGGTGTATGCACCCATTATGTTTCCGCCAAGCGCTTTCCCGATCTCACGGACGCTCTTTGCGGAAACGTTTCGGCCGACGCAACGATTGCCGCCTTCGCGGAGCCGGGGTCAGGCGGAGAAATCGAAGCGCGCAAAGAGGCGATTGATCGCCTGTTCGCGGGTGGGCAGATCGAGGACATTCTCGCGGCGCTTGATCGCGAGGCGGCTGGCGGCGGCGAGAACGCGGCCTGGGCCGGAAAAATTGCCGCAATCATACGGACGAAGTCGCCGACCAGCCTTCGGATTGCGCTCGAGCAAATGAAACGCGGCGTGCAATGGACGTTCGAGGAATGCATGAGAGCCGAATACCGGATCGTGTCGCGCGTGCTCTACGAGCACGATTTTTACGAGGGCGTGCGCGCCGCGATCGTCGACAAGGACAACAAGCCGCAATGGCGGCCGGCGCGGCTCGCTGATGTGGCGCCGGAAATGATAGAACGCTATTTCGCGCCGCTCGCCGAGGAATTGCCGTTATGATCACCGAACCGGTCGAACAGATCGACCTTGCGATCGATCCCACTCAGCAGATCGAGGCGCCGATCGGGCCGGATTCCATCGAGCTCGGTCCATGGCAGTCGCGGCTGATTTTCTTTCAGCGGATCGCGGGCAGTTTCATGATTTTGAAGGGGCTGTTCCACTGGGGCGTACTGTTTTCAGGGGCCGCTTTCACGGCAATGACGATCGAAGGGCGCTCCGCGACCGTATTCTTTGCGGTCATCGATCTCATTGCGGCAGTCGCGCTCTGGCTCGGCTCGCCCTGGGGCGCCGCGGTGTGGCTGATCGCAGTATTGTCGCAAGTCGTCGCCGCCTTCGTGTTTCTCGACTGGTCCGGCATGACGATGGTGCTCACCGTTTGCGAGCTGGTGCTGGTAGCGCTCTTCATGGCGGTTCGCATCAAGGCCTATAGCGAAGAACAAAGATACAGATAGGGAGGGTTGCATGGCGAAAATCGGATTTGTCGGCCTCGGCAATATGGGTCTGCCGATGGCGCTCAATCTCGTGAAGGCGGGTCATCAGGTGATCGGCAACGACGTCATGCCCAAAGGGATGGAAGCGCTGAAAGCGGCGGGCGGCTCGGCGACGAATGATGTCGCGCAGATCGCGGGCTGCGACGTGGTTATCACCATGCTTCCCTCGGGCCAGCAGGTGCGCGACGTCTATCTCGGCGCGACCGGACTTTTGGCGAAGGCGAAACAGGGAACGCTGTTCATCGATTCCTCCACGATCGATGTGGAAACCGCGCGCCTCATCGCGGCGAAAGCGGAAGAGAGCGGAATGAGTCTGCTCGACGCGCCGGTCTCCGGCGGCGTCGGCGGCGCGCAGGCGGGAACGCTCACTTTCATGGTCGGCGGGCGTGACGAAGCCTTTGAGGAGGCGAAGCCTATTCTGGAGCTCATGGGAAAAACCATCGTGCATGCGGGCGGGGCAGGCGCCGGTCAGGCGGCGAAAATCTGCAACAACATGATCCTCGGCATTTCGATGATCGCGGTGTCGGAGGCTTTCGTGCTCGCGGAGAAGCTCGGCCTCGACAAGCAAAAGCTTTTCGATATTTCCTCGAAATCTTCCGGCCAATGCTGGTCGATGACCACCTATTGTCCCGTGCCCGGGCCGGTGCCGACATCGCCCGCGAACCGCGACTATGCGGCGGGCTTCACCGCGGCAATGATGCTCAAGGACCTGAAGCTCTCGCAGGAAGCGGCGAAGCTCGCTGGCGCGAAAACGCCGCTCGGCGCCGAAGCGACCGCACTCTACGCACGATATGTCGACAGCGGCCAGGCGGGCAGGGACTTCTCCGGCATCATCCAGTTTTTGCGGAAATAGCTTGTTCGGGCTCGATCACGTGATCGAGCAGATCAAGCGCTTCCTCGATCGTGTTGAACAGCATGGAGTCGCGATCGAGCTTGCCGAATTCTTTTTTCATCACCTTGACCGGCTTGCCGCGGCGCGCGGCGGCGAAATACATCAAGCCGGCCGGGCTCTTGTCGTCGTCTTTCGCGGGGCCAACGGCGCCAGTCACGGCAACGACAATATCAGCGGGCGAGTGATTCAAGGCGGCGGCCGCCATTTCGCGAGCGACTTCTTCGCTCACCGGCGTGTATCTCCTGATCGTGCTGGCAGGCACGCCGAGCGCTTCCTTGCACGCATCCGTGCAGGTCACGAAGCCGCCGTGCACCACCTCGGAGGCGTTCGGTGCGTCTGCGAGCGTCGCGGCGATGCGTCCCGCGGTGCAGGATTCCACGGTGACGAGCGTGAGCTTGAGCGCACGCGCCGCGCCTACGATTGACGCCGCTTTCTTGCGAAGGATTTCGTCCGCGCCGCGATACGGATCCGAGCCAGCCATTGCCGAAAAGAAACCCGGAACTAACGATACTGTTCCGCTTTGGGCCGCCGGCATCCCATTCCGGGAATGTGGCAAGGGGAAACCCAGCGTTTCCGGGATTCGTCAATCTTTCATCAAGGCTGTTCGGTGAGGAAGAATTTAGCCTCCAATTTAAGGCTTCCTTTGCGCGTGTTCGATACAAATGGCGCCAAGAGCGGGGACAAAAAACATCCCGCCATCACACGGGGTAATAGTGAGGCGTCAAATGAAGAATGCTATGCGTGCGGTCGAGCAGGCCGCTCCAGCCGAGCGCCATGAGGAACTCAAGGCGCCGTATCTGGAGGCTCTCACCCTCGTCGAACGCCTGCATCGCAGGTTGCTCGACGTCATCAAGGACGAGTTCGATCGCAGGGGGCGCTCGGACATCAACAGCGTGCAAGCGCTGTTGCTCTTCAACATCGGAGACTCGGAGCTGACGGCGGGCGAGCTGCGTTCGCGCGGTTATTATCTCGGCTCGAACGTTTCCTACAATTTGAAGAAGCTCGTCGAAATGGGCTATCTGCATCATGCGCGTTCGCGGGTCGATCGCCGTTCGGTGCGCATCAGCCTGACCGACAAGGGCCGGGAAGTGCACCAGATCATCTCGGACCTCTATCAGAAGCATGTCCGCACCATCGAGCAGGTGGGCGGGATTGCATCGAGCGAATTGCAGGTCCTGAACAAGGCGCTGCAGCGGCTCGAACGCTTCTGGACCGATCAGATTTTGTATCGGCTCTAAGCGGGCGAAAATTTCGGAACGGGGCCTCGGCTAACGCCGGGCCCCGTCTTTTTGCGGTGCTCAATTACGGTTTTGTTCATCACGGGCGCAACTTTGGCCGGGAAAGCGGAAATCGTGAATTGCGCCCTGCGGCGTGAGAGCCCATGATTCGCGCGTAGCGACTCGGCGAGGCGACGATGGCCGTCAAGGCATCCGATACAGGCGAAGTCATTATCGAAATGCGTCCTGTGGGATCCGTGGTTCGGGTGGCGGCCGTCGATGTCGCGACCGGCACGGAGGTCATCGTCATGGGCCCGGCGGCATCGCCGCCCAAGGCCCTGGAGGAGCTTGCGATCGCCAAGCTCAAGAAGAAGCTCTCCAGCGGTAGCGGCTAGCCGGGACTCCCTACGCTCCATTTTGTATGCTATCCCGCTCCCTGCGACTTTAGGAGCGAAGGAATGTCTACCAGTCAGGCCACGAGCCATCGTGGCGCACCGGCGCGTTTTTTTTCTGCAGGCGTCGAAGAGGCCGATCCGGAAATCTTCAAAGCCATTCAGGGCGAACTCGGCCGACAGCGGCATGAAATCGAGCTGATCGCCTCCGAGAACATCGTTTCAAAGGCGGTCCTGGAAGCGCAAGGTTCGGTACTCACGAACAAATACGCCGAAGGCTATCCCGGCCGACGCTACTATGGCGGCTGCCAGTGGGTGGACGTCGCCGAGCAACTCGCGATCGATCGCGCGAAGAAGCTCTTCAAATGCGGCTTCGCCAACGTGCAGCCGCATTCGGGCAGCCAGGCGAACCAGGCCGTGTTCATGGCGCTGATGCAGCCGGGCGATACCTATATGGGTCTGAACCTCGCCGCGGGCGGGCATCTCACCCACGGCGCGCCGGTGAATATGTCCGGCAAGTGGTTCAAGGCGGTTCCTTACAACGTGAAGCGCGAAGACCAGCGCATCGATTATGACGAGGCTGAGCAAATCGCGCACGAAGTGAAGCCGAAACTGATCATCGCCGGCGGCTCCGCCTATCCGCGAGTGATCGATTTCGCGCGTTTCCGCAAGATTGCGGACGCTGTCGGCGCCTTCTTCATGGTGGACATGGCGCATTTCGCGGGGCTCGTCGCGGGTGGCGTGCATCCGAACCCGTTTCCGCATGCGCATGTGGCGACGCTCACGACGCATAAGACGCTCAGAGGCCCGCGCGGCGGCATGGTGCTCACGAACGACAATGAGATCGCGAAGAAGGTGAACTCCGCCGTCTTCCCCGGCCTGCAAGGCGGGCCGCTGATGCATATGATTGCGGCGAAGGCCGTGGCCTTCGGCGAAGCGCTGCAACCGTCCTTTAAAGTCTACGCGAGGAATGTGGTCGAGAACGCAAAAGCGCTCGCGGAGAATCTGCGCGGGCACGGTTTTGCGATCACGACCGGCGGCACCGATACGCATCTGATGCTCGTCGATCTGCGCCCCAAGCGCCTGACCGGCAAGGTATCGGAAGAGGCGCTCGGCCGCGCCCACATCACCTGCAACAAGAACGGCATTCCGTTCGATCCCGAAAAGCCGATGATCACCTCCGGCATTCGCCTCGGCACGCCGGCAGGAACGACGCGCGGTTTCGGCGTCAAGGAATTCCAAGAAATCGGCAACTACATCGCCGAGGTTTTGAACGTGCTTTCGCAGAAGGACGTCACCGAAGACGCGCTTGTCGAAGGCGCGGTACGCGAAAAGGTGAAGGCACTCGTTTCCCGTTTCCCGATCTACCCGTAAAGAGGCCCAGGCGTAATGCGTTGTCCCTACTGCGGCGCCCTCGACACGCAGGTGAAGGATTCCCGGCCGACGGAGGACTCCGCCTCCATCCGCCGACGGCGCATTTGCCCCGCCTGCGGGGGGCGTTTCACCACCTTCGAGCGCGTGCAGTTGCGGGAGCTCGTGGTGCTGAAGCGGAGCGGACGGCGCATTCCGTTCGACCGCGACAAGCTCTTGCGCTCGGTCGAAATCGCGCTCCGGAAGCGGCCGGTCGATCCGGAACGCGTGGAGCGCATGGTGTCGGGAATCGTGCGCAAGCTCGAGAGCTCCGGCGAGAGCGAAATTCCATCCTCGGTGATCGGCGAATTGGTGATGGAAGGCTTGAAGCAGCTCGACGACGTTGCGTATGTGCGGTTCGCTTCGGTCTACCGCAACTTCCGCGAGCCGAAGGATTTCGAAAAAGTCCTTGAAGAAATCTCGCCAGAAACCGAGCGAGTGAAGAGCCCTTGATGAACGCGTTGTCGCGCGCGGCCGGGGCGGCGCTGCCTGCGCTTGATCAGGACGAGCGTTTCATGGCGGCCGCACTTTCGTTCGGCCGCCGCAATCTCGGCCAGACCTTCCCGAACCCCTCCGTGGGCGCACTGGTGGTTTCCGCGGGCGCGAGCCCGCGCATCATCAGCCGCGGCGTGACGGCGCGCGGCGGGCGTCCGCACGCGGAGGCAGAAGCGCTCGCCAAAGCGGGCGAGGCGGCAAAAGGGGCGACGATTTATGTGACACTTGAGCCCTGCGTGCCGCACGGACGCGGCGAACCTTGCACTGACATCATCAAGCGGTCGGGGATTTCACGCGCTGTTATCGCGCTGCAAGACCCGAATCCGGCGACCTCCGGGCGCGGCATTGCGCGGCTCCAGGAAGCGGGCATTTCCGTAACCGTGGGGCCGGGTGCTTCGGAGGCGGCGCGGGTGCATGCGGGTCATATCCGGCGCATGAGGGACGGGCGGCCGCATGTGATCCTCAAGATCGCGGTCTCCGCCGACGGCAAAACAGGACTGAAGGGCCGGAAACCCGCCGATATTTCCTGCAACGTCTCGCGCGCCGAAGCGCATATGCTGCGCGCGACTTCTGACGCCGTAATGGTCGCATCGGGTACGGTGCTCGCCGACGACCCGATGCTGAACTGCCGTCTGCCGGGAATGGCGGACCGTTCGCCCATCCGCGTGGTGCTTGACGGCAAATTGCGCATTCCGCTCGATGCGAAGCTGGTACGGACGGCGCGCGAGATTCCTCTTTGGGTCATCACGCGCCCGGATGCGCCGCCTGAGAAGCAGCGCGAACTGGAAGAAGCAGGCGCCGAGGTGATGCGGGTCAGCACCAAGGGCGACAGGATCGACCTCAGCGAAGCGCTGTTTCTTCTGGCGACGCGGAACATCACCCGGCTTCTCGTCGAGGGCGGGCCGATCATCTCGGCGGAGCTCTTGCAGGAAAATCTGATCGACGAGGCGGTGGTCGTGCAGTCGCCGAAAGAGCTCGGCGCGGATGCGATCCCGGCGCTGGAAAACATGGAGCTGTCGAGCCTTCTCGACAGTCCGCGCTTTGAAATCATCGAGCGCCGGATGCTGGGCGCGGACCGGCTCACGCACCTCTTTCGGAGCTAGGATGTTCACCGGCATTGTCAGCGACCTCGGCACGCTCGTTTCGGTGAAGCCGGAACGCGGTCTGAAGCGCCTCAAGATCGAGAGCCGCTATCCGGCGAGGTCGATTGCGCTTGGCGCGTCGATCATGGTGAACGGCGTTTGCATGACGGTGGTCGCGCGCGGTGCGAAAGGAAAAGGAAGCTGGTTCGAGGTCGAGGCGGGGGCGGAAACGCTCAAGCTTACGACCGCGGGCCGGTGGAAGCCGGGGCAGAGGCTCAACCTCGAACGGTCACTGAAAATGGGCGACGAGCTCGGCGGTCACATCGTCAGCGGCCATGTGGACGGCCTCGCGAAGATCGTCGAGCGAAAGAACAAAAGCGACATGGCGGGCTTTCGCTTGCGCGCGCCGCGCGCGCTTTCGCGCTTCATCGCCGCCAAGGGTTCGGTCACCCTCGACGGCACGTCGCTCACGGTGAACGACACGAAGGGCGACGAATTCTCGGTGTTTCTGATTCCGCATACGCTCAAGGTAACGAACTGGAGTTCTTTGAAGAAGGGCGACGAGGTGAATCTCGAAGTCGACATGCTGGCGCGCTATGCGGCGCGGCTTGCGGAGCGCAGGTAAGGGCGGTAGTCCGGTGGGCCATGAGCGAGGAGAACCGCCCCAAACTTTCCGCCGAGGAAGCGCCGCTCGTCGGCGCGCGCATTCTCATAATCGAGACTCGCTTCCACGAAAAGATCGTGGAGGAGCTCGTTGCCGGCGCGCTGGAGCGGCTGGAGATGGCGCGCGTCAAGTTCGAGCCGATTGCGGTGCCCGGCGCGCTGGAAATTCCGATCGCGGCGGCGATTGCATTGGACGCCGCCGCGCATGCCGGTCTGCCGTATGACGGTATCGTGGCGCTCGGCTGCGTTATTCGCGGCGAGACCGAACACTTTGAAATCGTCTCGCATCAATCGGCGCGCGGGCTGATGGATCTCGCGATCGCCCGCAAGATCGCGCTCGGAAACGGCATCCTTACCGTCGATACCGAGGAACAGGCTTGGGCGCGCGCCCGCCGCTCGGAGGGCAATGTCGGCGGCCATGCGGCGTCGGCAGCGCTTGCGCTGGTGCGGATCGCGCGTTCGCGTGCGGGCAGATAAGCCATGGCTTTCGGAAAAACAAAGGAGCGGACGGCTGCAAGGCTCGCCGCGGTGCAGGCGCTCTATCAGATGGATATCGCGGCGACCGATTTGACCGACATCCTCGCGGAGTTCGAGGCGCGCTTTACGCGCGAAGGCGCAGGCGAAAAATTCCCCCGCGCCGAATCCGGTTTCTTTCGCGACATCGTCGAAGGCGTGGTGCGCGAACAGCGTACGCTTGATCCGCTTGTGGACGAGGCGTTGAACGAGAATTGGCCGCTCAAGCGGATTGAAACGGTCCTGCGCTCGGTCATGCGCGCGGGCGCGTACGAGCTGAAATATCGGAGCGATATTCCTGCGCGCGTCGTCGTTTCGGAATATGTGAATGTCGCGGCGGCGTTCCTAGACCGCGAGGAAACCGGGATGGTGAACGCCGTGCTCGATCATCTCGCCCGGCGTATGCGCGCGGCCGAGTTCCGCGCGGTGGAGTGAGCGATGCCGGGCGGCGAGGAGCGGCTGATCGAGCGTTTCTTCCGCCCGCTTGTGAGCGATCCAGGCGCATTCGGCCTGCGCGACGATGCGGCGGCGGTCACGCCGCCTGCGGGTCACGATCTCGTTCTCACCACGGACGCAGTGATTGAAGGCGTGCACTTCTTCCCCGGCGATCCGGCGCAGGCGATCGCGAAGAAAGCGCTCCGCGCCAATCTCTCCGATCTTGCAGCGAAAGGGGCTGAGCCTCTTGGTTTTCTGCTCACGCTAGCGATGCCGAAATCTCTCGACGAAGAGTGGATCGCGGCATTCGCCGATGGCCTCGCCGCCGACATCAAAACCTTTCGCTGTCCGCTGCTCGGCGGCGACACGGACGCGACGCCCGGCTTGTTGAGCGTTTCTATCGCCGCATTTGGAACGGTGCCCGCGGGGAAAATGGTACGCCGGGCAGGGGCAAAGTCAGGGGATGCGATCGTCGTGAGCGGCACGCTTGGTGACTCCGCCCTTGGACTCGAGTTGCGGCGCGATCCCGAGCTCGCGAAGCGAGCGAAGCTGAGTGTGGAAGAAGAAGCCTATTTGCTCGAACGCTATCTCGTGCCTGAGCCGCGCACGGCGCTGACAAACGCGCTGCGCAAACATGCGCATGCGGCGATGGATATCTCGGACGGGCTTGCGGGCGATCTCGCGAAGCTCGCGGCGGCTTCCGGCGTTTCCGCAAAGGTCGACGTGGCGAAACTGCCGCTTTCGGCCGCCGCGCGGAAACTGCTTCAGTTTGATCCGAAACTGATCGAAACGATCTGCACCGGCGGGGACGATTACGAGGTTCTCGCCGCCATCTCGCGGAATGCATTTCCGGCCTTCGAAAAAGAAGCGCGAGAATCGGGCGTAACACTCACCGAGATTGGTTCGGCCGCGAGTGGAGAGGATGTCGCGATCAAGGGCACGGACGGGCAGACGCTCTGCTTTAAACGCCCATCTTTCAGCCATTTCTAGCCGTTCTTGACGCGGGATTTCGACTAAAATCCCGCCCCGCCGCGTTGCTTCCCAAGGCCGTTTTTGGCATGTATGCGCCGCATTTGAGCGGCGCGGGGGAACTCGCCGCTTGTCTCAATTTCCATCGCCAAAGAACTGAGGGGTCCATGACCGCGACTATGACTGCATTGTGGATAATCATCGCGTGCGGCGCGCTTGCCATCGTTTACGGAGCCTGGGCCATCGGCTCGGTGCTGTCGGCGGACGCGGGCACCGCGCGCATGCAGGAAATCGCGGGCGCCGTGCGCGAGGGTGCGCAGGCCTATCTCAAGCGCCAGTATCTTACGATCGGCATGGTCGGCGTGGTCGTGTTCCTGCTCGTCGGCTATTTCCTCGGCTGGCCGGTCGCTATCGGCTATGCCATCGGTGCGATCCTTTCGGGCGCGACCGGCTTCATCGGCATGAACGTTTCGGTGCGCGCGAACGTCCGTACCGCGCAGGCGGCGACGAAGTCGCTCGCGGGCGGGCTTGAACTCGCATTCAAATCGGGCGCGATCACGGGCATGCTGGTCGCGGGCCTCGCGCTTCTCGGCGTCGCGGTCTATTTCGTCGTGCTCACGCATTATCTCGGGCACAATGCGTCCGACCGCGTCGTGGTCGACGCGCTGGTCGCGCTCGGTTTCGGCGCTTCGCTGATTTCGATCTTTGCCCGTCTTGGCGGCGGCATCTTCACCAAGGGCGCCGACGTCGGCGGCGACCTCGTCGGCAAGGTGGAAGCGGGGATCCCGGAAGACGATCCGCGCAACCCCGCGACGATCGCCGATAACGTCGGCGATAACGTCGGCGACTGCGCCGGCATGGCGGCGGACCTGTTCGAGACCTATGCGGTGACGACGGTCGCGACCATGGTGCTCGCTGCGATCTTCTTCGCCGGCACGCCGATCCTCACCTCGATGATGATCTATCCGCTCGCGATCTGCGGCGCCTGCATTATCACGTCGATTGTCGGCACGTTCTTCGTGCGGCTCGGCGCGAGCCAGTCGATCATGGGCGCGCTCTACAAGGGCTTCATCGCCTCCGCCGTGCTCTCGCTCGCGGGGCTGGCGATCGCCACGCACTATCTGATCGGCTTCGACACGGTGCTGACCACCGCCGCAGGGCTCAAATTCAACGGCTGGGCGATGTTCTGGTGCGGTGTGGTTGGGCTTGTCGTCACAGGGCTGATCGTCTGGATCACCGAATACTACACCGGCACCAATTTTCGGCCGGTGCAGTCGATCGCCTCGGCCTCGATCACCGGCCACGGCACCAACATCATCCAGGGTCTTGCGGTCTCGATGGAAGCGACGGCGTTGCCTGCGCTCGTCATCGTCGCGGGCATCATCGTGCCTTACAAGCTCGCGGGCCTCTTCGGCATCGCGGTGGCGGTGACCACGATGCTTGCGCTTGCCGGCATGGTCGTTGCGCTCGACGCCTTCGGCCCGGTCACGGACAACGCAGGCGGTATCGCTGAAATGGCGGGCCTGCCGAAAGACGTGCGCAAGTCCACGGACGCGCTCGACGCGGTCGGCAACACGACGAAGGCCATCACCAAGGGCTATGCGATCGGCTCCGCCGGTCTCGGCGCGCTAGTGCTGTTCGCCGCCTATACGTCGGACTTGAACTACTTCATCGCGAATGCGCAGAAGTTCCCGTACTTCCAGGGGATCACGCTCGACTTCTCGCTGTCGAACCCGTACGTGGTCGTCGGCCTCCTGATCGGCGGCTTGCTGCCGTATCTTTTCGGCTCAATGGGCATGATGGCGGTCGGCCGCGCGGGCGGCGCGATCGTCGAGGAAGTCCGCCGCCAGTTCCGCGAGAAGCCGGGGATCATGAAGGGCACCGACAAGCCGGACTACGGCAAGGCGGTCGACCTCCTCACCAAGGCCGCGATCAAGGAAATGATCGTTCCGTCGCTGCTTCCTGTTCTCTCGCCGATCGTTCTTTATTTCATCGTCTATTACATCGCCGGCAAGAGCCAGGCCTTCTCGGCGGTGGGCGCGATGCTCCTCGGCGTGATCCTGACGGGTCTCTTCGTCGCGGTCTCCATGACCTCGGGCGGCGGCGCGTGGGACAATGCGAAGAAGTACATCGAGGACGGCCACTATGGCGGCAAAGGTTCGGAAGCGCATAAAGCTTCCGTCACCGGCGATACTGTCGGCGATCCCTACAAAGACACCGCAGGCCCGGCCGTGAACCCAATGATCAAGATCACCAATATCGTGGCGCTCCTGCTGCTCGCGATCCTCGCGCACTGAGCGGACGAACGAACAAGGAAAAGAGGCCGGGAAATTCCCGGCCTCTTTTTTATTCGCGCATTGCGATCGCTACGATCACGCCCGAGAAAAACGTAAGGGCTGCAATCGCGCCGATGGCCCAAACGAGGCCGAAGACATCGGCGATGATTCCGGCGGACAGCGCGCCGATGGCATAGCCAAGATCGCGCCAAAAACGATAGACACTGAGGGAACGCGCCCGCCACCTTGGATCGGAGGCGTCCGACACGGCTGCGATCAGGCTGGGATAGACCATCGCGGTTCCCAGCCCGAGAAAGACGCTCGCCAGCAGCCACCATTCGAAGGTCGTGGAGAACGCCGTCATAAAGAGGCCCGCCGCCTGCAGCCACATGCCTGCAGCAATCAGCCCTTTACGTCCCCAGCGGTCGCTCAGCGGGCCAGTCGCGATTTGAAAGACGCCCCAGACCGCCGGATACACCGCCTTCAGAATGCCGATGCGCTCGATTCCCAATCCGAAGGACACGAAGAATAGCGGAAAGATTCCCCAGCTCATGCCATCGTTGAGATTGTTGACGAGCCCTGCCTGGCAGGCGGCGAACAAGTTTCGGTCGCCATAGGACGTGAGTGCAAAAATCTTCCAGAAATTCGGAGGCTCTCCCTGCGAGTTTTTTCTGCCCGTTTCGAGCAATACATGCTGCCGCGTATCGCGCACAGCCAATACCGAAAGGGCGAGGCCCAGAATTCCGTAAGCGACGCCGAGATAGAAGGGAACGGGGCGCAAGCCGTACTGCGCGGCGATATAGCCGGTCAGGAACGCCGTCACGCCGACCGAGAGGTAGCCGGCAAACTCGTTCAACCCGACGGCGAGGCCGCGCGACCTCGGCCCGACCAGATCGATCTTCATGATTACCGTCATCGACCAGGCAAGGCCCTGATTGATACCAAGCAGCGCGTTTGCAAAAACCACCCATTCCCAGCTTGGCGCCCACATGACGATGAACGGCACGGGCAACCCGAACAGCCAGCCGAGGACCAGAACGCGCTTGCGGCCCCAGGCATCCGCCAAATGACCTGAAACAAGATTGGCGAATGCCTTGACGACGCCGAAACTGACAATGAAAGAGACGACCAGCGTCGTCGAAGCGATTTTGAATTCCTCGGAGCCAATGAGCGGTACTACCGTTCGCTCAAGCCCGACCATTCCGCCGACGAAGGCGTTGACCAGGATGAGCAAAGAAAATTGAGGCCAGTTCGATCGAAGCCCGAGTGCAATCGCATCTTTCGGGACGAGCGGTGTATCCTTGCCGGTCATGCAAGATTTTCCAGCGATGCGGGCTGGAGATCCTAATTTGACGGGCCGGATCGCGGCAATCTCGCTTATATCTTCGGCTTGAACTGCGCGCCCTGCAGAATCTGGCGAATGAGGTTCTGATCCTGGCCGCCGGACGGCGTCGTGCGGCTGATGAAGTCGAAGACCTTTCCGTCCTTGAGGCCGTAATTGGCGATGCGCTCGACGCGGCGGTTCTGATCGAAATAGACGGCGAGCACGCGCTGGTCGGTCACTTTCGGATCGAGAAAGGCGGTGCGCTCGGTCTTCTGCGAGATGTAATAAAACACCTCGCCGGAGACGGTCGCGACCGTGGAAGGAGTGCCGAGCACGAGCAGCACCTGCTCCTGGCTGGAACCGGGCGGCACCTGTTCAAGCGAGGCTTCATCAAAGACGTAGCCATGGGAATAGTTCTGCGTGAAGGACGAGGAACCGGTGCAACCCGCGGACGCCAAAGCGATCGCAAGCACCGCCGTGAGACACAGACTGCGTGCGACCCTTGAAACCAGATACCCTTCGCGCATAAACCCTTCCCGCACCGGGACTTACCGGCCTTCGTTCAACTACTCCGTGCGATACCGGATTGCAACGCGGTACGCCCGAACCCTATATAACCTTGTGTCCGGCGGCGGAATTATGTTTCAGCGGCTTCGCTCTAAAACCGATCCCCAAGCCAAAATCCGCTCGCTCTATGGCGCGATCGTGGCACAGGCACGTACACCCGGCTTTTACGGCGAATACGGCGTTCCCGACACGGTGGAGGGGCGCTTCGATATGGTGCTTTTGCACGTTTACCTTGTTTGGCGGAGGCTCTCGAAAGCCGGCACTCCGGAGCGTGAAATTGCGCAGCAGGTGTTCGATCTGTTTTTTCAGGACATGGACGAAAGCATGCGGGAGCTCGGTGTCGGCGATCTTTCGGTCCCGCGAAAGGTGCGGGCGATGGGCGAGGCCTTTTACGGACGGGCGAATGTTTACGATACGGCGCTAGGGGAGGCAGGCGATGGGCCACTAGCTGCGGCACTGAAGCGCAATGTGTTTGGCGGCGAAGAAAACCAGCCAGAGCGCCTCGCCCGCTATGTACGCGCGGCGGACCGGCTGCTCGAAGCGCAAACGGCGGAAACCATCGCGCGCGGCAAGGTCGCGTTTCCCGTGCCGGAGGAGATTGCAGCATGAAAAGCCATGTGAACCCCGAGCCGGTTTGGAATCATCCGGTCGTTGTCGCCGATATTCCGGAGGAGGGCGAAGAGGTCACGCTCATGCCGGATGAGGCAACCCGCGCAGCGCTTGCGCGCTTTGCGGATGTGGTCGCAGTGTCCGCGCTTTCCGCGCGCCTGTATCTGCAGCCGGATGGCGCCGGGGGCGCCATGGTCACCGGCGAGCTCAATGCCACGGTGAAGCAGAACTCCGTCGTCTCGCTCGAGCCGTTCGAGAACAAGGTGCATGAGGAGATCGCGCTTCGCTTCGCGCCCAAGGGAGCGGTGCAAAAGGCGCCCGATCCGGATTTCGATCTTGACGAACCCGACCCTTCGGACGCGATCAGGAACGGCGTCATTGACCTCGGGGCCGTCGTCTCCGAGTTCCTTGTTCTTGGGATCGACCCTTACCCGCGCAAGCCGGGGGAGGTATTTACCCCGCCCCAGTCGGGGGGCGGGGAGAAGCAGGATAATCCCTTTGCCGCGCTTGCGAAGCTCAAAAAGGGCCGCTCTTCCAAGTAATTTCCGTGTATTACAGCTTTTGACTCTGAGGCCGACAGGCTATTGTCCGCCCGCCTCAGCCAACTCGAATCCAGAGACCCAACCGAACCCCGGGGCCCCACGCTCGCCCAATGAACCGGCCTCTTTCCAAAGCAGTACGAATTTCAGTCGACGCCATGGGCGGCGATCACGGGCCCGAGGTGGTCGTGCCGGGCGCCGCGATCGCGCACGACCGCCATCCCGACAGCGAGTTTATCTTCTTCGGCGACGAAAAACGGATCGCACCCATTCTTGCGGCGGAGAAGAGGCTAAAGAACGCGGCGAAGATCGTGCATACGGATGTCGCCGTGAAGATGGACGACAAGCCGAGCCAGGCGCTCCGGCACGGAAGGCGCAATTCGTCGATGTGGCTCTCGCTCGATGCGGTGCGCAAGGGAAATGCGGACGTCGCGGTTTCCGCGGGCAACACCGGCGCGTTGATGGCGATGGCGAAGTTTTGCCTGAAGACTATGCCCGGGATCGACCGGCCGGCGATCGCCGCGATCTGGCCGAACCTTCGCAGCGAAAGCGTCGTGCTCGATCTCGGCGCTTCGATCGGCGCGGACGCGAAGCAGCTCGTCGACATGGCTGTGATGGGCGCGGCGATGGCGCGGATCGTATTCGATATCGAGCGTCCGACCGTCGGCCTTCTGAATGTCGGCGTCGAAGAGATCAAAGGCGTTGAGGCGGTAAAGCAGGCGGGTCAGCTTTTGCGCGAAGCCAATCTTCCCGAACTCGAATATCGCGGTTTTGTCGAGGGCGACGATATCGGGAAGGGCACGACGGATGTCGTCGTCACCGAGGGCTTCGCGGGCAATATCGCGTTGAAAACCGCAGAAGGCACGGCGAAGCAGATCGGCGAGTATCTTCGCGCCTCGATGAGTCGCACATGGCGGGGCAAGCTCGGTTATCTATTCGCGCGCGATGCGTTTCAGGTCCTGCGCGAGAAGGTCGATCCGCGAAAAGTCAACGGTGGCGTGTTCCTCGGCTTGAACGGCGTCGTGGTGAAAAGCCATGGCGGCGCCGACGCGGAAAGCTTCGCGGCCGCGATCGACACCGCCTATGACGTTGTGCGAAACGACCTGAACGCACAGATTTCGGCTATGCTGGCGCATCAGATGGCTGCGGCTCCTGTGACCAATCCCGCCGTTCTTAAGGAAACCGCATCGTGAGTATCCGCCGTTCTGTCGTGCGTGGTGTCGGCGCTTATCTGCCGAAGCGCGTGATCACCAATGACGAGCTTTCGCAAACGGTCGACACCAGCGACGCGTGGATCCAGCAGCGCACCGGCATTCGCGAGCGGCATATCGCGGCCGAAGGCGAGTTCACTTCGCATCTCGGCTTGCAAGCTGCGCGCGCTGCCCTGGCTGACGCCAAAATGGACGCGCGCGAAGTCGACCTGATCGTGCTCGCGACCTCGACGCCCGACCAAACTTTCCCCGCGACAGCGGTCACGATTCAAGCCGAACTCGGCATCCAGAAGGGCGCGGCGTTCGACGTGCAGGCGGTATGCTCTGGTTTCGTCTTCGCGCTTTCGACTGCCGACCAATATTTGCGCTCCGGCTCGTTCAACACGGCACTCGTGATCGGCGCGGAAACTTTCTCGCGCATTCTCGACTGGAAGGATCGCGGCACTTGCGTTCTGTTCGGCGACGGCGCGGGCGCGATCGTTTTGCAGGCGATGGATCAGCCGGGGACAAGAGAAGACCGCGGCGTACTCACGACGCATCTTCGCTCCGATGGACGTCACCGCGATAAATTATTTGTCGACGGCGGTCCATCGACAACAGGAACCGCCGGCTATCTGCGAATGGAAGGCCGCGAAGTGTTCCGCCACGCGGTCGGCATGATCACGGATGTGATCGAGGATGCCTATAAAGCGACGGGCTACGACTCGAACGATATCGACTGGTTCGTGCCGCATCAGGCGAACCGCCGTATCATCGACGGCAGCGCCAAGAAACTCGGAATCGCCCCGTCAAAAGTGGTCACAACGGTGGATCGTCACGCCAATACCTCTGCGGCCTCGATTCCGCTTGCCCTCGCGGTGGCGGTCAAAGACGGGCGGATCAAACCGGGACACCTTGTATTGCTTGAGGCCATGGGCGGGGGCTTCACCTGGGGATCGGCACTGGTTCGCTGGTGAGCATTTCCCGGCGGTTGTTGACCCCGGGCCTCCCGACGAATATCGTTGAAATTCAGATGGATAGAACCGCCGAAAAGCGGGGGGCGCTCATGGCTGGGGGTAAGACGTTAACTCGCGCAGATCTGAGCGAAGTTGTTTATCAGAAGGTCGGACTTTCGCGCACAGAATCTGCCGCGCTAGTCGAACTCGTCCTGAAAGAAATTTCCGAGTCGCTCGCCCGTGGCGAGCACGTCAAACTTTCTTCCTTCGGATCGTTCATCGTGCGCAGCAAGGGACGCCGAATCGGCCGGAACCCGAAAACCGGCGAAGAAGTTCCGATCGAGCCGCGCCGCGTCATGGTGTTCAAGCCATCGAATATCATGAAGGCACGGATTAACGACGGTAAAGCGCGCAGCTAAGGGAGACGCGCGGCGTGGAGAAGGGGCCTGACGCTTTTCGAACGATCAGCGAGGTTGCCGACGACCTCGATTTGCCCCAGCACGTTCTTCGTTTCTGGGAAACGCGTTTCGGGCAGATCAAGCCGCTGAAGCGCGGCGGCGGCCGCCGCTACTATCGTCCGGACGACGTCGATCTTCTGCGCGGCATCCGGCATCTCTTGTATGGCGAGGGTTACACCATTCGCGGCGTGCAACAGATTTTGCGCGAGCAAGGGATTCGTCACGTGCAGGCGATCGGGCAGTCGGCGGCGGAGGAAGCTGCGAGGACCGGCGCAGCGGCGCCCGGCCGCGGGCGCAGCGGTGTAAGCGGGTTGATGGATTTATTGCCGTCGCTCCGCGGGGAGCCCAAGACGCCCGAATTGCCGCGCGTGGTGGAAGTTCCCGTTCCGCAACACGATGCGGAGGAGGGCGAAGGGACGGGCGATCAATTGCCGCAGTTTCTGCGCAAGCCCAGCATCGCCCGTCCGCCCGCGATGCAAGCGGAAAAGGAAGAATCCCCCGAGGGTTCCGTACAGACGAGGGAAAGTCATAAAAGTCATACAAGTGTCACGAGCCTGACGCCTGATGCAATTCAGCTTCTGAAAGCGACGTTGAACGAGCTAGGCGAATGCCGCCGTATGCTGGACGCGGCGCGCGAGCGCGAGTGGTAGACGCCCTGCCTGTTATTCCAGCAAAATTCCGCAATTTTTGTTGCGAGTAGCAATTATTGGCTCTGGACGGATTCGCTATTCCCGTGAAGAATGCGCGTGTTGGATGGGGGATAGTTGCGTCAATGCGTGGTGAGACAATCCTCGAGACCGAGGATTTGACCAAGGAGTTTGCCGGTTTTGTCGCCGTCAGCGGGGTGAATCTTCGCGTCGCGCGCGGCACGATTCATGCGCTGATTGGACCGAACGGTGCTGGCAAGACCACCTGCTTCAATCTGCTTTCCAAGTTTCTCACGCCGACCCGCGGCAAGATCACCTACAAGGGCGAAGACATCACGACGCTTGCGCCGGCCGATGTCGCGCGGCTTGGTCTCGTGCGTTCCTTTCAGATCTCGGCGGTCTTCCCGCATCTTTCCGTGCTCGAAAATGTACGGATCGCGCTGCAACGGAAGCGCGGCACGTCGTTCGATTTTTGGCATTCGCGCAACATCCTGAACGAATACAACGACCGTGCGCGCGAATTGCTGAACGATGTCGGCCTTTCTTCCTTCGCCGACTGGATCGCAGTCGAGCTTCCTTACGGCCGCAAGCGCGCGCTAGAAATCGCAACGACGCTCGCGCTCGATCCGGAAATGATGCTGTTGGACGAGCCGATGGCGGGCATGGGCCACGAGGACATCGACCGGATCGCCGCGCTGATCAAGCGCGTCTCGGCGAACCGCACGGTGCTCATGGTCGAGCACAATCTTTCGGTCGTCGCCAATCTTTCCGACACGATCACCGTGCTTACGCGCGGACGCGTGCTCGCGGAAGGCAATTACGAAACGGTGTCAAAGAATCCCGACGTGCGCGAAGCCTATATGGGAACCGGCCATGCTTGATCGCGCGCCGCTGCTCTCGGTGAAAAATCTCGAGGCCTGGTACGGCGAGTCGCATATTCTGCATGGCGTCGATTTCGACGTATTCCCCGGCGAGGTCGTAACGCTTCTCGGCCGAAACGGCGCGGGCAAGACCACGACGCTGAAATCGGTGATGGGCATCGTCGGCCAGCGCAAGGGCTCGGTCAAAATGGAGGATGCGGAGCTGATCCGGCTCACCTCCGACAAGATCGCGAAGACGGGGATCGCTTTTTGTCCCGAAGAGCGCGGAATTTTCTCGAGCCTCGACGTGCAGGAAAACCTGTTTCTGCCGCCGCAACTGAGGCCGGGCGGGCTGTCAGCGGAGCGCATTTTCGAGCTGTTTCCGAACCTCAAGGAGCGTCTGCACAGCCAGGGCACCAAGCTTTCGGGCGGCGAGCAACAGATGCTGGCAATCGGCCGCATCCTGCGCACGGGGGCAAGATTGCTACTTCTTGATGAGCCGACAGAAGGGCTCGCCCCGGTTATCATCCAGCAGATCGGCAATACGATTAAAATGCTTAAAGATCAGGGTTTTACGATTTTGCTCGTCGAGCAAAATTTCCGCTTCGCCTCGACCGTGGCCGACCGTTTCTACATCATGGAGCACGGCAAGGTCGTGGAAAGGTTCGCGAATTCCGAACTGGACGCGAAGCGGGAAAAGCTACACGAATACCTCGGAGTTTGAAGTCTCGGGCCCAAAGGCCCGCACAAAGGGAGGAAGGTAATGAGGAAGGTTATTGGTGCCGTAGCAGCAGCGGCCGTCGCCCTCGGTTTGGGCACCGCGGCGCATGCGCAGCAGACGGTAAAAATCGGCGTACTGAACGACATGTCCGGTCTCTACGCGGACCTTGCGGGCCGGGGCTCAGTTGCGGCTGCGAAACTTGCCGTCGAAGATTTTGCCAAGATCGATCCGAACCTGAAAGTCGAGATTGTTTCCGGCGACCACCAGAACAAGCCGGATATCGGTTCGTCGATTGCTACCAAGTGGTTCGATAACGAAGGCGTCGACATGATTGTGGACGTGCCGACCTCGAGCGTCGCGCTTGCGGTCAGCCAGGTCGCGGCGAACAAGAATAAGGTATTCATTGGGTCGGGTCCCGCTTCTTCCGATCTCACCGGTTCGAAGTGCAACGCAAATACTGTCCACTGGACCTACGACACCTGGATGCTGGCAAACGGTACCGGCAAGGCGGTTGTTAAGACCGGCGGCGATACATGGTTCTTCATCACTGCCGATTACGCGTTCGGGCACGCGCTGGAGCGCGATACGTCCGAGGTCGTCAAGGCGAATGGCGGCAAGGTGCTCGGCGCGGTTCGTGCGCCGCTGAACACCTCAGACTTCTCCTCGTTCCTGCTGCAGGCGCAATCGTCGAAAGCGAAGGTGATCGGCCTTGCGAACGCGGGCGGCGATACCATCAACTCGATCAAGCAGGCGGCCGAATTCGGCATCGTGAAAGGCGGGCAGAGCCTTGCCGGCTTGCTGATTTTCTCGACCGACGTTGTTGCACTGGGCCTGCCGACCGCCCAGGGCCTTGTGCTGACGGAAACCTGGTACTGGGACCTGAATGACAACAATCGGGCGTGGACGAAACGCTGGCAGAAGGAAATGGGAAACAAAGTTCCCACCATGGTTCAAGCTGGCGTGTATTCGGGAGTGCTGCACTATTTGAAAGCCGTGTCCGCCCTGAAGCAGTCCAAGGACGGCAAGGCGGTGGTCGACAAAATGAAAGAATTGCCGACGGATGACACGCTGTTCGGCAAGGGCTCGATCCGCGTCGACGGCCGAAAGATTCACCCGGCATATCTGTTCGAGGTGAAGAAGCCTTCGGAATCGAAATCTGCTTTCGACATTTACAAGCTGCGCGCCACCATCCCGGCGGACGAAGCGTTCCGTCCGCTCAAGGACGGCGGCTGCCCGCTGGTAAAGAGCTGATCGAAATGTAGTTGCTGCGAGGGGCGGGCAGAAACCCGCCCCTCATTTTCACAAGAGCCTTCGCATGTTTGAAATTTTCGGCATTCCGTCGCAGGCCTTGTTCGGTCAGCTCCTGATCGGGCTGATCAACGGCTCGTTCTATGCGCTCTTGTCGCTCGGGCTCGCCGTGATTTTCGGGATGCTTAACATCATCAATTTCGCGCACGGCGCTCAATACATGCTGGGGGCGTTTGCGGCCTATCTTCTGTTGCAGCTCACCGGCATCGGCTATTGGCCGGCGCTCATTCTCGCGCCCATTATCGTCGGCATCATCGGCATCGTGATCGAGCGCACGATGCTGCAATGGCTCTACAAGCTCGATCATCTTTACGGGCTTTTGCTCACCTTCGGGCTCGCGCTCGTGATCGAGGGCGTGTTCCGCAATTATTACGGCTCGTCGGGCCAGCCCTATCAGGTGCCATCTTCGCTGGCCGGTGGGCACAATCTCGGCTTCATGTTTCTACCGAATTATCGCGCGTGGGTGATCGTAGCGTCGCTGATTGTCTGTTTCGGCACGTGGTTCGTGATCGAAAAGACGCGCCTTGGCTCGTACCTGCGCGCGGCGACAGAAAATCCGACACTGGTTCGCGCTTTCGGCATCAACGTCCCGCGCATGATCACGCTCACCTACGGTTTCGGCGTGGCGCTTGCGGCCTTCGCGGGGGTAATGGCGGCGCCGATCTATAACGTCAGCCCGCAAATGGGCTCAGACATCATCATCGTCGTGTTCGCCGTCGTCGTGATCGGCGGCATGGGCTCGATCATGGGCGCGATTTTGACCGGCTTCTCGCTCGGGATCGCCGAAGGCCTGACGAAAGTATTTTTCCCCGAAGCCTCGAGCACGGTGATCTTCGTCATCATGGCGATCGTGCTTTTGACCCGCCCTGCAGGATTGTTCGGAAGAGGGTGAGATGGCGAGCGCAACCGAAACCATCACCGCGCCCGTCACGGCGGCGAGTCACAGAAGCGAGCTGGTCGCTTTCGCGATCATGGCGGCATTTTTCGTCGTCGCGCCCGCGTTCATGTATCCGATCTTCCTGATGAAGGCGCTCTGCTTCGCGCTGTTTGCCTGCGCCTTCAATCTTTTGATCGGGTATGTCGGGCTCCTTTCGTTCGGGCACGCGATGTTTTTCGGCTGGGCGGCTTATTTCTGCGCACATATGCTCAAGGAGTGGGGGCTTACGCCGGAGCTGTCCATCATTCTTGCCACGGTCGCCGCAGGCGGACTCGGCCTTGTCGCGGGCGCGCTCGCCATCCGGCGGCAGGGCATCTATTTCGCGATGATTACGCTTGCGCTTGCGCAGATGATGTTTTTCTTCGCTGTGCAGGCGCCGTTCACGCATGGCGAGGACGGCATTCAGGGCGTCCAGCGCGGTAAGCTTCTCGGGCTGTTCGACCTGTCGCACGAGATGACAATGTATTTCTTCGTGCTGGTTGTCTTTCTCGCCGCCTTCCTTCTCATCTATCGCATCATCTACTCGCCCTTCGGTGAGGTGCTGAAAGCAATCCGCGAGAATGAAACGCGCGCGATATCGCTCGGCTACAAGACCGAGCGATACAAGTTGCTCGCCTTCATTCTGTCGGCGGCGCTCGCGGGGCTTGCTGGCGCGACAAAAGCCGTCGTCTTTCAGCTTGCTTCGCTCACCGACGTGCATTGGACGATGTCGGGCGAAGTGGTGCTGATGACACTTGTCGGAGGGCTCGGCACCGTGTTCGGGCCTGTGGTGGGCGCTTTCATCATTATCGCCATGCAGAGCTATCTCGCTGAATTCGGCCAGTGGGTGACGGTGATCCAGGGCGTCATTTTCGTCGCCTGCGTTCTCCTGTTCCGCCGCGGCGTGATCGGCGAGATCGCGCACTTCCTGAAAATCAGGCTGTAATCCCCGCGAATTCCGCAGGCTGAAATGACGGCGCTTTCGCCAGGCGAAATTCGCGCGCGCGGTTTTGCGCATTCCGAACTGGACGCGAGACTCGAAAAGGGAAAGTCTACGCCTTGCTCCAAATGCGGAGCGCTCTCGGCTGCACCTAGGGAGGACGAAATGAAAAAAATCGTAGGTGCCGTTGCGGCTGCGACTGTCGCTCTGGCATGGAGCGCGGCCTTCGCGCAGTCCGGCACGCAGAAAGTGAAGATCGGCGTCATCAGCGATCTCTCGGGCCTTTATCAGGATATCGGCGGACCGGGCACGATCGTCGCCGCGAAGCTTGCGGCCGCGGATTACGCGAAGATCAATCCGAATTTGCAGGTGGAAATCGTCGCGGGCGATCCGCAGAACAAGGCGGATATCGCGGCTGCGATCGCCACCAAGTGGTTCGAGAACGAGGGCGTGGACGCCGCCGTTGACGGGCCGAATTCGGCGGTCGCGCTTGCGGTAAGCCAGGTTGCGGCGAACAAGAACAAACTTTTCGTCGTATCGGGCGCAGCCACCTCCGATCTCACCGGCTCGAAGTGCAACGCCAACACGATCCACTGGACCTACGACACCTGGATGCTGGCGAACGGCACGGGCAGGGCGGTGGTGAAGACGGGCGGCGACAGCTGGTTTTTCCTGACCGCCGATTACGCCTTCGGCCATGCGCTCGAGCGCGACACTTCCGCGGTCGTGGAAGCCAATGGCGGAAAGGTGCTCGGCAAGGTTCGCCTGCCGCTCAACACGCATGACTTCTCCTCGGCGCTCCTGCATGCGCAGTCCTCGAAGGCGAAGATCATCGGGCTTGCGAACGCGGGCGGCGATACCATCAACGCGATCAAGCAGGCGGCGGAATTCGGCATTGTGAAAGGCGGCCAGAATCTCGCCGGTCTTTTGGTATTCTCAACCGATGTGAAGGCGCTGGGATTGCAGGTCGCGCAAGGGCTTGTGCTTACCGAAACCTGGTACTGGGATCTGAACGACGCGAGCCGCGCCTGGACCAAGCGCTATCAGGAAGCGATGCCCGGAAAAATTCCGACCATGGTGCATGCCGGCGTCTATGCCAGCGTCCTGCACTATCTCAAGGCGGTCGGCGAGCTGAAGTCCTCCTCAGACGGCCGGGCGGTCGCGGAAAAAATGAAAGCGATCCCGACCGACGATCCGCTCTTCGGCAAAGGGATGATCCGCGTCGATGGCCGCAAGATCCACCCGGCCTATCTTTTCGAAGTAAAAAAGCCGGAAGAATCGAAATATCCCGGCGACTTCTACAAGCTGCGTGCAACGATTCCGGCCGAGGAAGCGTTTCGGCCACTCAAGGATGGCGGTTGCTCGCTCGTGCGGAGCTGAGCCCGGTTATCTCGAGACGGTGACCGGCGTTCCTATGTGCACGCGGCTGTAGAGATCCATGATGTCGGCGTTGTACATGCGGATGCATCCGTGGGACACAAAGCCGCCGATCGTACCCGGCGCGTTGGTGCCGTGGATCGCGTATTCGCCGTTGCTCAAGGTGAGCGCGGCCGCACCCATCGGATTGTTCGACGCGCCGCCCGCGATGACACGCGGGAGCCGTGGGTTCTCGCGGATCATTTCACTGGGCGGGGACCATGCCGGTTTCAGACGCGTCGAAGTGATAAAGGCGCTGCCCTGCCACTGCATGCCTGCGCGGCCGACCCCGACCGGATAGCGAATCGCCTTGCCGCCGCCGAGGACGTAGTAGAGGCGGCGCTGGCTCGTCTTGATCACGATGGTGCCCGCCGAGCCCTCGTTGAAATTGACGATCTCGCCGCGCGCCAGCGCGCTTTGAGAGGCGGATGAGAACGCAAAAACGATAAAGAGACCGGCAACAAGTCCGGTGAATCGGAACGAATTGCGCATAAGATTCCCTAGAAGTTTTGGCGGTGAGATCTGTGGATCGCAGTAGCAGTAGATTGACGGCGCGATTCCGCCAAGTGAACAATTTGTCAAGGTTCGACACTGCGAAAGAACAAAAATATTAAATAAAATCAATAGCTTAATATGCATTGGATTGGGGGTGCAGGACTGTTGCGATGAGGTCACACAGCCCAACAATCTGCGTGAAAGCGGTTATTTCCGTGGTGCAAAGTGGGGAGTCAGCGTAGCTTTGCGATGAGAGTTTGCGTATCCCTAGTTTACTTCTTGTCACCACCTCGAGGGGGCTATCCCATGAAGAAGATTCTTATCGCTACGACCGCTGTGCTCGCGTTGCTCAGCGCCGCTGGTTGCGCTGGCAAAGCACCGATCGGCAAAGCGCCGGTTGTCGCCAAGGGCTAACAGCTACAGAAAAGTCGGCGGGAGCCGGCTTTTTTGTTTGTTCTCTTGAGGATTCGCGCCTCGGCGATGAAGATCGACGGGGCGCTTATTCTTTTTCGCTTCTCGAAATTGTGGAGCGCCTGAATTTTCGCGCCACGATTTGACCAGAGATCGCGGCTAGTGAGTGGGTCGTGAAGAGCGGTGTGAAAAATCTTCCCGGAATATTGTTCGGCTTGAGCGCGTTTGCGCTCGCTATCGGGCTGGGCGCGGCAACTGCCCAAGCTCAATCTACGACCGCCTCCACGTCCAGCTCTCCGGCTGCTTCATCGACGCAAGCGGCGCCTGCGAAGAAAAAAGAAGCATCCATCGCGCCGAAAGAAGCGACGGGCGGAGAGAAAAAGCTTCCGACTACGAATGTAACCGCGAGCGGCGGCCGGATGATCAATCCCTACTCCGAGGAGCCGGACACCAAATACATCAAGATCCCGGTAAACTCGAAAGCCTGCCCGCGGATTGCCGGCAAGCCGTACTTCGTGGAATTTCGCGCCCGCAACGCCGCGAGCTGGGGACATACCTTCGTACTCTTCGGCAAGCTTGGCGGCGGCAATTCCTTCGCGAGTTACAAGGTCGCCGGCCTGCATCCGAAAGGCGGCCCGAGCGAGTATACCCTCGGCATCTGGATGCCGGTGCCGGCCGAGACGGGTCCGAGCGACGGCGATATCGACGAGCAGTTCCTCGCCGCGAAATTCTGCGTGCCGCTCACCGAGGCCGAATACAACAAGCTCGTGCCCTACATCAAAAAACTGCAATCCGAGCACTCGACCTGGCACGGCGCCGGCTACAACTGCAATTCCTTCGGCATGGATATTGCGAAGTTCGTCGGCCTCGACGCCCCGAACCCGAACATGCACGTGCCGCAGGAACTGATTAAATTGCTCGCAGAGTCGAACAAAAATCGCCCGCACGATCCCGTCGGAAAAGAAAACTCGTTTTTCTAGTTCCGCCCAAATTCGAAGACTTCTGTTCAATATTTGGCGTGTGCATTCACGTCAGAGCTGGGTTGCATCGGCCGTCCTGGAACAAAAGGGCGAGATTTTCTTTACATATCTTCCAAACTAGGATGCGGGTGGAGAAATTCGCATGGCGCGGTCACCCGGGGAGAGTCTTCCAGCGCAGGGTAAGCTCCCGGTCGTCCTGACGATCAACGGCAAGCGGGCGCAACTAGGCGTCGCCCCCTGGACGACCTTGCTCGACGCGCTGCGCGACCATCTCGACCTCACCGGAACCAAGAAGGGCTGCGACCACGGCCAGTGCGGCGCTTGCACCGTGCTCTTGAACGGCCGGCGGATCAATTCCTGCCTGACCTTCGCGGTCATGCAGGACGGCGCGGAAATCACGACCGTCGAAGGGCTGGCGGCGAACGGCTCGCTGCATCCGGTGCAGCAGGCTTTCATTGATCACGACGCCTTCCAGTGCGGCTATTGCACTTCGGGACAAATCTGCTCCGCGGTCGGGCTGATTTCCGAGGGCCGGGCGAAGAGCGCCGCGGAAATCCGCGAATTGATGAGCGGTAATATCTGCCGTTGCGGCGCGTATCCGAACATTGTGGCGGCGATCCAGCAGGCGATGGGTAAGCCATGATCGATTTCGAATATGTGCGCGCGAGCGATGTCGCGGATGCGGTGAGACAGAGCGCCGCAAGCACCGGCGCCAAATTCATCGCAGGCGGCACCAATCTCATCGACCTTATGAAAGAGGATGTCGAAAAGCCGAGGCGCCTGATCGACATTTCGCGGCTTCCATTGAAGCAAGTCGAAGAGACGGCGGAAGGCGGGGTGAAGATCGGCGCGCTGGTGCCGAATTCCGATCTTGCCTATCATTCGCTGATCGAGCGGCGCTATCCGGTGCTTGCGAGCGCGATTCTCGCGGGGGCGTCGGCGCAGCTCCGCAACATGGCTTCGATCGGCGGCAATCTCCTGCAGCGCACGCGCTGCTATTATTTTTACGACGCCGCCACACCTTGCAACAAACGCGAGCCGGGAAGCGGATGCCCGGCGATCGAAGGCCTCAACCGCATGCATGCGATCTTGGGTGCGAGCGAGCATTGCATCGCGACGCATCCTTCGGACATGTGCGTGGCGCTTGCGATTTTAGAGGCGCGTGTTCATGTGGCCGGGCCGGACGGCGAACGCGTCATTCCGTTTCCGGATTTTCATCGGCTGCCGGGAGATATGCCGCAAACCGACACGAATTTGCAGCCGCACGAGATCGTCACGGCGGTGGAAATCCCGCCGCAGGGGTTCGCGAAGAACTATACCTATCTCAAAATCCGCGACCGGCTGTCCTATGCATTCGCGCTTGTTTCCGTCGCGGCCGGACTCGAGATAGAGGACGGAACGATCAAGGAAGCGCGGTTTGCGCTGGGCGGCGTCGCGCACAAGCCTTGGCGGAATCGAGCTGCCGAAGATTTGCTGCGCGGGCAGGCGGCGAACGCGGGAAATTTCCAGCAAGCGGCGGATATCCTGCTGCGGGAAGCAAAAGGCTATTCGCACAACCGCTTCAAGATCGACCTTGCGCGTCGGACGATCGTCCGCGCGCTCACGCAAGCCGCGCGCGGCACGCCGCAGATCCAGTCGGACAAGAAAGTGCGATGAGGGCATGAACTATATCGGCACGCCCATATCTCGCGTCGACGGACAGGCCAAAGTCACGGGCCAGGCGAAATATGCCGGCGACGTCAACGTTCCGGGCCTCGTCTTCGGCGCAGTCGTGACCTCAACCATCGCGAAAGGGCGCATCAAGAGCATCGACACAAGCGCCGCGCTGAAGGTGAAGGGCGTTCTGAAGGTGCTGACCCACAAAAACCGTCCGGCCTTGCCCAAAAGCGACCAGGCATGGAAAGACGACATCGCTCCCGGCGGCTCGCCCTTCCGCCCCCTCTATGACGACAAGGTGATGTTCAGCGGCCAGCCGGTCGCTCTGGTGCTCGCCGAAGAATGGGAAACGGCGCGCTATGCCGCTTCGCTCGTGCATGTGGAGTATGCCGCGAAGCCTCATATCACCGATCTGCAGGCAGCGCGCGAGAAGGCATTTACCCTGAAGAAATCGAAGAAGCCGCGCGGCGATGCCGCCAAGGCGTTTTCTTCCGCCGAAGTGCGGCATGAGGCGGAATATTTCATTCCGACCGAGCACCACAACCCGATGGAATTGTTCGCTTCGACCGCGATTCCGGAAAAGCGCGGGAAGCTCACAGTCTACGACAAGACGCAGGGCGTGCAAAACGTGCACCGATATCTATGCAGCGTGTTCAAGAAAAAGAAAGGAGACATCCGCGTAATGTCGCCGTTCATGGGCGGCGGCTTTGGCTCGGGATTGCGTCCGCAATACCAGGTGGTGCTCGCCGTCATGGGCGCGCTGACGCTCAAGCGTCCCGTTCGTCTTATGCTCACGCGCCAGCAAATGTACGGCCTCGGTTACCGGCCGGCGTCGATCGAGCGATTGCAACTCGGGGCCCAGCGCGATGGAACGCTGCACGCGATTACGCATGAGGCGATCGTGGTGACATCGCAATTCGAGGAATTTTCGAGCAGCGACACCGAGTGGGCGGACCGTCTCTATAAAAGCCCCAACGCGAAATTCGTGCATAAACTCGCGCGGCTCGATGTTCCCACGTCGTGCGATATGCGCGCGCCCGGAGCAACGACGGGCGTGTACGGGCTGGAATGCGCGATGGACGAACTTGCGGTCGCGCTCAAACTCGACCCGGTCGAACTGCGGCTGCGCTGCTATTCGGACAAGGACCAGAGTGTAAACCTTCCCTACACCAGCAAAAATCTTCGCGAATGTTACCAGCAGGGCGCGAAGGCGTTCGGCTGGGAAAAACGAAATCCTGTCCCGCGCTCAATGCGCGACGGTAACGAGCTCGTTGGCTGGGGAATGGCGACGGGCGTCTGGGAGGCGCTGCAAATGCCGGCAGCGGCGCGCATTGTGCTCGGCGCGAACGGACACGCGGAAATTTCCTGCGCGACCTCCGACATCGGTACGGGCACCTACACGATCATGGCGCAGGTCGCGGCCGACGCGCTCGGTTTGCCGATCGAGAATATCGGCATCAAGCTCGGCGATTCGACGCTTCCGCAGTCGCCGGTCGAAGGCGGTTCGTGGATGGCGGCATCCGTATCGCACGCGATCCTCGGCGTCGCGGACGAAGTGCGCAAGACGCTGTTCGACGCCGCGAAGAAAATAAAGGGGTCGCCGCTTTCCGGGGTGAAATTCGAAGATGTGACGCTCTCCGACGGGAAAATCGTCAGCAAAAAAGACCCGGCTCGCGCAATGACCATCGCCCATGTGATGCGCGAGCGCCGCCTGGACCGGATCGAAAAGGAAAAGCTGCACAAGTTCAAGAAGGACGAGAAACACGCCCGCAATACGCATTCCGCGATCTTCGCCGAGGTGAAGATCGACGAGGAGCTCGGCGTGATCCGGGTCACGCGGGTCGTTAATGCGGTCGCGGCCGGGCGCATTCTCAACACCAAAACCGCGCGCAGCCAGATCATGGGCGGCGTCGTCTGGGGCATCGGAATGGCGCTGCACGAAGAGACGGCCTACGACCACAAATTCGGCCGCATCATGAACGCGAATATCGCCGAGTATCATATGCCGGTGAATGCGGATATTCACGACATCGAGGTGATCTTCGTCGACGAGCCTGACGAGCACATCAACCCGCTCGGTATCAAGGGCGTCGGCGAGATCGGCATTGTCGGGACGGCGGCGGCGATCGCGAACGCCGTCTATCATGCCACCGGCGTGCGAGTGCGGGATCTGCCGATCACGCTGGATAAGCTGCGCCGCTGATTGGAAATGGTCGGAGCGGCGAGATTTGAACTCGCGACCCCTAGTCCCCCAGACT
>JAJPHK010000090.1 GCA_021325315.1 Alphaproteobacteria bacterium
AAATAAGTCTTGTCTCTCAAGCGCTTAAATCGATCAAATTTGACCGGTTTTTCGCCATGGTTCTTAAAAGCCTTCTGTCAGGAATTCACCGTCTGGGGGGACGCGGTGAAAAACTTGTCTGACCTTCATTTTGGCCGGGTACGACTGCACTGGCTTTTTGGACTCATCGTGTTGATCGCGGTGATGCCGGTGTTCGTCCTCTATTTCAGCCGCCTGCAGGCAAGCCGCGCGGAAGCGCTGGCGGAAGCCCGCAGCCAAGTTTACCAGTTCGCGACGCGCGCGGCGGATGTTTATGCCGACATCACCATCAAATCGCGGCATGTGCTTGAGACCGTGGCCGCGAGCGCTTCGGTGCGCAGCAAGAACAGGGACTGCGACGGCTTCTTCGAATGGGTACAGCATCTCGTCGTCGGTCAGGGTACGGCGCCCTGGATCACCGGGCTGTTTCTGACGGACGCCAAGGGCCAATACATTTGCGGCACCTTCATGAACGGAAAAACCGCGAATGTCGGCGACCGGGAATATTTTAAGCGAATGATCGAAAGCCGTGCGTTCGCGACCAGCGGGATTTTGACCGGACGTTACAGCCATCGCATGATTATCGGCGCGGCCCTTCCGATCTATGACGAGCACGGCAGGCCGGAAAAAGCAATCGTGCTCGGCGCCGATCTTTACCAATTGAATGTGATCGCGAGTGAAGCGAACGAGCGGTTTGGCGGGCGCCTGCTCGTGTTCAACGAACACGGCGATATCCTCGCCAATCTTCCGCAAGGCGGGAAAGATACGTACAAATTCGACAAGCCGTCGGTCATTCAGGAGCTTCTAAAGTCGGATGCTCCGACGCTGGAGGTGGCGGACCAGGACGGCGCTCGCAGCATCTATGGCATAAAGCACCTTCCGCACGGCCAGCGAGTGGCGATCGCCCTCTCCCGCGACGCGATTCTCGCGCCGATCGAGCGCACGTTCCGTTCCGACCTCCTCTTCCTTCTCCTTGTCGCCGCGGCATCGGCGACGGCTTCCCTGATTGTCGCCGAGTTCGCCGTCTTGCGAGGCGTCCGGGTCCTCAAGGGCGCGGCCCTGCGGCTCAAAGCCGGCAAAATGGGCGTGCGTGTGAAGCAGCCGAAGCTCGTCGCGGCCGAGCTCGACGATTTAGCCGTGACCTACAACGCAATGACCGCCGAATTCGAACGGCTCGCCTATCTCGACCGGCTCACGGGATTGCCGAACCGGCGCTATCTGGAGCGGCAGATCAACGGCCACCGGGGGCAGGACCCGAATCTGCGCCAGGCCGTGCTCGCGATCGATCTCGACGGCTTCAAGCCCGTGAACGACACCTACGGCCACGCCATGGGCGACCGGGTGCTCACCGCCTCCGCGCGCCGGATCGCGACTGTGGTCGACGAGCGCGGCATGCTGACCCGGCTCGGCGGCGATGAGTTCGTCGCGATCATTCCGCTGCCGAATGAGGGCTATCGCGAGTACGCGCGCAAGATAGCCGAGGATATCCGTGACGCTATGGAAAAGACGCTCGACGTCGAAGGGACGCCGATCGATATCGGTTGCAGCGTGGGACTTGCGGTCGTGCCGGACGATGCGACGAGCCTTGCGGGTGCGGTCGTCGTCGCCGACTCGGCGCTTTATGAAGCCAAACGCGCCGGCCGCAATCGCGTGATCGAAAACGCGCCGCTACTCGCCTCGGAAGCATTCTCGGATCTCGACGAAGATCACTCGCGCTGGCTCGCGGCGCACACCGAATAATTACTGCGTGAGCTCGATTTTCAGGCCGTCATAGGCCGGCTCGACATTCGCAGGCAGCTTTTGCCGCAGCGTTTCGAAATCCACGTCCGAATGCAGGTTGGTTAACACGCCGCGCTTCGGATTCATGCGCGCGAGCCAGCGCAAGGATTCCTCGACGCCGAAATGGCTTGGATGCGGCCGATAGCGCAGCGCGTCCAGAATCCAGACATCGAGGCCTTCGAGCGAAGGCAACGTTTCGGCCGGAAACCCGTTAACATCGGGCGAATAAACGAGGCCGCCGAAGCGGAAGCCGAGCGCCGTGATGTTCCCATGCTCGTGCAGGAGCGGGAGCGCTTCGATCGCACCTCCCTTTCCCTCGATCGTCACCTTCTTTCCGGCAACGATGCGGTGCTCGGTCACGATCGGAGGATATTCGCTGCCCGGCGGCGTGTGGAAGCAATAGGAAAAGCGCGTGTTCAGAATGCGTGACGTTTGCTCATCAAGGTAAACGTCGATCCGCTTTCGCTGCACAAGCGTGAGCGGCCGCACGTCGTCGAGGCCGTGGGTATGATCGGCGTGATCGTGGGTGAACAGAATGCCGTCGAGCCTCGCGATTTTAGCGTCCAGCAATTGCTCGCGCAGGTCCGGTGACGTATCGACGAGCACCGTCGTGCGGCCATGCGGGCCGATGCGCTCGACCAAAAGCGAACAGCGGCGGCGGCGATTTTTCGGGTTCTTGGGGTCGCATTCGCCCCAGCCCTGGCCCACCCGCGGCACGCCGCCGGACGATCCGCAGCCGAGAATGGTGAATTGCATCGTCACGCGCGCGCCGCCGGTACCTTCGCGAACAGGCGATGGAAGTTTGCGGTTGTGATTTCCTGCACGCGCTCGAGCGAGAGGCCGCGCGTTTCCGCGAGCACCCGCGCGGTCTCGACAACGTAGGAAGGCTCATTCCGCTTGCCGCGAAAAGGCTGCGGCGCGAGATAAGGCGCGTCGGTTTCGACCAGAATGCGATCCTCGGGAAGCGAAGCCGCGATCTTGCGGAGATTGTCGCTCGTCTTGAAGGTCAAAATCCCGGAGAACGAAACATAGCCGCCGAGCGCGATACCGCGCTTTGCGAGATCCTCGCCGCCGGTGAAACAGTGCAGCACGAACGGGAATTTCCCCCTCGCGCTTTCCTCTTCCAGAATCCGCGCGATGTCCTCGTCGGCTTCGCGCGCGTGGATGACGAGGGGAAGCCCGGTCTCGCGTGCCGCCGCGATGTGGCGGCGGAAGCCCCTCTCCTGCTCGTCGCGCGGGCTGTTGTTGTAGTGATAATCGAGCCCCGCCTCGCCGATCGCGACAACCTTCGGATGCTTCGTCGCCGCGACGAGATCGGCGACGCTCACGTTCGGCTCCTTGG
>JAJPHK010000097.1 GCA_021325315.1 Alphaproteobacteria bacterium
CGCCGGAAGGCTTTTAGCCCGCAGCCGGTGTCGAGCGTGTCGTCGCGCAGTACGGCCGCGCGCACCTTGTTCGCGATCAGCGACTGAAACCGCTTGAAACCGCCCTTCCTTTTCAACCGGTGGCCATTGACGAGCGCAACATTCGGCGGCGCGGCCTGAAGCGCATCGACGAGCTTCGGCAGAAAAGCTGGGTCGTTCTGGCCGTCGCCGTCAAGCGTCGCGACGATCGGCGCCCTCGCCGCGCGCACGCCGGTTCGGATCGCCGCCGACTGGCCGCAGCTCTCAGCGTGCTTGATCTGGCGCAGCCACGGGCGCGACGCTCCGAGCTTCTTCAACGCGGCTTCGGTATCGTCGGAAGATCCGTCATTCACGAAAATCGCCTCGAACGAACGGCCCGCCAGCGCGGCCGCGATCTCGTCAGCGAGCGCGGGGATGTTTTCCGCTTCATTATGCACCGGAACGACGACCGATATGGCGGGACTTCCCGTAAGCGGGATTCCTTCGGCGGACACTCTACAATTCCTCTCGGATCAAACGGGCTCACGCGGCTTACAGCGGCGGCCGGGCCAGCGGGCGCCCTCTTAGCTTGCGGAGCCTCGTTTCGGCAAGAGCGGCAAGATGTCTTAGCTATTCGGCGGAATTCGGCGGCGGAGGGGTATGTCCGCGCTGATCTGCGGGCATCAACACAAGAAATTTCTCGCGCCGTCCGTTGGAATAGTTGATCGCCGACACTTCGCTGATGCGATTGTAGGCCAGTCCGATCTCCGCCGCGCGACGAGCAAAGGCTCGCTCTTCCTTGCTGTCCACGAGCGCCACGCGGCAGCCTCCGAGCGCCAAGAAATCCGCCGCGCCCGGTCCGCGCACGATCTGGGTATCGGTGCCGCCGAGAAATACCATGCTCGCTTCCCCCAGCGAGCTCGCAAGGCGCGGATTCGGACAAGGCGCCGCTTGCGCCGCCTCGACCAAGCGGTTTGCGATGAAGAGCGAACGAATGCGCGGCAGCGTCGAATAGGCGGAAATCTGCAGCGCAGCGGATGCGAGCAGCGCGATGACGAGCGCGCGCTCGGTGCCGATCCCGATGAGAGCGCGCCAGGCCGCAAACGACAGCAGAATCGAAAGCACACCGAAAATCAGAAAGGTGCGGCCGAAATGTTCGTTGAACTTGTAGACCATCACGACGAGCGCGGCGATGATCGCGATCGACACTATCGGCCAGAACCATCCGCCGCGCAAAACATGGCGGTTGGCTTGCACGCCGCGATCGAGCGCAAGCGCGATCAAAATCGCCGCCGCCGGCAAAACCGGAAGAATGTAGTGCGGAAGTTTCGTGACAGTAAGCTCGAACATGAGCCACGAAGGCACAAGCCAGGCAAGCAGAAACCGGATCACGGGGTCAGCGCGATTTTTCCACGCATAAGGCGCGGCGAGCCACGTCAGTTGCGCGGCGGGAAACAGCGCTATCCAGTAGAGCAGGAAATAATAGCCCGGCGGCGCGCCGTGACCTTCCGCACCCTTGGTGAACTTCCCGAAGAAGTCTGTTCCGACCGAGGCCTGATAAAATTTTCCGCTGGTCTTTACATAGATTGCGATCAGCCAAGGCATGGTGATCGCGAGCACCCAGAGAAGCCCCGGAAGAAATTTCAACCGCAACAGCCAGCGCGCGGAACGGTCGGCGATGGAAACGCTGGCTGCCGTCAGCAGCACAATGCCGGGAATGATCGGGCCTTTCAGCAGAATCGACGCGCCGATTGCCGTCCAGAAAATCGCAGCGAGTTTCCATTGCTGCCTCGGCGTAAGCTTGTCGCCGAACAGATAAAACCGCGCGAGTGCACCCTGCGCCGCGAGCGCGGTCAGCAATAGCGAAGCGTCGATGGTCGCGATCCGCGCCTCCACGCCCAGAATGAGCGATCCCGCGAAAGCGAGCGCGGCCAAGAATGCATAACGCCGCCGTACGAAGGCGAGCGCCGCCCAATAAAGAACCAGCACGCTCGCCGTCGCGTTCAAAAGCGAAGGAATGCGATAGAAAAAGATCCGCTGCTGCGCGTCGCTGATCCCGGCGCTTTTGGCGAGGCCGACGGAAGCGGCCTGAAGCCAATAGATACCGATCGGCTTCCGGTAGCGTGGCTGATCCTGAAAGCGGATGTCGACGAAGTCATTGCTCTCGAACATCTGCTTGGTTGCCTGCGCGTAACGGCTCTCGTCGCGGTTGGTCGGCGGCAGCGTGCGGATGCCCTGCAGGAAGCAGAGCAGCGCAAATAGGATCAGCATGAAGATCGCGCGCTTATGCGAGGACGCGGCAAAGTCCACGGTGGCATTGAGCCGCCGCGCGAGGTCGAGACGAGGCAGGGATTCTTCCATTTGGGATTCTTCAATTACTGTGAGCGGCGGGACCATATAGAACAAGCCAGCCGTGACAAGTCAGCGGCAAATGAGCGCTAATTTTATTTAAATCGGACGGAGAATGGGGGGCGCTTTCAAATGCCCCCCGCGCTGTGCGATCCCGCCTCTGCCCGAGGCCGGGACGGGAAACGCCTGCCAGACCGGGATTTATCCTTGTGCCCGGCCACTCCGCCACGCCGAGAGCAGGCCCTTGAAAGGCAAGTCAAAAACAGACACTCTGCGCCCGCTGACCGAGCGTTAAGGGGTAATATCGTCCGCTGCCGCGGCTTGGGGGTGCTGGATCACAGCCAATTGCGGCTGTCCACGGTCCAACAGGGCGTCGGGCGAGCATTCTGGAGCGAGAAATGAAGCCAACGGTACTCATCGTCGGCGCCGATAAGGGCGGCGTGGGCAAAACGACGATCACGCGCACGGTGCTCGATTATCTCGCGTCGAAAAACACGCTGGCGCGCGCTTTCGACACCGAATTTCCCCGCGGCACGCTGAAGCGTTTCCACCCGGACGTCACGACGGTAGTCGACATCACGGCGGTCTCCGACCAAATGAAGATCGTCGATACGCTGAATACCAGTGAAGTGAAGATCAGCCTGATCGACATCCGCGCAGGCCTGCTTTCGCATACGCTTAAGGCTTTTACCGATATCGGTTTCTTCGACGCTGTGAATGCCGGCGAGTTCAACTTCCTCTTGTTCCATATTCTCGGGCCGTCGATCGCCTCGCTCGACGAGATCAACGAGGTAATGCCCTACACGAACGGCAAGAATTATTTCGCGGTGAAGAATTTCGTGAACGAGACGAGCTTCTTCGAATGGGATCCCGCGATTTACGAGAGTTACTTCAAAAAGGCGCGCGGCGCGCTCGACGTGAACATCCCGAAGCTCAACGAAATGGCGTTCGAGCAGGTGGAGCTCGCGGGCGTCCCCTTCTCGACGTTCGTCAAGAACAAGAATTCTCAGGGCCACAACGCGAAGTATTCGCTGGTGCTGCGCGGCTACGTCCGCACTTGGCTCAACCAGATCTTCGACGAATACGACCGCGTCAGCCTGCATGAACGGCTGACCGACCGCGCGCCCTCGGCCCGATCCGGACGGTGATCCATTCTCCCGTTTTTCAGGATTGCACTAGGATCATCTCCGCTTTCGAATAGACTGCGGAACGGAGCGGCATGCCGAAGAATTTCACCTATATTGTCTCATCGCTGCACGGCAGGGCCGGGAAAACACTGCTTGCACGGCTCATTGCCGACTATCTGATCCTGCGCGGAGAGTCGCCGGACCTTTTTGACACCGATACGGTCGAAAAAAAGCTTTCTGGCTGCTTTCCGTCGAGTGCGACCTTGATCGATCTCGACAAGGTCATCAACCAGATGCAGCTCTTCGACACGCTGGTGGCGCCCGCCTCCGCGCCGCGCGTGGTCGACGTCACGCACCGCTCGTTCTCCAAGTTTTTTCATCTGATGGAGGAGATCGGCTACGCCGAAGAGGCGCGTGAACGCGGCAACGAGCCGGTGATTTTTTACTTGTTGAATCGCGAAGCCGACACCTATACGCGCGGGCTCTCGCTGCGCGAGCATTTCAAGGATTGCAGCTTCGTCCTCGTGGATAACGAGGCGAACGGCCGCCCCGAACGCGCCGTGCAGTTGAGCGTCGATTACATGACGCTGATGCGGCACGACCTGCAGATGAAGCTTCCCGCACTCGACCCTATGTTCGCGACCGTGATCGAAGACCCGTATTTATCCCTCTCGGGCTTCATGCAGGATCCGCCGGCCGGCATGCCGCCCGGCAAGGTCTCGCTCGCCTATATGTCGCTGGAGGCGCGGAACGCCATCCGGGGCTGGCTCAAGCAGGTGAACGGGGAAATCGGCAGGCTTTTGGAGATGGTCCGCCTGCGCGCCGAGATGATGCTGCGGCGGCCGCTTTAACGCCCGCCGAAGATGCCGCGGCGGGAAAGCTCGGCGATCACTTTTTCGGCAAGCGCCTCCGCGTTTTCTCCACCGGCGCGCAGCAGGATTTCGGCGTGCTCCGGCGGCTCGTAGGGCGAGTCGATGCCGGTGACATGGAAGAGTTTGCCTTCGCGCGCTTTCTTATAAAGCCCCTTCGGGTCGCGCTTGATGCAGACTTCGAGCGGAGTGTCGACAAAGACCTCGATAAACTCGTCCTTCTCCAGAAGTTCGCGCACGAGACGCCGTTCGGCGCGGAAGGGCGAGACGAAGGCGCAGAGCACAATCAGCCCCGCCTCCACCATCAGCTTCGCCACCTCGCCCGCGCGCCGGATGTTTTCGACGCGGTCGGCATCGGTAAAGCCGAGGTCGCGAGAGAGGCCGCCCCGCATATTATCGCCGTCGAGCGAATAGGTATGCGCGCCCTGCCGGTGCAAACGCTGCTCGACAAGATTCATGATGGTGGACTTGCCCGCGGACGGAAGGCCGGTGAACCAGACCACGCAGGGTTTCTGCGATTTCGCCGCAGCGCGGGCCGGCTTATCCACCTCGTAATGCTGGTGGCGAATATTGGCTGCCCGGCGGAGCGCATAGGCCGCCACGCCCGCTCCCAAAGTCTTCTGTGTATGCCGCTCGCTTAGCGTAAAGGCGTCAAGCGAGATCGGCTCCGCGACCGCGAGATTGCAAAAACCGATCTCGTTTTCCAAAAGACTTCGGCCCGCCTGGTGTGCGCCGGCCGGAAGCTCCACCTTATGCTTCAATGCCGTCACAGTCGCGGTTACAGTCTGCTTGCCGAAGTGCATATCGTAATTTCGCCCCGGCAGAAGGGGTTCGTTTCCGAACCAAACGATATGCACTGCGAACTGATCTGATGTTTCCGCCGGAAGCCGGGAGTTGACGTTTCCCGCTTTGGCCTTTTTCAGAAACTCCAGTACCGGCTGACCGCTTCGATTGATCTCAGCGGCTTGCCGCAAGATTGAGATTGCTTCGGCTTCAAGTTCGGCGAGTTGGCGGGAAAGCGGCACGGAATTCCTCGGGAATGCCCGCAGGCAATGAGCCGCCCTAACAACGCGATTCCGCAGGAGAATTCAAGCTTCTGATTTTAAATGATTATTCCGCCAGTTCATGCATGGCTTTAAGCGATTGGCATAACCGGTTAGCTGTGCGGGAGGCTATCCGACCAATCCTCGGCGCTCGCACCCGCCATGGCCTGTACACGCGCCTCGTCCGCGGCAAGCTCCTTCGCGGGTCCCGAATAGATCACCGCGCCGTCGTCGAGCACGTAAGCATAATCGGCGATTTCAAGGCTCATGCGCACGTTTTGTTCGACGAGAAGCACCGTGATCCCCTCGCTCCGCATTTGCGCGACGATCTCGAAGACGTTTCGCACGATCAACGGCGCGAGGCCCTGGCTGGGTTCGTCCAGCATCAGGATTTTCGGGTTCAAGAGCAGCGCGCGGGCGATCGAGAGCATTTCCTGCTCGCCGCCGGAAAGCTGGCGCCCGCGGTTCAGCTTGCGTTCCTCCAGCCTGGGAAACAGCTTGTAAATACGCTCGATCGTCCACGGGCCGGGCCGCTCCAATGGCACTTTCAGATTTTCCTCGACCGTGAGATTCGGGAAGATGCGCCTTCCCTCCGGCACGAAGCCGACGCCTTCCGCCGCGATCCGGAACGACGGCCAGCGCGCCATTTCCTTGCCGAAGATCTGTACGCTCCCCTCGCGCGGCGGGGTGAGCCCCATGAGACTGCGGAGCGTTGTCGTCTTGCCCGCGCCGTTGCGGCCGAGAAGGGTCGTGATCTTGCCCTCTTCCGCCTCAAGGCTCACGCCATGCAGGATGTGGCTCTTGCCGTAGAAGGTGTGCAGGCCTTCGGCCTTCAACGCTGCGGTCATGCGGCCTTCCCAAGGTAAGCGGCCTGCACCGCCGGATTTGCTTCAATTTCTTTCGGCGTTCCTTCGGCGAGCAATGCGCCCTGATCGAGCACCGTGATGAAATCCGCAAGATGAAAGACCACGCGCATATCGTGCTCGATCAGCACGATAGTGAAATTGCTATCGCGATGAAGGCGTCGCACGAGTTGGGTAATCTCGTAGGTTTCCTGGTCGCCCATACCGGAAGTCGGCTCATCGAGAAGAAGGAGACGCGGACGAAGCGTAAGCGCCATCGCGATTTCCGTTGCGCGTTGATGTCCGTGCGCGAGCTCTCCCACCAGACGACCCGCTTTATCGGTGAGGCCGCAAAGCGCGAGCGTCTCGTCGACAAGATTTCTGATTTCGCTTTTCTCCACGGCACTCAGCCACGGCCGCAGGCGGAAACCGGCGGCGGACTCCGCGCCGATGCGGACATTCTCGTACACGCTGAGTTCCGGAAAAATCTCGGTGATCTGGAAGGTGCGCGCCATGCCGAGCACCACGCGTTTTTGCGCCGAGAGATCGGTCACGTCCATATCCTCGAAAATGACCGTGCCGGCCGAAGGGGGGAAAAATCCGCTGATCAGGTTGAAGAAGGTCGTCTTCCCCGCCCCGTTGGGACCGATCACGGCGCGCAGCTCGCCCTTCTTGACGGTCAGCGAAACGTCGCGAACGGCAACGAGATTGCCGAAGCGCTTGCTAACGTTTTTGACTTCCAGGACGTTCATGCCGCGCTCCGTTGCCGAATAAGCCCGAGAATGCCGCGCGGGAAGAACAATACGATCAGCACGATCAGGATGCCGATGAACGACATCCAGTTCACGGTGACGCTCGATAGATAATCCTGCAGGACGACAAAAACGATCGCGCCCAGGAGCGGCCCCCAGAAAGTGCGCATGCCGCCCATCACCGCCATGATGACAAAATCGCCGGAAAGCGCGTAGTGCAGGACGCGCGGATCGGCGAAATTGTTGAGCTCCGCATACAGCGCGCCCGCGAACGCCATGAAAAAGCAGGAAAGCGAAAACGCAATCCAGATATGCAGCTCAACGGGAATGCCTAGAAAACGCGCACGGCGTTCGTTTTCGCGGATCGCGATCATCGTGCGCCCGAAAGGCGAGCGCAGGATGAACCCCATCAGGCCGACCGCGGCGGCGAAACAAACCAGCACGAAATAGTAAAAGGCATCGGCGTTGTTCAGGAGATCGATCGTGGTGAAGCCAAGGTGCAACGGTTGGCGCGAAAAGCCGCGCAAGCCGTCGTCGCCGCCCGTGACCGAACTCCATTGAAAGGCGATGTAATAGAAGACCTGGCCGAAAGCGATCGTGACCATCGCGAAATAAACGCCGCGGCGGCGGACAAGCAGCGCTCCAAGAAGCGTGCCGGCGATTCCGCCAAGAAGCGTGCCGGCAAGCAACCCGAGAGGCGAACTCAGCGCAAACCATTTAAGGCAAAAACCTGCGCCGTAAGCACCAAGGCCGAACCAGGCGGCATGGCCGAACGACAGCGTACCCGTGAAGCCCAGCAGGAAATTCACCGACATTGCGCCGAGCGCGAGCACCAAGACGCGCGAGCCGAGCGCGGTGTAGCCGCCGAAAAGCGGCATCCAGTAAGGCGCGGCGATGAGCGCCGCCCAGATCGCGGCCAAAACAAGAAGGCGGCTCGTTCTGCCCTTGATCACGACAGCATTCCTTCTTCACCGAGGAGGCCGCGCGGGCGCACCAGAAGCACGATCGCCATCATCACGTACATGATCGCGTCGCTCGCAGAAGGGAAAAATACCGCGGTGACCCCGGCCGCAACGCCGATCAGCAGTCCTCCCAACAGCGTTCCGGTAAGCGAGCCGACGCCGCCCACGATGATCGCGATGAAGCTCGGCATCAGCAGCCCGTCGCCCATATTGGGATCGAGACCGAGCTGGCCCGCCGCGAGCACGCCCGCGAAACCCGCGAGAAAAATGCCGACGGAAAAATTAAGCGAGCGCAGTGCGCGCACATTGATGCCGAGCGCGGAGACCGTTTCGAGATCGAGCGTGCCTGCGCGAACGCGAATGCCGGAACGCGTGTAGCGCAAGAGCACGAACAAAAGTACGATCAGAACCGCCACCATCGCCACCATGAAGAGGCGATAGCCGGTGATGAAGAAAAACTCGTATCTCAAAGGCTTGGACAGTGCCGCAGGGACCGAGACCGGAAGCCCCTGCGCGCCCCAAATCTGGCGCGTGCCGTCCTCGATGATGAAGGCAAGGCCGAAGGTGAGCAACAGGCTATAGAGCGGATCGCGCCCATAGACGCGGCGGATCAGCAGGCGTTCAACGAGCCAGCCGATGATCGCGGTCAGAAACGGCGCGACAATGAGCGCGCCCCAAAAACCGAGATAAGGCGTCAGCGTGTAGGAAAGATAGCCGCCGATCACCAGAAATCCGCCATGCGCGAAGTTAATGACGCCGGAAAGGTTGAGAATAAGCGACAGCCCGATCGCCATCAGCGCGTAGAACGCGCCGACGATGAGGCCATTCGTGATGTTGAACAAAATGAGCTGCGACATGGACGAGACCCGAAGCGTAAGCCGCTCCTCCCCGGCTGCACAAGCGGGCGGCCGGGATAAGCTTCAAGAAGGTTCAATAGTTTACGCAGGCATCTGCATCTGGCAGCCTGTTTCGGCCACCGACGGCGCAATGCTGTCGCCCGAAACGACGCTGTTCACCTTGAACAGGTTTTCGGGATCGCCGTCGCCCTTCGACATCAGCTCGCCGATAAAGGCCGAAAGCATGAGCTGGTGATCGCCGCCGCGGAAGTAAACCTTGTTCGGCTGGCACTTCACGTCGTCCGGCAGTTCCATGTCGCCAAGGGCCTTGGCGACCGTTTTCGCCTCGATCGTCTTCGCCTTCTCGCATGCAAGTGCATAGGCATGGATCGTGACATAACCGAACCAGGTGCGCGCCGTCGGCACCTTGCCGGTACGCTTGCGGATTTCGGAAACGAACTTGTCGAGGCCGGGATTCGCGCCCGCCTGTTTCCAATACCACTCGAACATCCAGACGCCGACGCGCGCTTCGGGCGGCATCGCTTCGACCGCCTCGAGTTCCTGCTGCGTGCCGGCGACGTGGATCTGCTTGTCGATGCCGAACTGCGAAATCTGCTTCAGGCAGTTCACCATATCGTTCCCCTGCACCAGCACCACTAGCACGTCGGGGTTCGCTGCGCGCGCCTTGATGAGATAGGAGGAGAAATCGGTGATGCCGAGCGGCGTCAGCTCGTTGCCGGTGATCGTGCCGCCAAGCTTTTTCAGATTGGCTTCGCAGCCCTGATAGAGCGTATGGCCGAAGGCGTAATCCGGCGTGATGAAGTGCCACTTCTTGCCGTATTTCGTGTAGAGCAGCTGCGAGACGGCGTTCGCTTCCATGCGCGTCGTGTTGCAGACGCGGAAGACGTTCCACTTGCAGTCCTTGCCGGTGATCGGATCGGTATGCCCGCCGGGCACAATGTGAAGGACGCCCTTCTCGTTCGAAACCTGGGCAATCGCCTGCGCAAGCGCCGAGTTCACGTTTCCGACGAGAAAATCGATTTTGTCACGTTCGATCAGCTTGCGAGCCTTCTGCACGGCAGCGCCGGCGTCACCGCTCGTCGAATCTTCCGAAAGCAGCTCGATCTTGCGGCCGAGGATGCCGCCCTTGGCGTTGATCTGATCGACCGCAAGCTGGCAGCCAATCTCCTCGTTCTTGCCGGGTGCGGCGTAGGTGCCGGTCAGCGGATTGTCGAGGCCGATCTTGATATTGTCCGCGGCGCGTGCGCTGATCACGAAAGGCGATGCGATTTGCAACGCTCCGGCGGCAGCGGCGGATTTCAGAATTGTGCGCCGGTTTACCGGACGCGCGATGATGCGACTTACCATTGGGGATTCCCTCTCTGGCGTTTCCTGTTGTTATTCAATATTTTTTATGGCTCGGATGATAACGAGCTTTTGGCGCGAGCACGTTGCGCCATTCGGTCGCGGGCTTCAATCGGCGGCAGCCTTCGAATTGCGGTTCCTAAACGAAAGGACGAGATTTCCTTGGCGAAGCGCATTCGCGTTTGCGAAGAAACGCCCGGTATTCGAGTGCTGCCACTGCCTATTTTTTGAATGTCAGTTCCGTTGCACAGAGCGGAGTGCGCCGCGCAGCAAATATCCGTAGAGCGCATTCTTCACGCCGCCTTGGTCGAAACCGAGCCGTTTCAGGCAGGCTGTTTCGTCGGGCGAAGACGCTCCACCCCTGCCCTGCACTGCAATACGAAGGAGAGACAAAGGCGAAGCCGAGGCCGCCTGCAGAGTTTGCAGCGCCGGGATCAGTTTTTGTTCCGTCTCGTCAAAATCCGTGCCGAACGGAAATAACGGCAGCAACCCGCGCTCGCGCAGCGGCTTGAGCGCGCGTTCGAGCCGATCTGGCGTGTTTTCGCGGGCCGAGGGCGGCAACTCGTAATGTTTCGGCAATTTGCCTGCGTCTTTCGCCTGCCGCATCAATTCCGGCTGGAAACGCGAGTCCGCGATCGACAGCATCGAGGCAATCACATCCTGATCGTCCTTGCCGCGGAGATCCGCAACGCCGTATTCCGACACGATGATGTCGCGGAGATGCCGCGGAATGGTTTCGTGGCCGTAGCTCCAGCGCACATTGGAAATCGCTTTCCTTCCCTCGCCGCGCGTCGATTTCAGCGTGATGATCGAATGTGCGTCGGAAAGCGCGAAGGCCTGCGAAACAAAATTGTACTGCCCGCCGACGCCGCTGACGACCGCGCCGCCTTCCAGCCCGTCGGAGATCACCGCGCCCAGCAAAGTCGCCATCATGGCGTTGTTGACGAAGCGCGCTTTCACCCGCGCACGGCGTTTTTTTTCCTCGTTGCCGTAAAGCTCGTTGATATACGAGATCGCCGTCATGTTGATTTTGTTCAAGAGCTTCTCATCCATGTCGCGCAGCGCCTGATAAAACGCTTTTGGGCCGACGAAGAATCCGCCTTGCATGAGCAAGCCATCGACCTCGCGCTTGACGACGCCCTTCTCGATCAGCTCGACGAAGGACGAGACGAACATTTCGGAGAGACCGTGCAGGCCGATTTCGAAGCCGCTCTCCTGGTGGCCCTTCGGCGGTTCGCGGCCGCCGTCGAGTGCCGCGATCGCTTCGCGGAACACGGCGTTGTCGTGCTGGCGGAGGATCAAGCCGTAGGCCGCCGCATCCCCCTCCTGCCCGATGCCGATCTGCAGTGTACCGCCGTCGGGGATCAGCCGCGCGCAGTGGAGGCCGATAGCATAGCCCGCCGTGTCGATCGGCTCATAGGGCGGCGCAAAGAGCGGGAAATTGCTCTCCGGGCTTTCGAGAATGTGACTGAAGGTCTCGGCGGGCACCTCCGCATCGCCGGGCATGAAGGGAAGGTTCTCGTTCACCTCGGCGACAAGCTTGAAATTCGCACGGCCCGCGGCGCGCTCGCGCAGGAGATCCAGCGTAATGTCGGGATTGCAGGAAAGGCTGTAACGATCTCGACGCTTCGCGACGAGCTGAACCGCGACATTCGCGCCGCGATCCAACACATAACGCATTGCGTGGGTGTAATTCGCGGCAATATAGTTTTGCTGCATATACGGCACATGCAGCCACTTGCCCGCAAGCAGGAAAAATTCGTTGACCGTGATGTTCTTCGGCAGCGAGCCGTCTCTGATCGCCTTCGCGTACAGCAAATCCGGATACCCGCCGAAGAGGCGGTCAATCACCGGGCCGATGAATCGTTTCTCGATCTCATTCTTGGGATGCGGCTTTTCGAGCGTCAGCGCCGTGAAGATCGTGAGCGAGATTGAGGGATCCGCAGCAGCGCGGCGATAAATCGCGTTGGCGATATTGTTGCCCTTGCCGAGCCCCAAAGGCAGCGCGAGCACAATCTTCTTGCCGACATCGCGAATGATGTCGTCCGCAACCTTCTCGGCGGAGTCGTAATACGCGGGCTTGCCGCTCATGCGCGTTTGATCTTGTCCCAGCCGGGATCGGGCGTGAAGCGCTTGCCGTATTTGCTTTCCAGCGTCTTTAGCGTGGAAACGATCTCGTCGACCCCGCGATCCTTCGCGTAATGGATCGGGCCGCCGCGGAACGGCGCAAAGCCTGTACCGAAAATCATGGCGCCGTCGAGCACGTCGGAATCTTCCACGATCCCCTCGCGCAGCGCGCCGACGCAAACATCGAGGAGCGGCAGGATCAGCCGGTCGGTCATCTCGGGCGTCGGCTCCGGCGCGCTGTGCGCCTTGTCGGCCTTGCCGTCCTTCCAGGTGTAGAAGCCCTTGCCGGTCTTCTTGCCGAGATCCTTCTTCGCCACCATGTCGCGCAGCCATTGCGGCGCGTCGGGCTGTTCGCGCGGCAGGCTCTTCTTCAGCATGTCGGCGACGTCGAGGCAGATATCGAGGCCAACTTGATCCGCGAGCTCGATCGGTCCCATCGGCATGCCGAACTTCTCGGCGGCCTTGTCGATGGTCTCCTTCGCGATCCCCTCGTCCACCATGACCATCGCCTCGATCATGTAGGGCGTGAGCGCGCGATTGACGAGGAAGCCCGGCTCGCTCTTCACCGGCACCGGCAGGCGATCGATCATGCCGACGAAGCTTCTTGCCGTCGCGAGCACCGATTGATCGGCCTTGTCGTGGCTCACGACTTCCACCGTCATCATGCGCGAGACGGGGTTGAAGAAGTGGAGGCCTACGAGGCGCTCGGGTTTTTTCAGGCCGTCGCGCAACTGCTCCAGCGGAATGCTCGATGTGTTGGTCGCGAGGATCGCGCCTTCCTTCATCTGCGGCTCGACGCTTGCGTAGACCTTGTGCTTGATCTCCAATTTCTCGGGCACCGCTTCGATCACGATGTCGGCGGACTTCACGCCGTCACCCGCAAGGTCAGGCACGAGACGGTCGAGCGCATCGCGCTGATCGGTGCCCTTCTTGAGGATTTTCCTGTAGAGGTCGGCCGCGCGCTTGATCGCGCCGCCGATCGGCTCTGGCTTCATGTCGGCGACCGTCGCGGCGATTCTCTGCCGCGCGCACCAGGCGGCGATGTCGCCGCCCATGGCGCCAGCGCCAATGACGTGGATATGCTCAATATTCTGCTTCTCGCCGGCGATTTTCTTGAGGCGGTCGCGCAGGAAGAAGACGCGCACGAGGTTTTGCGCGGTCTTCGTGACCATCAAATTCGCGAAGGATTTGAGCTCAGCCTTGAGCGCGGCTTCCTTGCTGTCACCGCCGTGCTTTTCCCACAAGTCAATGAGTGCGAACGGCGCAGGATATTGTGCGGGATCGGCCTTGGCGCGCGTTTGCGAGCGCATGTAGCGCGCGAGCAGCGGCCGCGCGAAGCCGCTGTTCAAAACCGTCACCAGCGTGCCTGGCGGCGAAACCTTGAGTTCGCCGGAGACCACGGCCTTCACGGCATTTTTGATGTGACGTTCCTCTGTGACGGCGTCGACGAGCCCGGCGGCCTTCGCTTTCCGTGCATCAAGCGATTTTTCCGTGAGCATCATGGTCATCGCCGTGATTGGATTGATCAGGCGCGGCGTGCGCACGGTACCGCCGAGCCCGGGGTGCAGCCCGAGCATCACCTCGGGAAAACCGAAGCTCGCACCGGAAATCGCGATCCTTCGCTTGCAGGCGAGCGCGACTTCGAGCCCGCCGCCAAGGCAGAAGCCGTGAATGACGGCGAGGGTCGGAATCGAAAGCGCTTCCAGGCGGTTCATCACCGCATGCGCGCGGCCGATATTAGCTTCCACGGCCGCGGCATCGGACGCCCCGACGAATTCTGCGATATCGGCGCCGGCGATAAAGCCCGATTTCTTCGCCGAACGGATCACGAGTCCGGTGGGGCGATCGTTCTCGATCTTGCCCAGCATCGTATCGAGTTCGCCAATCACTTCGGCGTTGAGCGTGTTCGCGCTCGATCCCTTGCGGTCGAGCAGCAGCCAGCCGACACCATCCTCGTCCTTGCCGTAGCGCCAGTGGTTGAGGCCCGCCATGACCGGCGGGTTGGGGCCGAGTTCGAGCACACGGTCGGCGAGGACGGAGAGAACCTTGCTTTTCATAACCTCACACCATCTCGATCAGCATCGCGCCGCCCTGCCCGCCGCCGATGCATTCGGTGGCGATGCCGCGCTTCAGGCCCAGCCGCTTCATCGCGTTCATGAGGTGCAGCACGATGCGGTTGCCGCTGGTGCCAACCGGATGGCCCATCGAGATCGCGCCGCCGTCGACGTTCAGGCGCGCGCGGTCGATTTTTCCCGCCGCGCCCGGAAGGCCGAGCACTTCCTTGCCGAATTTCTCGTCCTCGAAGGCCGCGAGGCAGCCGAGCACCTGCGCGGCGAACGCCTCGTTCAGCTCCCACAGGTCGACGTCCTTCATGCTCATATTCTGGCGCTTCAGAAGCGCGGTTGAGCAAAGAACCGGGCCAAGCCCCATAATCGAGGGATCGAGTGCCGACCATTCGCTGTCGATGATTTTCGCCTTCGGCTTGAGACTGTGTTTTTTCACGGCGTCTTCCGAGGCGAGTATGACCCACGATGCGCCGTCGGTGATCTGCGAGGAGTTGCCCGCCGTCACCTTGCCCCAGGGGCGCTCGAATACGGGGCGCAATTTCGCAAGCGTTTCGACCGTGGAGTCGGGCCGCACGCCGTCATCGTAGGTGTAAACCTTGCCGTCCTTCGCGAAAGCCGGGATGATTTCGTCGTTGAGATAGCCTTCCTTCTGCGCTTTTGCGAGCCGCTGCTGGCTTTCGGCTGCGTACTCGTCGGCTTGCCTTCGCGTGATGTTGAAGAGCTTGGCGACGACTTCAGCTGTCTGGCCCATGTTGAGTTCGACGATGGGATCCGTAAGGCCGCGCTCAAGGCCGATCACCGGCGCAAACATCGAAGGCCGCAGCGTGAAGAAATTCGCGATCCGCGCCCAGAGCGACTTCGCCATGAACATGCGGCCGAACCAGTTGACCGCGCCCTTGTTGTAAACGAGCGGCGCGTAGCTCAAGGCCTCGGCACCGCCCGCGAGCACGAGATTGTCGGTGCCGTTCTGGATGTAGCGGTATGCCGTATCGATCGATTGCATGCCCGAGCCGCAATTGATCTGCATGGTGAAGGCGGGCATCGCCTCGCCCATGCCGAGGCGGAGCGCCGCGACGCGCGCCGGATTCATTTCATCCGCAATCACGTTCACGCAGCCGAGGATCACGCGGTCGAAATCCTGCGGTTTGAACGGCTGGCGCAGAAGCAATGGCCGTCCGCATTGCACGGCGAGATCGACCGGTGTGAATGGGCCGGGACCGGTGCGCGCCTTCAGAAACGGCGTGCGGCTGCCGTCGATGATGAAAACCGGGCGCATGGCTTAGCTCGCTTTCGCGGCGCGCTCTTCGCGCATGCCGCCACGCGTTTTGAGGCTCGACGTCGGCATCAGGTCTTCCGGCGCGAAGTCATCGACCTCGACCGCATCCGAAACCGCCGCCGCGGCGTTTTCCATCTGCTTCGCCTCGGCGTCGGTGATAATCCCCTTCTCGTGCGCCGCTTTCCAGTCGCGCATCTTTGCATCGTGCATCTTTTTCATGATCGGCTCGGTCGAAGTCACAAGCTTGAAGGCGCGTTCAAGCCGCGCAAGGCCGCTGCCGTCGTCGGCAAGATAAAGGCCCGCCGTAAGCCGGTCGCGGGCGGCGGAAGGCTCGAGCAAAATCTCCGCGCATTGCTGCGCAAGGCGGTCGCGCGGGCCGTGCTGGGTGATGCCGAGCGGCTGAATAATGAATTTCAGGAACCACGCCACGGGGCGGTTTGGGAAGTTCAACAACACTTCCTGAATGCGGCGCTGGATCGTCTTCAGGCCGTCAGCAACGCAATAAGCGAGCAGCGGATAATCGCTTTCCTGTCTGCCCTCGTCCTGCCAGCGCTTGAGCGTCCCGGAGAGCAGATAAAGCTCGGACAGAATGTCGCCGAGGCGCGCCGAGATCATTTCCTTGCGCTTCAGTGCGCCGCCCATGGTGAGCAGCGCAAAGTCGGTGAGCAGTGCGAAGGACGACGCGTGCCGCGAAAGCTGGCGGTAGAATTTCGCCGCAGGGCCGGCGTCGGGCGCGGGCGCAAACAAGCCGCCGGTCCAGTTCCGGACCCAGGCGCGGAAAAGCGTCGCGAAGGCGTGGCCGACATGGGCCCAGAACACCTTGTCGAATTCGTCGAGCGCCTTCGCCTGGTCGGGCTCCTGTAACGCCGTCATCTCTTTCAGGATGTACGGATGCGAGCGGATCGCGCCCTGCCCGAAGACGATCAGGTTGCGCGTGAGGATATTCGCGCCTTCGACCGTTATCCCGATCGGCACCGACCGATACAAACTGCCGAGATAGTTATGCGGCCCGTCGATGATGGCCTTGCCGCCGTGGATGTCCATGGCGTCCGTGACGGAAGCACGCATGCGCTCGGTCGCATGCAGCTTCATGATGCCTGAAATCACCGCCGGGTGATGACCGAGATCGAGACCGGCGCAGGTGAAACGCCGCGCGCCGTCGACGAGATAGGCGTTCGCAGCGAGCCGCGCGAGCGCCTCCTGGATGCCTTCGAACTTTCCGATGGGAATGTTGAATTGCTGGCGGATGCGCGCATAGGCGCCGGAGACGCGCGCTGTGTAAGCGGTGCCGGCGGAGGATTGCGAAGGAAGCGAAATACCGCGGCCCGCCGCGAGCGCGCTCATCAGCATCTTCCATCCCTGTCCGGCCCGTTCGGCGCCGCCGATGATGTGATCGATCGGAAGAAAAACGTCGCGGCCCCAATTCGGGCCGTTCTCGAACACTTGCATCGCGGGCAAGTGGCGATGGCCGATTTCCACGCCCTTCGTTTTCGTCGGCACGAGCGCGAGGGTAATGCCGAGGTGCTCTTTATCGCCAAGAAGGTGGTCTGGATCCTCGAGCTTGAATGCGAGGCCCAGGACGGTCGCGATCGGCCCGAGCGTGATGTAGCGCTTGTGCCAGTTGAGCCGAATGCCAATCTCGTTGCCACCGCCGGGCGCGCGGCAGACGATGCCCTTGTCGATCATCGCCGCCGCGTCGGATCCCGCCTCCGGGCTGGTGAGGCCGAAGCACGGAATCTCGCGGCCGTCGGCGAGCCGCGGCAGCCAGTGTTTCCGCTGCTCTTCGGTGCCGAAACGCATCAAAAGCTCGCCCGGGCCGAGCGAATTCGGCACCATGACCGTGACCGCAGCCGTGATCGAGCGGCTGGACAATTTCCGGATCACTTCCGAATGCGCGAAGGCGGAGAAGCCGAGCCCGCCATATTCCTTCGGGATGATCATGCCCCAAAAACGGTTTTTCTTGATGAAGTCCCACACTTCGGGCGGCAGGTCCTTGAGCTCCCAGGAAATCTTCCATTCGTCGCACATGGCGCAGAGCTGTTCGACCGGCCCATCGAGAAAGGCCTGCTCTTCGGCCGTGAGCTTCGCCTGCGGAATCGCGAGCAGACGATTCCAGTCCGGGTTTCCCGTGAAGAGGTCGGCGTCCCACCACGTGTCGCCCGCTTCGAGCGCTTCGCGTTCGGTGTCGGACATCGAGGGGAGCGCTTTTTTTGCGATCCCGAAAATCGGCTTGGTCAGCCTGTCCCTTCGCCATGACGGAGAAATCATAAACGGGCTCCTCAAATGCGTTCGATGGAACGGGCGTGGGCGGTGAAATCTAACATGATTTTGTATCGCACCATGACAACCGCCGCTTCCTTTGAAAGTTGCATCATTACAATAAGTTAAACCGAGGCCAGGCTATCCCTTGACCGGGCGAGGCCGATTGTTGTCGTCGATTGCGACATAAGTGAAATTTCCGTCGGTGACGTGCAGCAAATTGTCCTCGTTTCTGCGCATCACCCAAGCTTCGACATGCACGGAAATCGAGGTGTGTCCGACCTTGATGAGATCCGAGTAAACCGAGACGACATCGCCGACATAAACGGGCTTGTGAAACACCATGCTGTCGACCGCGACCGTGACCGCGCGCCCTTTCGCGATCTTGTAAGCGAAAATGTTGCCGGCAATATCCATCTGGCCAAGCAGCCAGCCGCCGAAAATATCGCCGTTCTGATTGGTGTCGGCGGGCATCGCGAGCGTACGGATGGAAAGTTCGCCTTTGGGCGAAGCAGCGGGGCTTTCGGCATCGGCCATCGGCGATTCTCCTGCTTGCGCACGAATGTAGAGCATTCAGCCGTGCGAGCCAGTCCCTCTAAAAGATCGCGGGAGCGATGCTGAAGCGGGTTTCCGTAACGGAAACGGCGCCCCGCCGGGGCGCCGCTTTGTCGCAGAGAAAAAGTTCAGAACGAACAGCCGAAATTGGCCGCCGAGGCCTTCGCCTGCTCGGACGATTGCGTGCAGGCACTTTCCAGCGCCGGTTTCGCATCGGGATTTTTCGCAGCCGAAGCCCACGCGCTGCGCATTTGTTCGATCGAGCTTCGAAACGCCGGCTGCTGCGCCGCCGGAATTTTGGTGCTGACGCAAACTTCGTATTTTGTCAAGAAATCGTCGCAAGCGGGAATTCCGACTGCGTCGGCCGCGCTCGCACCGCCGGCGATCGCGGCAAGGCCGAAAGCCAAAACAAACCGGTTCATGTTCTTCTCCGAAGGGGATTTTATCTGCGGCGATGCTTAGCGCCGCAGTCTCCCCCCTCGATGTGACCTTCGTCACAAGAAAAAGCCTTGAACCAGCCGCTATGCGAGCTCCAGCACGCGGCGGGGGTTCGGAACGGCTTCCCGCTCTTCCTCCGCGAAAGCGGCCGCGAAGATCTCCCACGCGACGTTGATTTGCGTCGTCTTGATCGTGCGGCGCTCGCGATCCTCCTCGCTGATGCCGGAGTCCGGATGCCAAACGCGGCGCAGCGCATCGACCACGATTTTTGCGGTTTTCAGCGAGGTGGTACTGGTCACGTTCAGGGTCTGGCACGCCTGCCCGAGCGACAGCGGCAAATCGCTTCCGCCCTCGGCGATATTGCGGATCATTTTCAGGTCAAAGACAATCTGATCGAGCTTCGATTGCAGATTGCGCCACTGTGCGCGGTCGAAAAAGGTCCTGATCTCCTCGGAATCGAGATCGAGCTTGAGGCGGTCAAGCTCGGCAAGGAGCGTCGGGCTGCCCCGCTCGATTACGATGTTCTTGGTGAAGTCGAAATCCCGCTTGACCTGGCGATAGCCTTCGAGATGGTCGGCCACCTCCTCGGAAAATTTCCGCAGCGTCTTGATCGCGCGCGTCAGACGGCTGCGCGTGTCGCGTGCCTCGCCGGTCGCGCGCTTGATCAAAATGTATTTCGCGACTTCCGCGACCTGAATGGACGTTTTCAGATTGACCTCGGCGTAGGAGTTTTCGATGCGGCTGCCGAGCAGGCTTAACTTTCGGATCAAGAGGGATTCCGCCCGGCTCACCGACATGAGCCGCGAAACGATGCCGCCGCGCACCAGCCGCAAGACCGTGCGGCGAAAAACGAGCCTGAACAGAAAGGGCGCGCTTGCCGCGAGTGTGAAGCTCACCGCGCCCGCAATAAACCAGATCTCACGGAGCGCCTCGTCCTTCGCGATGGAGCCTATGCCAAACAGGATGAGCGAAATCGCCGCTACCACCGCCCAGCCGAGTTGAATCGTGGGCCATGGCAGCCTGTTTTCATTCAAGGACCATCTCGCCTGATGCGAGACGAGCTGCAATCCTAATTCCGATTGGATCTTTTCGCTGCATAAAAGTTTCGGGACTTCGACGCCGAGCAACAGCGCGAAAACCGAAACAGCCACCAAAACCGGAAGCGCAAACAAAACTAGAGTGGCGAGCACCCCAACATCGATCGCCGACATACGCGTTCCCCGCTACGCATTACTGTCCTTTGTCCGCCGCACCGCGGAGATATTTTTATTTGTTTCCGCAAAACGACGTCCAGCCTCTGCCGGCGCGGGGTCAGTGATCTGTGGCAAGTCACACGCCGACGTTTAAAAAGTGAGTTCCAATTGTGGTGTTTGTTGGATCGAAACGCGGCGGCTGGTTTGACACCGATTTTGCTAGAGCCGTTTGGTTAAAAACGCGAAGAGCTTTGGCGACCCCGGGAGGATTCGAACCTCCGACCTCAAGCTTAGAAGGCTCGCGCTCTATCCAACTGAGCTACGGGGCCGTACTTAGTGCGTCCACTGCCCGACGCGGTTGAACGCGAAATTGTCGGCGTAGGCGATTTTTCTACGCGCGGGTTCCCGCGCCTCGAACACCTGATACGGGATGCCGTTCTTCTCGCAATAGGCGATCGCCTCCTCGCGCGTTTCGAAGCGCAGACGAAGCTGGCTCTTCATATCGTCGGAGGACGTCCAGCCCATCAAAGGCTCGACCTGCCGCGGCTGCTCGGGCTCGTAGTCGAGCACCCACAGCTTCGTCTTTGCAGTACCCGACTGCATCGCGGTGCGGGCTGGCTTGTAGATGCGTGCAACCATTTCTCGTCTCACTTAAAGGCTCGCCCAGCCGAAGCTCGTAGAGCGTAGGCTGGTCGGAGCGGCAGGATTTGAACCTGCGACCCTCTGCTCCCAAAGCAGATGCGCTACCGGGCTGCGCTACGCTCCGTATGCGTTAAAA
>JAJPHK010000149.1 GCA_021325315.1 Alphaproteobacteria bacterium
GTGTGCACGACGGGAATTTTGGTGCCGCTCGCGATCTGCGTCATGCAGCCGATATTGCCGGTCGCCACCACTTGCGGCGCGGTTTTCTCGATATTCTCGACCTTGCGTGCGAGCAGTTTCCCCGCGATTTCCGATTGCAGCATGTTGTACGTGCCGGCGGAACCGCAGCATAGATGACCTTCGGCTATATCGCGCACAACAAACCCGGCCCCGGTGAGAAGTTCCTTCGGCTGACGGTCGATCTTCTGGCCGTGCTGCATCGAGCAGGCGGAGTGATAGGCAACCTTGATCAGACTCGGGTTGGCGGGCGAAGAAACGCCGATTTTGGCGAGATATTCGGAGATATCCTTCGCGAGCGCGGAGACTTTTGCCGCCTTCTCCTTATAGGCGGGGTCGGTGCGCAGCATGAAGCCATAGTCCTTGATGGTGGTGCCGCAACCCGAAGCGGTAATCAGGATCGCATCGAGCCCCTCGCCGTTTATTTCGCGCGTCCAGACATCAATGTTGTTCCTGGCGAAGGCGAGCGCGTCATGCTCGCGGCCCATGTGATGCGGAAGCGAGCCGCAGCAGGCTTCGCCCGCGGGCAGCACGACTTCAATGCCGTTCCGGTTCAGCAATCGGATCGCCGCTTCGCGGATCGAAGGCTTCACGACCTTATCCACGCAGCCGGAAAGAAGCGCGACGCGCCCCTTGCGCGCGCCCTCCGCCGGAAAGACGCACTGCGATTCGGGAATTCTGATCGGCGCCACATGCCATGGCGCGAGCTTCAACATCGCGGCGAGCGGTTTCAATCCGAGTGCCGCGAAGAGCCACGTAAAAGGTTTTGCGAGCTTCGCGGCGAGGAGCGTCAGCCTGAAGCGCCCGGGATACGGCAATAGATGCGCGAGCAGCGCACGATAGAAACGATCGAACAGCGGCCGGGTATACGTCTTCTCGATATGCGCGCGCGCCTGATCGACGAGATGCATGTAATGCACGCCGGAGGGACAAGTCGTCATGCAGGAGAGACAGGAGAGACAGCGGTCGATGTGCTTCACTGTCTCGGCCGTCGCCGGCTTGTTTCCTTCGAGCATCTCCTTGATGAGATAGATGCGTCCGCGCGGGGAATCCAATTCGTCGCCGAGAAGCACATAGGTCGGACAGGTCGCGGTGCAGAAGCCGCAATGCACGCAGGCGCGTAGAATCTTGTTCGCTTCCGCGATATTCGGATCGGCGAGCTGCGCGAGCGAGAAATGCGTCTGCATCAATCAAAGTCCCGCGTACATGCGGCCGGGATTGAGCACGCCTTTCGGGTCGAAACCTTCCTTTACGCCGCGTATCACTTTCCCAAGCCCTTCATCGAGCACGCCGAATACGTTCGCGCTCGCCCGCACCGAAGGCGTCGCGCGCACCAGGAGCGCATGGCCCTCGCCGTTGATGGCGGAGCGCACCGCCTGTTCATGCGGGTTTTCGCCGGGCATCTCAACCCAAATCAGCCCGCCGGCCCAGTCAAAAAACATCTGCGCACCCGTCGCGGACGCGATTGCGCCACCGATTTTCGCGCCGGAGGTCGGAGTCACGGAAAGACGCCAAAGCGCGTTCGCCGTTTTTCCGGAAAATGGAACGGCATCGCGCACAGCGCGCCAGAAGGTGCGGGATTCGTCCGCCTTCAGCACAGCGAGCGAGCCGAAGGATTTCAGCATCGCCTCTAACTTCCCGCGCCGATAGGCGATCGAGGGCGCGATACCTTCCAGGCGGAATGCCATGACGGAAGAATTTCCGCCGGCGACCGCTTTCACCGGCAGCTTCGCGGCGATCGCTTGCGGAAAATGCGCGGCGCCCGAAACATCGCAGGCCGAGCCCATCGCAAGCGCCATCGCCTCGACGGCGCGGGCGTCGGAAAGGCCGAGCGCGAGCACGCTTTCGACATCCTCGGCGGCCGGCAGCACCTTCAGCGTGATTTCGGTCATTACCGCGAGCGTCCCAAACGAGCCCGCCATCAATTTCGGCAGATCGTAGCCGGTGACGTTTTTCACGACGCGGCCGCCCGCCTTGAAAATCTCGCCGCGGCCGGAGACGCATTTCACGCCGAGCGTGTGATCGCGCGAAGCCCCCGCCTTGATGCGGCGGGGGCCGGAAAAGTTCACCGCGAGCATTCCACCAAGCGTCCCCTCACCCGGCTTGCCGCCGAGAATCGGGCCCAAATCCATCGGCTCGAAGGCGAATTCCTGTCTGTTGGCTGCAAGCACTTTTTCGACTTCGGCGATCGGCGTTCCCGCTTTCGCCGAGAACACCAATTCCTCCGGCTCGTAGAGCACGACGCCGGAAAGACCCGAGACATCGAGCGTAGTGTCATATTGCGCGGCGCGGCCGAGCGCGCGTTTTGACCCCTGGCCGATCAGTTCAAGCTTTTTTCCGCCGGAGGCCGCCCATGCGACGGCCTCGACGATCTCGTTCTCGTCGCGCGGCTTGAATGTGTCAGACATTTAGAACCTGGGCAGATCGGGAAACGGCACCTTGCCGGCGTGAATATGCATACGGCCAAGCTCGGCGCAGCGGTGAAGTTTCGGGAATACCTTGCCGGGATTGAGCAGGCCTTCCGCGTCGAAGGCGCATTTCAGCCGCTGCTGCTGCGCGAGATCGGTCTCGTTGAACATTGTCGGCATCAAATCGCGTTTCTCGACGCCGACGCCGTGCTCGCCGGTGAGCACGCCGCCGACTTCGACGCAAAGCTTCAAAATATCGGCGCCGAATTTTTCCGCGCGCTCCAGCTCATCCGTTTCGTTCGCATCGTAAAGAATGAGCGGGTGAAGATTGCCGTCGCCGGCATGAAAGACGTTCGCGACCCGAAGCTTGTAATGCTCGGATAGTTCGCGCATGCGCGCAAGCACGAGCGGAAGCTTGCCGCGCGGGATGGTGCCGTCCATGCAGTAGTAATCCGGCGAAATGCGCCCGACCGCAGGGAATGCCGCCTTGCGCCCGGCCCAGAACTTGATCCGCTCCTCTTCCGAGTTGGAGACACGCAAGGTGGTGGCGCCGCAGCTTTTCGCGATATCGCTCACGCGCTCCAGCAGGTGATTGCATTCGGCCTCGGGCCCATCGAGCTCGACGATCAGGAGCGCTTCGACGTCCAGCGGATAGCCGGCTTGCACGAAAGCTTCCGCCGCCGCGATCGCGGGCTTGTCCATCATTTCCATGCCGCCCGGAATGATGCCGGCGCCGATGATTTTGGCCACGCAATCGCCCGCGGCTTCCGAGGTGGGGAAGCCGAGCAGCACCGCGCGGGCGGTCTCCGGCTTCTTCAAGATGCGGACGGTGACTTCCGTGACGACGCCGAGCAGGCCTTCCGAGCCGATGATGACCGAGAGCAGGTCGTAGCCGTCGGCATCCAGATGCTTGCCGCCGATCCGCAGCACCTCGCCGGTGATCAGCACCATCTCGACGCCGAGCACGTTGTTCATGGTCAGGCCATATTTCAGGCAGTGCACGCCGCCGGAATTTTCCGCGACGTTGCCGCCGATCGAGCAAGCGATCTGCGACGAGGGATCGGGCGCGTAGTAAAAACCCTCGTGCTCGACGGCTTTGGTCACGCCCAAATTCGTGACGCCCGGCTGTACCACGGCGACGCGGTTCGCGTAGTCGATCTCAAGCACCCGGTTGAACTTCGCCATGCCGAGAAGAACGGCGTCTTCCAGCGGCAGCGAGCCGCCCGAAAGCGACGTGCCGGCGCCGCGCGGCACGACCTTGATCTTTTGATCGTAGCAATAGCGGAGAACTTGCGACACTTGCTCGACAGTTTCGGGCAGCACGACAACCATGGGGAGCGCGCGGTAAGCGGTGAGCCCGTCGGATTCGTAGGGCTTCATTTCGGTCGCGCTGTCGATCACCCCTTCGCCGGGCACGATCCTGCGCAGCGCCGCGACGATTTCCGCGCGGCGGCCGAGAACGCCCCGATCGAGTTCGGGCATGACGAGCGACATGGCTCCTCCGTTTCCCTGATATATCTAGTAGTTGCCGTGCAAAATAAAGGGAAACTTCGCGTTTTAGCTCTTTTTATCCGGCTCATTTTTATCGGGCTCGAACCCGTCTTCCGGCCGCGTAGGCGCGGGCTGCGTTACGGCCACCGCGTAGGAAGCGGGAAATGTCTCTTCCAGCCCCTCTTCGAGAATATCGTTGAGTTTGCGCTGGGTCTCGTCCGCGGGCTTCCTGTCCTTGCCGGTCATAATTTCCGCCTTTCGTCCCGCCCCGCGCCAAGCGGGCACCTCTTGCGTTGAGAAGTCAACCACTGCATCCGTATGCCCCGAAATTCGGGCGTGCTATCAGAGCGCGCTGCAAACTTCGGGGGAATTTCATGCCTGTCGTCACTTGCGTCGAGGATCTACGCGAGGTTGCGCACCGGAAGGTGCCGCGCATGTTCATCGATTACCTGGAAGCCGGCTCCTATTCGCAGGAAACGCTTGCCGCAAACCGCGCGGACCTGCAGGCAATCAAGCTCAAGCAAAAAATTCTCGTCGACGTCGAGAAGCGCTCGACCGCGACAAAAATACTCGGAAAGCCGGCATCTGTGCCGCTCGCGCTCGCGCCGATCGGGCTTTGCGGCATGCAGCGCGGGAACGGCGAAATCCTGGCAGCACGCGCGGCGGAGAAGGCGGGCATTCCGTTTTGCCTGAGCACGATGTCGGTGTGCTCGATCGAGGATGTCGCGAGCTCCGTCAGCCTGCCGTTCTGGTTTCAGCTTTATGTCATGCGCGACCGCAAATTCATCAAGCGCCTGATCGAGCGCGCGGCCGCCGCGAAATGCTCGGCGCTCGTACTCACGGTCGATCTGCAGGTGATCGGCCAGCGCCATAACGACATCAAGAACGGCCTCTCGGTGCCGCCGCGGCTCACGCTCCCGAACATTCTCGACATCATGACGAAGCCGCGCTGGGTCGCGAGCATCCTCACCGCGAAGCGGCGCAGCTTCGGGAATCTTGCGGAGGCGACCGCAGGCGGCGATACGAAATCGCTCTCGATCTGGATTCAAAATCAGTTCGACCCGACCCTGAACTGGGAAGATGTGAAGTGGATCCGCAAGCTCTGGAAGGGCCCGCTCGTCCTGAAGGGTATTCTGGAAGAGGAAGACGCCAAGCTCGCCGTAAAACACGGCGCCGACGCGATCGTGGTGTCGAACCACGGCGGCCGGCAGCTTGACGGAGCGCCCTCCTCGATCTCGGCGCTGCCGAAGATCGCGAAGGCAGTCGGCAAACAAGTTGAAATCCTGTTCGACGGCGGTATCCGCACCGGGCAGGACGTGATGCGCGCGCTGGCGCTTGGCGCCAAGGGCTGCATGATCGGCCGCTCTTATATCTACGGCCTCGGCGCTTACGGCGAGGAAGGGGTCACGACTGCGATCAATTGCATCACGAAGGAGCTCTCGACCACCATGGCGCTCACGGGCGTCAATACCATCGCCGAAATCGGGCCGCAGGTGATCTCGAAATAGCGTAACGCAGACATGTCAAATTCACACGCTTGTTCCGCTGTTTCGTGACGGCGGCGAGGGCTATCTCTCTCATTTCGAATACAGGAGAAGCCCCATGGCGGATGCAAGCCCATCGCCCAAGGTCGCGCTGATTACCGGCGCGAGCCGCGGCCTCGGCCGCAATACGGCGGTCAGCCTTGCCGAACGCGGTATCGACGTGATCGGCACCTATCATTCCAACAAGGTGGAAGCGGATTCGCTCACGACGGAAATCGCGAAAATGGGCCGCAAGGCCGCGATGCTTCAGCTCGACACCGGCAGCGTCAAAGCCTTCGATGCCTTCAAAGATACGTTTCAAAAGACGCTGAAAGAGACGTTTAGCCGCTCCGATTTCGACTTTCTCGTCAACAACGCCGGGATCGGCATTAGCGGAACGATCGCCGAAATGAAGGAAGAAGATTTCGACCGGCTGATCGACGTGAACCTGAAGGGCGTCTATTTCCTCACACAGAAACTGTTGCCGCTGATTAAGGACGGCGGGCGCATCATCAATCTCTCGTCCGGGCTCGCGCGTTTTTCGCTGCCGCGCATGTCCGCCTACGCGATGACGAAAGGCGGAATCGAAGTCTTCACGCGCTACCTCGCGAAGGAGCTCGGCCCGCGCGGGATTACCGCAAACACGGTCGCGCCCGGCGCGATCGAAACCGATTTCGGCGGCGGCCGCGTGCGCGACGATCCGGAGGCGAACAGGAGCGTCGCCGATATCACCGCGCTCGGCCGCGCGGGGCTGCCCGACGACATCGGCCCGATGATCGCGGCGCTGCTTTCGGACGACAATCGCTGGGTCAATGGCCAGCGTATCGAGGTTTCCGGCGGCGCGTTTCTCTGACGAAATTCCGGTCATGTCCTCGGACAAACGCCTTTAACTCCGCGCCCGGGATTTCTCCCGTCCGGAGCATTGCTTTTTCCCCGCTTCGCAAAGCGAGGGACCGGAGCGCCGCTTGGCGCACGGGTCTTCCATCATTGCCTCTCTTGCGAGAGGCGCGCTTCGCAGCGCTCCAGTTCGGCGGTTTCTCGGCCCGGGCCGCGCTTTTCGTGAGGCGTGAGCCTCTCCGTCAGCGAGCTCCTCGCGCCGGCACGTAGTTGCCGGAGGCGGTGCCCCGTGCCGTCCCGGTGGCGAAGTTACGAGCCTCGCCAGCAGGCGCCGGTTTCGCGCCGCATGCAAGCACGTCTGCA
>JAJPHK010000089.1 GCA_021325315.1 Alphaproteobacteria bacterium
CGAAAAAATTCCGCCGGGTCTCAGCCACATTCTGGCCGGATTGCGTGGCAAGTTTCGGTGTGGGGGGCTCACCGCGGCAAGGCCGCCGGGGGCCAGACGATGTCCACAGCATTACGCGAAGGCGTGCAGCGCCTCGAAATCACCACGCGCGTCACGCTCGGCGTGCTCGCACTCGCAAGCGGCGTCTATACTTATCTCGGCGTGCGCGAGCTTTTGAACGGTAACGCCACCGTCGTCTTTTTCGCGGCGGTGATCTACTCGGTCGCGGTCTCGGTCGGCATTTACGCCTTCTGGACGTTTTTGCTCCGTTTCCTCCCGCATATCCGGGACGTTTCGGGCCGCAGCCTTTTGTTCGGCTGCATGGGGCTCGGCGCTTTCATGATCATTGCCATGTCCGCGTGGCTCAACGCTTCGGCGCTCGCCGGTGCCGCCGCGATCCAGCAGCATCTCTCGGCTTCGGTGGAATCTTACACCCGCGATCTCGACAAGGCGCACGCGAATGCGATCGCGGCGCAGGGCTTGCTGCCGGATATTCGGCTGGCTGCGATGCACTTCGGCAAGCTCGCGGAATCGGAAAAAGGCGGCTCGCTCACCGGCACCTCTGGCTCAGGCACCGTCGTGCAGCTCCTCACCCAGATGTCGAATCAGTTGAACGACCTTGCGCAGCAGGTCGCCTCCTCCGACGAAAAAGTGCAGAAGCTGTTCGAACAGGGCTCTAAGCATCTCGCGAAGATGCGCGAACTCGTCTCCGCCAGGGGGCCGGTCGCGGCGAGAAGCGACGCGTTCGGCGCCGAGACGCTGGCGCTTTCCGCTGTGATCAACTCGCTGCAGCAGACCTCCGTCGCGCCCGCTGTGAAACGGCAGGCCGACAATCTCCTGAACGGGTTCGTCGCGCCGGTCGCGGGCGGGCGCGGGGACTTGTTCGACCGCCAGACCGCCGTCGTGGGCAAGGTCGGAGACGCGGTAAAGCAGCAGGCGAAGGCGCTTTCCGCCGCCGCCGACAAGATTCTGGACGCGCCGCGGGTCGAGCCGGAGCGGTTTCAGCCTTTGTCGCCCGCGGAAGCGGTGTTGCGCTACGCGGGTGATTTCGTGCCGAGCTGGGCGGGCGCGATCGCGATCGACCTCATGCCCGCGGTGCTCGTGCTGATCCTCTGCGTCGTCCAGGCGGGCATCCGCCGCGAGAACGAGCCGCAGGCCGCGGCCAGCACCATGACCGCGGCCGAGCTGATCGCCGCGTTGCAATACGCGCGCGAGGTGGAAGCCGCGAACGGGGCGGCCCCGCCCGCGGCCCGCAAGAAAAACGCGCCGGCGGGAAAGCAGAACTCCGGCAAGCCGCCGTCGCCGGAAAAAGCCGCAAAAAAGGAGCCGAAGCTGATCGATGAGGACGAGCCGGAAAACGTAACGCCGTTTTCGTCGGCGCGGGCGGTGAAGGAGTAGCCGTTGTTCCCCGCCGCGAAAATCCGGGAACGCGCGGCCGAATGGCTGCGCAACAATCCCGATGACCGCATTCTCAGCTGGCTCTTCAGCCTGGTCGTGATCGCGACGATCTGGGTGGTCGGCCTCGACTATTACGGGATGCTTGAGAGCGAACTGAATAACGAAACAACGATTTCCGCGCCGGTGCCGGCGAACGATCCCGCACCATCGCTCCTGCCGTCGATCATGCCGGGCCTTACGCCCGGCAAGGACCGGCGAATCGCGATGCCGAAGCCGAACGGCAAGCTCTCGGAGCGGATGACGTTCGAGCTGCTTGGCGACGGCAGGCTCTACGCCACCGGCATGATCTATACCGGCGCCTTCGATGCCTTCAAAACCGAAGTTGAGAAGCGCGGCGGTTATGTGAAGACGGTGGTGCTGAATTCGACCGGCGGCTCCGTGCAGGACGCAATCGCAATGGGCCGCCTGATCCGCGAGAAGAAATTCGCGACCGCTGTTGAGAACGGCGGCTATTGCGCGTCGTCCTGTCCGCTTGTCTTCGCGGGCGGCGAGGAGCGCAGGGCAGGCGAAAAGGCTGTGATCGGCGTGCACCAGGCGTTTTCGCCGGGCGATCCCGGCTTCGACGGCGCGCGCGGCATGGCGGAAGCGCAGCGGATTTCCGCCGACTGCCAGAAATACCTCGCCGAGATGGGCGTCGATCTCCGCCTCTGGGTGCATGCGATGGAGACGCCGAGAGACCAGCTCTATTTCCTGAAGCCGGACGAGCTGATTTCGCTCAAGCTCGCGACCCGGCGCGGGAGCGAGCCGAAGACGGCGGCAAGCGCGGGATAATCTCAGTTGTCATTCCAGGGCGCCTGCGAAGCAGGCGAGTTCGGAATCCAGAAGCATTCGCAAGCGTTTCTGGATTCCGGGTCTGCAGCGCACCGCTTATGCGCTGCGCTGCGCCCGGAATGACCCGATATTGGGCGCGTGGCTCTTTCCTCCCGCCCGGATTCCGGCATGATGGGCATGGGGAAACGCAGGAAATAACAATATGGAGCGCATCTGGCTGAAGCACTACCCGCCCGGCGTGCCGGCGGAGATCGACCCATCGCAATACAAGTCCGTCGTCGCGCTGATCGAGGAGTGCTTCACGAAATATCGCGATGCGTCCGGCTATTCCTTCATGGGCAAGGAGTTCACCTACGGCGAGGTGGACGAGCTTTCGAAAGCTTTTGCTGCTTATCTCCAATCGAAGAACCTGCCGCGCGGCGCGCGGGTTGCGATCATGATGCCGAACACGCCGCAATATCCGGTGGCGATGGCGGGTATCTTGCGCGCCGGTTACGTCGTGGTGAACATCAATCCGCTCTATACGCCGCGCGAGTTGGAGCATCAGCTCAATGACTCGGGCGCGGAAGCGATCGTCATCCTCGAAAACTTCGCGCATGTGCTCGAACAGGTGGTGACCCGCACCTCGATCAAGCAGGTGATCGTGACGAGCCTCGGCGAGATGCTGAGGCTGAAAGGCAAGATCGTCAATTTTGTCGTGCGGCACGTCAAGAAGCTCGTGCCGAACTATTCGCTCCTCGGCGCGGTGACATTTTCACAGGCGATCGCGGAAGGAAAAAAACGCACACTGTTTCCGGTCGACCTCCATCAAGAGGACGTCGCCTATCTGCAATATACCGGCGGCACGACGGGCATCGCCAAGGGCGCCACGCTCACGCATAGAAACATCGTCGCGAACGCCTTGCAGTGCGATGCCTGGCTGCAGCCCGCGCTCAGGAAAGGCCCGCCGGGCCAGTTCATCTGCGTGACGGCGCTGCCGCTCTATCACATCTTCGCGCTCACCGCCTGTTTCTTCCTGTCGTTGCGGAACGGCGGGCTGTGCATTCTCATTCCCAATCCGCGCGACCTGAAATCGTTGATCCGCGACGTCTCGAAATATAAAATCTCATGCTTCCCGGCGGTGAATACGCTCTATAACGCCCTCCTGCATCATCCGGACTTCGGCAAGATTGACGTATCGCGGCTCCGCGCCGCCAATTCCGGCGGCATGGCGGTGACGCGCGCGGTCGCCGAGCTCTGGTTCAAGAAAACCGGCACCCCCATCATCGAGGGCTACGGCCTTTCGGAAACCTCGCCAGTCTTGACCTGCAATCGCGCCGACAACACCGAGTACACCGGAACGATCGGCCTGCCGTTCCCGTCCACCGACATCGCGATCAAGGACGAGGCGGGGAACGATTTGCCGCTCGGGCAGGCGGGCGAAATCTGCGCGCGCGGCCCGCAGGTGATGGCGGGCTACTGGAATCGTCCGGACGAGACCGCGAAGGTGATGACCAAAGATGGCTTCTTCCGCACCGGCGACATCGGCGTCATGGACGAGAAGGGCCGGGTGAAAATCGTCGACCGCAAGAAGGATATGATCCTCGTCTCCGGCTTCAACGTCTATCCGAACGAGGTGGAGGACGTGGTCGCGCATCACCCCGGGGTTCTCGAATGCGCGGTCGTGGGCGTGCCCGACGAACATTCGGGCGAGGTGGTGAAGCTTTTCGTGGTGAAGAAGGATCCCGCGCTCACCGAAGAGGCGTTGCGCAAATACTGCGCCGAACAGCTCGCGGGCTACAAGCGCCCGAAATACATCGAATTCCGCACCGAGCTGCCGAAGACGAATGTCGGCAAGATCTTGCGCCGCGCGCTGCGCGACGAGGCGAGGGCAGAGACCGGCGTACGGGCTGCGTAAGTACCCTTTGCCCCCTCAATCGTCATGCCCGGCTTTATGCCGGGCATCCACGCCTTTCTGCAGCTAAGGCGTGGATGGCATTCGAACTCGGGTTTGCCCGAGTTCGGCGCCTTAAGAGCTCAAGTCGGGTAAACCCGACTTGAGTGACAAAGCCCGGCCATGACAGTTATCAGCGCTGTGCTCAGCCAGTTCTTAATCACCCTTAACTTGAGCTTCATTTTCCGAGCCGCCGCCGCTAACCCTGCGAAATGACTCGACAATCCGGTGCCGGATCGGGTTACTCCGTGGCGATGACAAAACAGCCGTCCAGCCAGCGAACGCTTGCCTTTTACGAGCAAAATGCCAGCGCCTTCTGGGCGCGCACGCGCGACCATGACGTCAGCCACAACATCGCGGCGCTGCTGCGCTTCATCGAGGGCAAGCCGCCTTTTTCCATTCTCGATTTCGGCTGCGGGCCGGGACGCGACCTGAAAACGCTCTCAAGCCTCGGCCACGAAGCGGTCGGCCTCGAAGGGGCGGAGGCCTTCGCCGAAATGGCGCGAGCCCATTCCGGCTGCGAAGTGTGGGTACAGGATTTTCTCGCGCTCGATCTTCCGCCCGCCCGCTTCGACGGGATTTTCGCGAACGCATCGCTCTTCCACGTGCCGCCGAAGGAGCTTCCGCGTGTACTGTCGGAGCTTCGCGCGGCGCTGAAGCCGCGCGGCGTCCTGTTCAGCTCCAACCCGCACGGCAACGACACCGAGGAAATCCGCGCCGACGGCCGCTACGGCGTGTATCATTCGCCCGAAGCCTGGCGCCGCTACATGACGGACGCCGGTTTTTCCGAGCTCACGCATTTCTTCCGGCCGGAGGGGAAGCCGCGCGAGGAGCAGCCGTGGCTCGCGAGCGTATGGCGGCGCTGAGCTTATGCGGGCCAGCGGGCCGATTGGACGGAAATCGTGCTCCGTTCTTCGGAATTTAGGCTGCCGTCGAAATCCCGGCCGAGCTCGCCGCGGTAGGGGCGAAGGCGCTCCAGAATCACGAGAACGATTACCAATACCGCCGCAAGCGCGAGCGCGCCCATCCAGTACGGAATGCCGGCATAGTCCGTAAAGATCGTTTTCGGCGCGCTCGCGCCGAGAACGGGAACGAGCAGCGGTTGCGCGTAGGAATAGGCGAGCGCGCCGAACAGCCCGCCGATCAGCGTGAACAGCGCATCGCGATAGCCGGCCCCGATCTGCGCGAGCGTCGTGCCGGGACAGGCGCCCGCGAGCGTGATGCCGGTGCCGAGAAGCAACCCGCCCACGATATCGGCGGCAATGAGCTCGGCCTTCGGCTGGAGCTTCACATAGCCGAAGCCGTTGAGCGCGGCGAGAACGACTGCGCCCGTCGCGACCGCCGTGAGAAACACCTTGAGCATGATGAAGTTGCTCAGCTGCATCTGCCCGACGATCACGCCAGGTTCGAACACGCGCGATTTCTCGAGCGCGAAGCCAAAAACGATCCCCATTGCGATTCCCGTAACGACGGCGCTTAAAACGCTCATGGAAACCTCCTAGATGCGGCGGAGCAGAAGATTGGCTGCAAGGATTCCGCCCGCGAACATCGCGGCGACCGCGACGGTGGAGCCGACGGAGAGCTGTGCAAGGCCGGAAAGACCGTGCCCGCTCGTGCAGCCGTCGGCGATCCGCGCGCCCAACAGCATGAGAAAGCCCGCATTGAAGGCGAGCGCGTATCGCTTCATGGGCGAAGCGGTACCAAGCGCCCGCTTCCAGATCGGGGAGATGGCCGCGCGCCGCGCGCCCGACAGCTTCATCGAAAGAAACGCACCGATCGCGATGCCGCCGACGAGCGCCACTTGCCACCAGTTCTTCGCGGTGAGCGCCACGTGTTTCGCGGCGTAGTCGATTTTCAGAAGCTGCGGGTCGGCCCAGGACACGATCCAATCCGCGACCGTGACGTAGGAAGAGGAGGCGCCGAGCGCGGTTTCGGCCAAGAGAAACGCGGGGACCTACAGAAGGCCGATGACGATCCCGGCCACATAGGGCGACCAGGCCTTGTCGTGCAGAGAAATGTGCATATGCGTTTTCCTGCGAAAATTTTAAAAAGGATCGCAGCAAACCGCTCTTAAGACTTTGATCTGGCGCAAGCCGGGCCGTCTTGGCTCGCGGGCGTGGCTCGCGAGCCTTTGGCGGAAGTAGTTACGAGCGGCCCATGCACTCGCTAATGAAGGACATCCGCTCAAGAAAGTGCAGATAAGAATCGGTTGCCTGCTTTCTGCAGCCTGCGAGTTTCAGCCGGTAGCCGGCGGCGGTATTGATATCCGCGACTTCCTGCGCTTCCGCGCGCTGCTTTTGCGCTTCGGCTGCGGCCTTGAGTTCCTGGCCGGCGGTGCGCAAAGCCTGCGGAGCGTAGGAAACGGCGAGCGGCGTCGTGCCCATGCAGATGGCGGCCGCGGCGATAACGAAAAATGTCTTGAGCGTTTTTGTCATCTTCGTTCCTCCGGATCACTCGCGTCGGAACGGCGCGATGGCGAACAAATTGCATATCCGGCGCTCGAACGATGTGACCCCCGTCACAAGAATTGCAGGAGTCTCATCGTGCGCTTCCTCCCGCTACAGGGGGCGCATGCATTCGTGGATGAAGGTCATCCGGTGCAGGAAATGCAGTCCTTGCTCGCTCGCCTGTCTCTGGCAGGCCGAACATTTGAAGTGGTAGTTCGCGATCGTCTTGAGATTGGCCGCTTCCTGCGCTTCCACGCGCGCTTGCCGTACGCGCGCTTCGGCTTCCAGCTTTTGCCGCGCGGCGCGCGCGCTGTCGCGCCATTCCCGCAGCGTTTGCTGCAGCGTCTTGCCGGACGTTTCGTTACCGGTTGCGAATTGCGACATCGCAAGCGGCGCCGCGCCGATACAAATCGCAGCGCCGGCGATCGCTAAAAATGTACGGAATGATTTGTTCATGATCCGCATCCTCGTTTGAAAGGGCGCTGCTCTGACGCGGCAGCGTAAGCCGGATCGCATACCATGAGTCCGAGCGGTGTGACCGACATCACAAGCAAACGTGAAGAATATTTGAAGCGACAGTATGCCTCGGAGGTGAAAGTGACAGGCGAGGGGAGCGCTGACTCCGATCCCTCACTTGTGAGGGAGGAGAAAACTATGGGGCGAAGCGAGGTGGAGCGGCCGCGGCTGCTCCTCAGCGCGATGATGATGAAAGAAGATAGGATGAAGAATCGCTACGACCGGTACGCGCGCGTCCTCGGGGTGAGGAACAACGATCGGGACAAGCCGGGGCCTACAGTTCCGCCAGGCATTTTTTCATGAAGCGCCGCCGCTTCAGGAGGTGCAGGCCTTGCTCTTTCGCACGCTTGCTGCAGGCTGCGCGTTTCTGTTTCACGGCCATGGCCGCGCGCCAGTTCGCCTCTTGCGACGCCTTGATGCGCGCCTGCCGCTCGCGTATCTCTTCTTCGCGTTTTTCCCGTCTCTCCTGCACGGACTGGCGGTAGGTTTTTTCGGCGCGGCGCTGTCCGTGCCGGACGATTGCGCGAATGCAGGCGGCGTGGCTGCGGTAAGGCTCACGGCCACGGCGGCGGTTACGAATAAATTCCGAAACGACCCAAACATTGCTCCCCCAATTTTTGTTGGAAACAATATAGGTCCTTTCGCTCCGGAAAAGATAACTTTTTCACGCGCGGCGCGGCACTTATGCTGCGCGCGTGATGCTCGCGCTGAGCGCGCGCAACAATACGCGCCGCGTTTCGTCGTCCTTCGCGATTTCGGGCTTTTCCGGCTCCGCCGCCGGCGCTTCGTCTTCGGCTTCGATCTCCTGCAGCTTTGCGATCAGATCGGACAGGAGGTCGCGTGAGACGGTGACGATTGCCTCGTGTTCGTTTTCGGTGACGAAACGGAGTACAAAATTTCCCTCAACCGGCGTGACGTCGAACGCCACCGGCTGGCGGATCTTGATTTGCATTGACTGGCCCCATTTTACTTTCACCCGGCTGCACCCCGTCCGGGCTTCTTCCCGTAAAGTCTTTTTCCCGCGAAAAGTTTCCTCCCGCCGGGAGTTTTCTTTTCCGGTAACCCATTGCCGCATACCGTCACGTAAATGTCAAAATGGAAATTTTTGCACAGGCGAGGAAATTGAGGCGGCGTAACGGTTTCGCTGCGCGAAAGGGAGCGATTGTCCACAGATTGAACCGGTTGCAGGTCCGGGAAATGAAATTTTTTGGATTTAGCCGCAGGAGCAGGCGATCTCGCCTGCGAATCTTTGTTTTCCAGCGCGGATTTTGTAGCGGCCGGGGAATTCGATGCCGTCGGGACTTTTGCGTGTGCGGATTTCGATTTCGATGGCGGCACCCGGCTCGACCTGTTTTCGGATGCCGAACGCCATCGTTTTCTTCCAGACGAAATTTTTAACATCGGATTTTGCGAGCGCGATTTTCCGGCCGGCCTCGATCTCGATTTCACCGCTGAAATCGAGCAGATCGTTGTCGGAATAGGGCGCATGGCCTTCGAAGGAAACCGCAGGGATGATTTTCTCTGCTGTTGCGCAAGAGAAGGACGCGGTAGCGTGGGCTAAATTTACCGAGATGGCGGCAAATACAATGCCGCATGCTCCGAGTTGCAATTTGGAGCCAATAGGCGAGCTGCCTTGCGTCCTCACTTTCCGTCTACCGCACGCTCCAGCACCTGCCGGATAAACCGCTGATAGGAAATTCCGTGCTTGGCGGCGCTCTTCTTCACGGAGTCGAGGAGAGGCTTGGACAGTCGCATATTCACGCGCTCGCTTTTCGGCTGAAACTCGAAGCGAGCAGGCTTGAATTGCGAAAAGTCGAGATCGGAAAGGTCGCCTTCGAGAAACTTCTCGGCGGCGGCGTCTGTCTTGAATTTAGGAATCTTGCGCTTCATAGGCCTCGATTTCCTTTCTATGCATGTAGCGGGCGCTAATCGGCCGGATCAGTCGGGCCCCGCCCCGTTTTCGAAACGTAAAAGCAACGAACAATGGCCGTCCTCTAGGTGTTCGCCCCACCGCGATAAAGCGATCTTCTTCCAGGGAATGTTTCGAGTCGGGCGCAACTCGAGGCGCATTCTCGAACAAGGCCTCGATTTCCTCAGCCGAGACACCATGTTTCCGGCACTTCGCTCGGTTGGCTTCGTCCCAATCGAATCCGGCAAACGTAATCCTCATACAACACTATGGCGATTGTATGTACAAATGTCAACTATTGACATTGTTTATTAGTAGCCTTATATTCCTACCACCCTTCCATGAGGGCCGAGGCAGGATCCGGTCTTGTCCTTGGGGGAGGGTGCGGCGCTCGCGCCGCGCGGTGTTGACGTAGCGGCAACGCGGCGTCACCGGCCCGCGCGGTCCGGGAGGCGTAAGGTAGCCGTCCGTGGGGTAAAACAGGCCCCGCTGCCTTCAGTGGCTGGACGAGGCCCGGTTTGGGCGGGGGAGATCCCCGTCCGCGGTCGCGGCATAGGCCTTCAGTGGC
>JAJPHK010000001.1 GCA_021325315.1 Alphaproteobacteria bacterium
AAAGCCAAGGTGATAGCGATTTTCAGCGAAGCGAAAAAGTAGGGAAGCGAGCGCGGGATTCCGACTTTGAGCGTCATATCCCGCTGCGACGCGCCAAGCGAGCGCATCACTTCCAGAAGCTCCGGCTCGATCGTCGCGAATGCCGTTGCGACATTTGCGACGACCGGGAAGAAGGAGAGCATGAATGCCGTCATGATCGCGGGCAAGGTTCCGGCGCCGAACCAGATGACGAAAATCGGGATGAGCGCCGCTTTCGGAACGCTGTTGAAGGCCACGAGCAGCGGGTAGAGCGCCTTATAGGCAAGGCGCGAAGAGCCGACGAGAATGCCGAGGACCATGCCGATCACGACGGCGATGCCGAAGCCGATCAGCGTCGTGGCGAGTGTCGCCATTCCGTTCGTCAAGAGCGGAGACCAGTATTTGGCGAGCGCCTGCACCGTCTCCAGCGGAGTCGGCAGAATATAGTTCTTGATGCCGAAGACGATGATGGCAAGCCACCAGATAAGGATGAAGACCGCGGTCGTCAGCCATGGCGCGAGCCGTTCCAAAGCCTCCTTCTTCATGACTGCTTCCCCTTGCCGATATGATGGCGCAGATCATGAACGACGTCGACGAATTTTGGATCGAAGGTCGATTCCAGCGTGCGCGGACGCGGAAGATCGATCTTGCTTGTCTTGATGATGTGGCCCGGCCGTGCGCTCATGATGTGAATCGTGTCCGCGAGGAACACGGCTTCGCGCAATTCATGGGTGATCAGGATGATCGTGCATTTGCGGAACGACCATAGCTCCTGCAGCACGCCCCACAGCTCCTCGCGCGTGAACGTATCGAGTGCGGCAAAAGGCTCGTCGAGCAGTAAAATTGAAGGTTCGTGAATCAACGCCCGGCAGAGCTGCGCGCGCTGCTGCATGCCGCCGGACAATTCCCAGGGCATGCGATCGGCGAAGCCGGAAAGACCGACCTTCGCGAGCAGCATTTCCACGCGTTCGTGGTTCTTCTCGCGATCCTGTCTTTGCGTGCTCCGGTAGGGCTCGACGATTTCGAGCGGCAGCATCACGTTGTCGCGAATGTTCCGCCACGGCAGCAGCGTCGCATTCTGAAAGGCCATGCCGACGGTCTTCAGCGGGCGTTGCACTTCGCTGCCGTCGACCCGCACATTGCCGCGGCTCGGGCGCATTAAGCCCGCGATCAATTTCAGGAGCGTCGACTTCCCGCAGCCGCTCGGGCCGACGATGGACACAAATTCCCCGTAGGCAATGTCGACGTTTGCGCCAGATACCGCCAAGGTATTCGCACCGGTCGACCTGGCCGTATAGGCCAAGTCGACGCCGGCGAGTTCGATAAAAGCCATTGGCGAATCCTTCCTGCTTTCGCGCCGCTTCAGATTAGTTGACCATCCGCTCGCTTTTGGGAGGAAGATACGACCCGTCAAACACCTCGTTCAGCGCGGGCTGACGCGGCAGGTTGTATGCCTTGGTGATGAGCTCGATCACCTTTTGCAGCCGCTCCTTGTTGACGTCACCGAAGCCGTCCTTCTTCACCGTTGGGGTGAGAATGCAGCACTCGAGCGCGACCTTGAGCCGTTCGCGCTCAATATTGGCATCGAGCAGGGGTTCGTAGGCGAGGGCAGCCTTGACCGCGAGCTCGGGATCCTTCGCGATGTCTTTCAGGCCCTTCATCGTGGCGCGCAGAAAGCCTTTCACCGCATCCGGATGTTCTTTTAAGAAGCTGCGTGAAGCGGCAATGGAATTTCCATACAATTCAAGGCCATAGTCCTTGTACATAAAGTACCGGATGTTGTCCTTCTTGACGCCCTTGGCCTGCAATTCGAGCAGCGAGTTGAAAACCTGGCCCGGGATGGCGTCGACAGTACCTTGTGCGAGCAGCACCTCGCGTAACTTCGGGTCGATGTACTGAATTTGAACGCTCGACACATCGATGCCTGTGTGGCTCGCGAAGATCGGGAACAGCTTGAAGGTGGAGTCATTGGCGGCGGAGCCGAGTTTTTTCCCATTCAGCTGTTTGGGTTCGGTAATGTTGCTCGATTTCAACACGAAAATCGCGGCAGGGGCTTCCTCATATCCGCTCATTAGGACCGGGAAAGCCTGATCCGGATTCTTCGAATCAAAATCCATTACAACGTTGATGTCGGGAAAGCCCATGTCATAGACGCCGGCGGCGAGCTGGCGGACGACCTCGGCGGAGCCTTTTCCGCGGTCAATCGTGACGTCGAGGCCTTCGGCCTTGTAGTAGCCTTTTTGCAGTGCGTGCAGAAATGCGCCGTGGGTGGCGCCCGGAATCCAGTCGAGTGTGAAGCGCACTTTCGTCTGGGCGTTTGCAGTTTGCGAACCCGCCAGCATGGCGAATGCGAGATAGGAAATCACTCGAAGGCAACGGCGTGTCGGCATGATCCTCTCCTAATGCGTTGAATAGGGCTCCTCTGAGTATTGCCGCATCCGGACCTGCCGCCCGAGCGAATGCCGATCCGGTCTTTTCCCGCGCTGAACGCTATCGCTCGCAGTACCGGTTCGCACGGTTTATTTTTTCTCACTGCATGGCCACTTTGGCGTTTGAAAGAATTTGCTTGGCACGCGCCCGTTGATCATCGGAAATCCTCAGGCGCTCGGCAAAACCCTCTTCGGTCGGGGCCGTTGCATCGATTCCCATTTTTGTGACGGTGAATGTTTTCGGATCCGACGTTGGATCGATGATCGCGGATTTCACGCCCGGTACCATGAAAATATCCTTTTCCGGGCGCACGCGCGTTGCAACCGCCCACATCACGTCGTCCATGTCGAAAATATCGACATCCTCGTCCACGACAATGACTTGTTTCGTGTACAATTCAGTGCCGAGCGCGGTCAGCATGGCCATTTTCGGTTCGCCTTCGGCGACTTTCTTCATCGACACGATAGCAAGAAATGCGCCGCAAGTTTTGTGCGGAACATGTACCGCACGAACATTTGGAATGTTGCGGCGAAGAGCGTTCAGGAGCTCGCCTTCGCGGGTAATACACGAGATGAGGATGTGATCGCGCGACATTCCGGACGTGACACTGTGAAAGATCGCATCGCGGCGCATGCGGATGCGATGCGCCACAAAAACGTTTTGCGTGCTACGATACGAGGCATAGCCGGTGAACTCGCCGAAGGGCCCTTCCGGTTCATGCTCGGCCACGAGAATCTCGCCTTCAATGACGATTTCGGCGCCTGCAGGCACTTCGAGGTCACTTACGCCGCAGCGCGCGAGCCGATAGGGCTCGCCGAACAGGCCGCCGATAATCTCGAATTTCCGCACATGCGGCGGATAGGCGTAGACCATCGAGCCCATGTAATGCAGCGGGTGCGTTCCGATCACGATCGCGGCGGGCAGCGATTGACCGCGCGCCGCGGCGCGGCGGTGAAATTCATACATCCGGCGGCGTGAATGCAGCGACACGCCTAACCTGTTTTTGCCTTTCAGCATCAGGCGATGAAAGCCGGTGGTGTCGACGCCGGTTTCAATATCGCGCGCCGTAATCTGACCCGCAGTGATGTAGGGCGCAGCGTCCACCGTGAACTGGAAGGGGATCGGTAACTTGGTGAGATCGACCTGGTCGCCTTCCAGAACCACTTCGTCCCACGCGCCCTTGGCGACGATTTCGGGCGGAATGTAATTCTGGCATCGCTCCCGGAATGTCAGCGGAAGCTTGTCGGGCTCGGTGTTGAGGCACTTCGCCAACAGTTTGCGGTTTGCGGCGACGTTGGTGACGACCGGAAGGTTGAAGCCTTTGACGTTCTCGAAAACGACGACGGGAGCTTTCCCCAGCCGGTCGAGTTCGAAGACGACCGATGTCATCTCAAGCTCGCGGCTCACGGGCTCCTTGATGCGAAGGAACTCGCCGGGGAGCACCTTCTCGGTTTCCTCGAGGAAGCCGCGCAAGCTTTGATGGTCCGCCAAATTTCCCTCCGTTGTGTCGTCTTTTGAGGGTATTCAGCTTATAATATAAGTTACAGTCTGCAACCCTATTTTCATGGCAGCGGGGGCCTGCGAATTTTGCAACGCGATCCGAGCGAACGAGAATTTTCCAGTAAGTTGCAGCGCCTGACCGTTTCGCCTTGGCGTCAGGTTTTTGCGATTGCCTGTGTCAAAACCGAAACGTGGCACTCGGGAAATGTTAGGGCAAGCAGGGAGGCGTAACCCATGAGATTGGATTTCGCTGCAGTTTCCACCATGTCCGCTTCTCCGGCTTTATCCACAGAAAGGAAATTCGCCATGGCGTTCTGCTGCAGGCGCTCGGCTTCGAGTTCTTCGGCCTTGACCCGCTGCCGCAATTGATCGGTTTCGGCGAAAGACCATCCAGCCGGCGGCGACTTCAGATGCCGCCGCGCGATACGAAGGGGAGTGACCACATGCTGTTGCCAGGACTGCACATAGCCGGCGATGTCCGCGATCTCGCGAACATGGAGACGGCGCCCCCTGGAGGCCGCCCAGAGCATGTACAGCAGCAGATTGACGTCCACGCCGAACCGATCCTGAAGTTCAAGACAAATGCTCGCGACATTTGGCTTGGCGTAAGTTTGCAAGGAAAATGTCCAGAACTCGGATGCTGAGT
>JAJPHK010000206.1 GCA_021325315.1 Alphaproteobacteria bacterium
AAATCCGGCTGTTTTCGGGGGAACAATTGGACTTGGCACTCGGGCGGTCAAATGTGGTACATGCTGCCCTGCTCGATCACGCGGCATGTCGGGCTTTTCTCGCGAATTGTTTGCGCTACGAACGCTGGCGAGAACGAGGCCCGCGCACGGAAACGGACACCGATCGCAGCCGCGGCGATCAGAAATTCGGAAGTTAGGAACCTTATGGCTGACAAGAAAGACGACAAGACCGCGAAGGCGCCCACCAAGACGATCACGCTGAAACGCAGCGTCGAGAGCGGCACCGTGCGCCAGAGCTTCAGCCATGGCCGCTCGAAATCGGTCGTTGTCGAAACCGTCAAGCGCCGCACCGTGGGCGGGCCCGCGAAACCCGCGGCCGCCAAGCCCGCCCCGGCGCCGCAACCCGAGGCGCCGAAACCCGCGCCGCGCACGGAAGCGCCGCAGAAACCCTCCGGCGTCGTGCTCCGCACGCTCACCGAGGAAGAGCGCGACGCGCGCGACCGCGCGCTCATGGACGCGCGCACGCGCGAGGCCGAAGAGCGCAAACACGCCGAAGAAGACGCGAAGCGCCGCGCCGCGCGCGAAGCGATCGAGCGCGCCGAGCGCGAGGCCGCGGAAGCGAGAAAGAAGAGCGAGGAAGCCCGCCGCGCGACCGAGGAACAGACCAAGCGCAAGGCCGACGAAGTCGCGAAAAAGCGCTTCGGCGAGGCCGCTTCCGCGCCGGGCGCGCGGAATCTCGTGGCGGACGACGACGACGAAGGCCCGCGCACGCGCCGCGGCAAGGCGTCGATCGCGCCAAAGCCCGTGCGCGCGCCGTCCGAGGAAAAGCGCCGGCGCCTTACGGTCGTCACCGCGCTCGAGGACGACGAGGAGCGGCAGCGGTCGGTCGCCTCGTTCCGCCGCCGCACCCAGCGCATTTCCGGCCACCGCCCCACGAGCGAGCCGAAGGAAAAGATTTCGCGCGAAGTCACGATTCCGGAATCGATCACGATTCAGGAACTCGCGAACCGCATGGCCGAGCGCGCGGTCGACGTGATCCGGCTCCTGATGCAGCAGGGCCAGATGCTGAAGATCAACGACTCGATCGACGCCGACACGGCGCAGCTGATCGCCGAGGAAATGGGTCACACGGTGAAGCGCGTCGCGGAAGCCGACGTGATCGAAGGCCTGTTCGACATTCCCGACGATCCGGCTGCCGCGAAGCCGCGCCCACCGGTGGTGACCGTGATGGGGCATGTCGACCACGGCAAGACGTCGCTTCTCGACGCCATCCGCCGGACCAATGTCGTCGAAGGCGAAGCCGGCGGCATCACGCAGCATATCGGCGCCTACCAGGTGACGGCGCCCTCCGGCGCGAAGATCACCTTCATCGACACGCCGGGCCATGCGGCGTTCACCGCGATGCGTGCGCGCGGCGCGAAGGTCACCGACCTTGTGATCCTCGTGGTCGCCGCCGACGACGGCGTGAAGCCGCAGACGGTGGAAGCGATCCAGCACGCGAAAGCGGCGAAGGTGCCGATGATCGTCGCAATCAACAAAATCGACAAAGGCGACGCCGATGCGAACCGCGTACGCACCGAGCTTTTGCAGCACGAAGTGCAGGTCGAATCGATGGGCGGCGAAACGCTCGACGTGGAGGTTTCCGCGACCAAGAAAATCAACCTCGACAAGTTGCTTGAGTCGATCGCGCTGCAAACCGAAATTCTCGAGCTCAAGGCCAATCCCGACCGGCCGGCGGAAGGCACGGTGATCGAGGCGAAGCTCGATCGCGGCCGCGGCCCCGTCGCGACCGTGCTCGTGCAAAAAGGCACGCTTCACGTCGGCGACATCGTCGTCGCCGGCAGCGAATGGGGCCGCGTGCGCGCGCTCGTGGACGACCGCGGCGAGAACGTGAAGGAAGCAGGTCCGTCGACCCCCGTAGAGGTGCTCGGCTTTACCGGAACGCCGGAAGCGGGTGACCGGCTCGCGGTCGTCGAGAATGAAGCGCGGGCGCGTGAAATCACCGATTATCGGGCGCGCCAGCGCCGCGACAAGCCGGCACGGGGCGCCCCGCGCGGCTCGCTCGAACAGATGATGAGCCAGCTAAAGACGGCCGGACGCAAGGAATTCCCGCTCGTCGTCAAGGGCGACGTGCAGGGCTCGGTCGAAGCTATCGTGGGCTCCGTGGAAAAACTTGGCACCGAGGAAGTCGCCGCGCGCGTTCTCCTCGCGGGCGTGGGCGGCGTCACCGAATCGGACGTAACGCTCGCGGCCTCGACCGGCGCCGTGATCCTCGGCTTCAACGTGCGCGCGCACAAAGAGGCGCGCACGGCGGCCGAGCGCGCCGGGGTCGAGATCCGCTACTACAACATCATTTACGACCTCGTCGACGACGTAAAGAAAGCGATGTCGGGGCTTCTCGCTCCGACCTTGCGCGAGACGATGCTCGGCAACGCCGAAATCCTCGAAATCTTCAACATCTCGAAGGTCGGCAAGATCGCGGGCTGCCGGGTCACCGACGGCAAGGTGGAGCGCGGCGCGAATGTGCGGCTCATCCGCGACAATGTCGTGATCCACGAAGGCAAGCTCGCGACGCTGAAGCGCTTCAAGGACGAGGTGCGCGAAGTCGCGGCCGGCCAAGAATGCGGCATGTCGTTCGAGAAATACGAGGACATGCGCGTCGGCGACGTGATCGAGTGCTATCGCGTCGAACAGATTTCGCGCTCGCTGTAATCGAACCAGACGGCGCCGTGGCCGGTTCCATCCCGGCGCAGCGTAAAAACCATGACCCGGTCTTCACACACGAAATCATCAGGCGGCTCGCAGCGCATGCTGCGCGTGGGCGAATTGATCCGCCACGCGATCGTGGACGTCTTCATTCATGAGGGCATTCACGACCCGGTGCTCGCCTCGCACGCCATCACCTTTCCGGAGGTGAAGATGACGGCGGATTTGCGGACCGCGACGATCTACGTGATGCCGCTCGGCGGCAAGGACACGGACGCGGTGATCGGCGCGCTCAACAAGCACAAGCGCTGGCTCCGGGGCGCGCTCGCGAAGCGCGTGGAGATGCGCTACATGCCGGAGCTGCATTTCCGCGTCGACAAACGCTTCGACGAGGCCGACCGCATCGAGCGGCTTCTGCACTCGCCGAAAGTCGCGCGCGATCTCAAGAAGGACAAGCCGGAGTGAACGCGCCGCGCCGCGAAAAGCGCGACGTGCATGGCTGGCTCGTGCTCGACAAGCCCGCCGGCGTCACCTCCACGGCCGCCGTCGCTATCCTGAAACGGCTCACGCGCGCGAAGAAAGTCGGCCACGCCGGCACGCTCGATCCGCTCGCCTCGGGGATCTTGCCGATCGCCTTCGGCGAAGCGACCAAGACTGTCTCCTATGTGATGGACGGTGAGAAGGTGTATCGCTTCAAAGTCCGCTGGGGCATCGGGACCGACACCGACGATTCGGAAGGAAAGCCGGTTGCGGAATCCGCGGCTCGCCCGTCACGCCACGATATCGAAGCGGCGCTCCCCGCCTTTACCGGGACGATCGAGCAGACGCCGCCGCGCTTCTCCGCGATCAAGGTGGAAGGCGAGCGCGCCTACGATCTTGCGCGGGCGGGCGAGGACGTTTCGCTTGCTGCGCGACCGGTCGAGATTCATTCCCTGCACATTCTGGGAACGCCCGACGCCGATCACGCCGTCTTCGAAGCCGAATGCGGCAAGGGCACCTATGTACGCGCGCTCGCGCGCGATCTCGGACGCGCGCTCGGGTGTCTCGGCCATGTTTGCGAATTGCGCCGCACGCGTGTGGGGAGCTTCGGCGAAGACGTAGCGATCGCGCTGGACGAGGTTGAACGCCTTGCGGGCGGCTCCCCCGATGCTCTCCTCAACGCGCTCTTGCCCGTTGCTTCGTCGCTCGCGGCGATGCCCTCGGTCTCGGTCGGGCCGGACGACGCGCAAAGGATCCGCATGGGCCAGTCCGTTTTCCTGCGCGGGCGAGACGCGCCGATCCTGGAAGGGACGGTTGCCGTATCCGCACGCGGCGCGCTGATTGCGCTCGCGGACGTGGAACAGGGCGCGCTGAAGCCGAAGCGGATATTTCACCTCTGACAAGCCGAGTTGCTTGCGCGCGAACCTCTCACCGTCATCTGAGGTGCGAGCGGCGATTGCACAGACCTATCAACACGTCATGGCCGGGCTTGTCCCGGCCATCCACGACTTAGCGGTACATCCGAAAGAAAGGCGTGGATGCCCGGCACTTTAGGCGCGAAGGCGGCGCTTCGCGCCTTTCGGCCGGGCATGACGAGCGGAAAACTCGGCGCTTGACAGCTTTTCCCGTATGGACTATATTCCTATCATCCTTTCCCACCGAGGGGCGCGCTCATGAGGCGTCTTGGGTGCGGGGAAAGGTCCGGCGCCTGCTGCTCCGTTCGCAACGGGGCACCGGGACGGCATGGGGCCCCGCCTCCGGTCAC
>JAJPHK010000093.1 GCA_021325315.1 Alphaproteobacteria bacterium
CATCGCTTACGCGCGGGCGAGCTCGACGACAAGGAAGTCGAGATCGAGCTTTCGGGCGGCGCGCCGCAGATGCCGATGTTCGAAATTCCCGGCATGCCGGGCGCGCAGATGGGCGCGATCTCGATCGGCGACATTTTCGGCAAGCTGGGCGGCCGCTCGCGCACGCGGCGCGTCACCGTCGCCGAAGCGCATCCTCTGCTGATCGCAGAAGAGTCGGACAAGCTTCTCGATCAGGAGGCGGTCATTCAGGAAGCAATTCACGCGGTCGAGAACAACGGCATCGTCTTTCTCGACGAGATCGACAAGATTTCCGCGCGCGAGGGCGCGCGCGGCGCCGATGTGAGCCGCGAAGGCGTGCAGCGGGATTTGCTGCCGCTGATCGAAGGCACCACCGTCTCCACCAAGCACGGCCCGGTGAAAACCGATCACGTGCTGTTCATCGCCTCGGGCGCGTTTCATGTCGCGAAGCCCTCGGATTTGCTGCCGGAATTGCAGGGGCGGCTGCCGATTCGGGTGGAGCTAGCCGCGCTTACGCGCGACGACTTCCGCCGCATCCTCACCGAGACCGAGGCGAGTCTGGTGAAACAGTCCGTCGCGCTGATGGCGACCGAGAAGGTCGATCTCGAATTCACCGACGACGCGATCGACGCGATCGCGGATGTCGCGGTCGAGGTGAACTCGAAGCTGGAGAATATCAGCGCGCGGCGGCTGCAGACCGTGATCGAACGCGTGCTCGACGAGATCAGCTTTACCGCGCCCGACCGCTCGGGCGAGAAACTCGTGATTGACGGGAATTACGTGCGCTCGAAGGTCGAGGATTTGGCGAAAAATGCCGATTTGTCGCGGTTTATTCTTTAGCACCGTAGCACCGTCATCCGGGGGCCTCGCTTCGCTCGGCTTCCGGGGTGACTACCTTTTCTTTCTCACGCGCACATAGAGCGCGCCGGCGCCGCCGTGGGAAGGCGCCGCTTCCTCAAAGCCGATCACGAGCGAACGGAATCCGGGCTGCGAGAGCCACATCGGCACTTCGCGTTTCAGGACGCCGCGCTCCGCGCCGTGCGGCGCGGCGGCGCCTTTTCCGGTAATCACCAGCACGAGCGATTTTTCGCGTGCCTGCGCGCGCTCCAGAAAATGCATGAGGCGTTCTTTTGCTTCCGCGAGCTTGTAGCCGTGAAGGTCAAGACGCCCTTCGATCTCGGTACTGCCGCGCGCGATGCGGCTTCTCGCGCGGCGATCGAGCTTTGCCAGCGGCGGCAGTGACGGCGCACGCGGCGGGGGGTGCGCTGGCGCGACATGTGCGTGTTTTCGTTTTACCGGCGGCTTCGGGTGTCTTTCGGGTTTCTCGATTTTCGAATCGCGGCTCGCTTGCGATTTGCGCAGCGGGACGACGGTTTTCTTCAGCGCATCCCAGAGCGCATTACCATCGTCTTCCCCGCCCCTCTCCTTCGTCATGTTTTGCCCGCCTTGGCGCTCTCCTTCGGAGCCGGCTCACTCTTTTTCTGCTCGTCTTTTGATTCTTCCTCCTTTGTATCCTCCTTAGGCGCGACCTTCGCGATCTCGGGCCTCGGCTGCGGCAAGGGAACCGGATCGATCCGCTTCGAGGGATCGGCGCTCTTCGGCACCAGAATATAAAAAAGTCCCGAGTTCTTGATGCGGCCCGCCTGCGATCCCGCCTTCAGCCCGGCACCGAAATAAAGATCCGCGCGGGCGGGGCCGACGATCGCGCCGCCGGTGTCCTGCGCAATCATCAGGCGGCGGAATTTCGTTTCGGACTTGTCGCTCTCGATCGGCAGCTCCGCCTCGATCCAGAACGGAGTGCCATAGACGTGCAGATTCTTGTCGACGGCGATGCTGCGCAACACGGTCAGATTCACGCCCTGCGCGCCCGGCGGCTCGATATGGCCGGGCAGCTCGCTGATCTCGCGGAAGAACACGTAGGAGCGATTCTGATGCATGATCTCGCGGGCGTCTTCCGGCGATTCGGCGAAATAGGTGCGGATCAAATCCATCGACATCTGATCGCGCGTCGCGATTCCGCGATCGATCATGATCTTGCCGATGGAAACATAGGGATAGCCGTTATGGGCGTCGAAATTGAGCCGCAGCTGCTTCCCGTCCTCGAGCCGGACGCGCGCCGATCCCTGGACGTGAATGAAAAAGGATTCAATCGGATCCTTTAGCCAGCAAATTTCGAGGCCGCGGCCCTCGAGCGCGCCGTCGTCGATCGCGCCGCGGTCGAAATAGCCCGCGATCTTCCGGCCGATGCGATGCCTGAGGCTGCGAACGGATTGTTTCACGCGCGAGAAAAGGTCGGGCGGCGTTTTATAGATCGGATAGATAAATTCGCCGTGCCGGGTGCGGCTTCCTTCGACGATCGGCTCGTAATAGCCGGTGAGAAAGCCCTCTTGCTCGCCGAGCTTCGAGATGCGCACCGGGCGGAAATTCTCCTCGAAGAATTTTCGCGCGGTTTCCTTATCGGCGGGAAGCGGGATCGCGGCCGCGACCCGGCAGACGCCTTGCAAATCCTCGGCGAAGGGCCGGATTTTTCCGCGCCGCTTCAAAATCGCATCGCAGCTTTTGCGAAAAGCCGCGAACGAAGCGGCATGATCGTCGGCGTTCCAATGATCGAGTTTGGAAAACGAGGCCGGCTCGAGCTCGGTGCCCGCCATCCTGAAGGGCTCGGCGGCCGCGGGCAGGGAAACGGAGAGAAAAAAAGCCGCGAAGAGGGCCGTTCGTGGCCTGAGCGCCATCACGCGATCGTCAGCCGGAATCGGTCGCGATCAGTTTCCAGTTCGGATCGCTCGCGCCGGCTTGGCGGGCGAAAGTCCAGACGTCGGTGACGTCGGTCATGCCGTTGGGGCTCCCCGGCACCGGCTCACCCGACTTGTCCTTCGTGGTCGACACGATCTGCGAGAGGAAGCGCACGGTGATCTGCATCATGTTGCTCTTCACCTCGGCATGCGTGATGTCGGCCTTTTCGATCGCGACGAAACGGGATTCGGTGGTTTCGCCGCGCGCCTCGCGCTCGCTGATGGCGGTCGCGAAATTATCGAACACGTCGCGGGCCAATAAGCCCTTCAGAGTCTTGCGGTCGCCCGCGGCAAAGGCGGTCACGATCATTTCATAGGCGGCCTTCGCACCGGCGAGAAAGTGGCGGACGTTGAAGCCGGGCTCGGCGCGGGCAATGGCGTCGAGGCCGGCGGCGACGGGGGTGCCGGCTTCGGCCACCCCTGCCCAGCGATCGGGCTTCTCGGCGGTGGCTTCGATGGTGCGGTCGGACGCGCTTTCGGCGCCTTTATTGGAGATCGGAACGACGTTATCGGCGGGAACGGGTTTTCCCGGCTCGGCACGCGAAAACGGGTCATAAGGCGGCCGCTCGCGCCCGGTGCGCTGGCCGAGCACGCTGCGCAGGCGCGCGAAAATGAACACGGCTAGCGCGAGAAAGATGATGGTGTAGATGTCGAGCACGTTCGGCTTTCTTCTGCGGTTATTACCGCCATATATAGGGGCGGTACATAGCGATTGAAGCACTCCGCGGGTCGAAAACTAATCGATCCGGCCGGTTCCGCCAACCAAGACGGTTCAGACCGCCAGTTCAAGCCATTCTTGTGTGCTTTTTATGGGCATGGTAGCCAGCCCGGCGTCACGGCCCTGCCGCGGCGGGAAATTCAGCAAGAATCGGAGAATGCCATGGCGGCCACTAATGGCGGTCAACATCCTTACGCCGACAATGCGCCGGCGGTTTCGGTCCTTTCGCAATATATCAAGGACTTGTCGTTCGAGAACCCGAACGCGCCCGAATCCGTGAGCGGCAGAGGTCCGCAACCCTCCATCAAGCTCGATTTCAATGTGAACGTGAAGCCGCTGGCTGAAAACGATGTGGAAGTCGAACTGCGCATCGAGGGCCGCACTGAGCAACAGGATAAGGTCCTGTTCAATGTCGATTTAATTTATGCCGGCGTGTTCCGTCTTCGCAACGTTCCTCCGGAACTAAGGCAGCCCATCGTACTGATCGAATGCCCGCGCTTGTTGTTTCCGTTCGCCCGGCAAATCATTTCGGACATCACGCAAAGCGGAGGCTTTCCTCCGCTGCTGCTGGACCCGGTGGACTTCACCCGGCTTTATCACGAGCGCTTCATGCCGGGACCAGGGCAAGACCAGCCGCAAGCGCAAACCTAGATCCGGCGTCGGCCAGTTCTCAGGCGTCCATTTTCTTTCCCGCGTACAGGTTCCAGATCGCGGCTTCGCCGAGCTTTGCTAGCAGGCCGCGATGGGCCGCGCGCTCTTCCTCGCTCACACGGGAGGGAAGAGGCGAAGGACGCGCGCGCGCGATGGCGGCTTTCGCCGCGCGGGAGGCAAGCTGCATCTGGTCGAGCCCGAGCCGCGCCTGACGACCCCCGACGAGCTCGGCATAGACTTCCGCGAGCAACTCCGCGTCGAGCAGCGCGCCGTGCTTGGTACGGCGCGAATTGTCAATGCCGTAGCGCACGCAGAGATCGTCGAGCCGATTCGGCCCGCCCGGATGGCGGCGGCGCGCGAGCGCCAGCGTATCGACGATCCGCTCGCGCGGAAGCAGCATCCGCTCGCACCGCTCAAGCTCGGCATTGAGAAAGCCGAAATCGAAGCCGGCGTTATGGATGACGATCCGGGCGTCGCCGACAAATTCCAGAAACTGGTCGACGATTTCCGCGAATTTCGGCTTGTCGGCGAGAAAGGCCGTGGAATGGCCGTGGATCGCCTCGGCTTCCGGGGGCACGTCGCGCTCCGGATTGATGAGCGCGTGATAGACCGAGCCGGTCGGGATGTAATTCATCAATTCCACGCAGCCGATCTCGACCACGCGGTGGCCCTGCGCCGGATCGAGGCCCGTGGTTTCGGTGTCGAGAACGATTTCGCGCATGATTCGTTTCTTACTCCGCGCCGAGAAGCTCGCGCAAGATCGCGCGCACATCTTCCCGCGTGGCGGCAAAGCCCCTTGAAGTATCGATCACGAAATCGGCGCGCTTGCGCTTTTCGGAATCCGGCATCTGGCGGGCGAGGATCGCGTTGAACTTTTCTTCCGTCATGCCTTCGCGGGCGAGCACGCGCTTTTTCTGGACTTCAGGGGGGGCGCTCACGACCACGATTTTGTCGATTCCTTCGTCGCCGTTGGTTTCGAACAGGAGCGGGATATCGACGAGCGCCACTTTCGCGCTGGAAGCGCGGGCCCTGGCGAGAAATTCGCGCCGGGCCTCGCGCACCAAGGGATGCACGATCGATTCGAGCCGCATCAGCGCCTCGCCGTCGCCGACGACGCGGGCGGAAAGGAGCTTGCGGTCGACCCGGCCCTCTTTCGTTACACCCGGAAAAACGGCTTCGATCGCGGCCGCGGCTTTTCCTTCGTAAAGACGGTGCACTTCGGCGTCGGCGTCAAAGACGGGCACCCCCTCCTCCGCGAACATTTTCGCGGTGGCGGACTTCCCCATGCCGACGGAACCCGTGAGCCCAAGCACGATCATCGCTTGGCCTTGCGGGCGAGGTCGCTCGCCACAAGCGCACGCAGTTCGGGCGTGACTTCCGGGCGGACGCCGAACCAGCGCTCGAAGGCGGGCGCCGCCTGATGCAACAACATCCCGAGCCCCTCGACCACGGGATTGCCGCGCGCACGGGCGGCTTTCAGGAGTTCCGTTTCGAGCGGCGCATAGACGATGTCATAGACGATCGCGGATTTCTTCAACGGCGAAAGATCGAGCATCAGCGGCGGCTGGCCTGTCATACCGAGCGAGGTTGCGTTCACCAGAAGATCCGCTTCACGGAGATGCGGCATGAGATTCGAGAGCGCGACCGGCACGAGTTTCCCTTCGAAATGGGCGGCGAGGTCCTGCGCGCGCGCGCGCGTCCGGTTCGCGACCACGATGTTCGGAATTTTTTTCTCGATCAGGCCGTAGGCGATCGCGCGCGTCGCGCCACCCGCGCCGATTATCACCGCCGTCTTGGCCTGCTTTTCCCAGCCCGGCTGCGAGCGGTTGAGATTGGCGATAAAGCCGTAGACATCGGTGCTCGCGCCATAAAGCTTGCCGTCCTTGTGCCAAATCGTATTCACCGCACCGAGCGCGCGTGCGACCGGATCGGCCTCGACCACCTTGCGGAAAGCGACTTCCTTGTGCGGAATCGTGACGTTGCCGCCGACATAGCCGCTTTTCGGGAAATCGTCGAAAAAACGCTCGATCTTTTCCGGCGGAACGTCGACGCGCGTATAGTCGCCGGCAATTCCGTGCACCGCGAGCCAGTATTTGTGAATGAGCGGCGAGCGCGAATGGGCAACCGGATGCCCGATAACACAGGCGCGAAGCTTCATGCGCGGATCATCCCCGCGGCGCGGAAATAGGCAAGCAGCGGCAAAAGCGGCATGCCGAGAATGGTGAAATGATCGCCGTCGATCTTCTCGAACAGGTGAATGCCCAAACCCTCGAGCTGATAGCAGCCGACGCTCTTCGTGACGCGCTCACCGGCGGCATCGAGATAAGCGTCGATGAATCCGGCCGAGAACGGGCGCATGGTGAGGCGCGCCGTTGCCGCGGCTTCAAACACAACCTTCCCGCCGCGCACAAGGGCGGCGGCGGAATGCAATTCGTGCGTCTCTCCCGCGAGCGCGGCCAGCTGATCCCGCGCGGCTTCCCGCGACGGCGGCTTCGAGAAGCGGCGCGTACCGAGGGCGAGCGTCTGGTCGGCGCCGAGCACGGCGGCGTTGGGGTGACGGGAAGCCGTCGCGAGCGCTTTTTCGCGCGCGAGCAGGACGGCCACTTCTTTCGCGCCGGCTTGCGCGGCCTGCGATTGCTCGACCGCGCGCTCGTCGATCTCGGCGGGGTCGAGAATGAGCGGAATGCCAGCGGCATCGAGCAACATCCGGCGCGAAGCGCTTTTTGACGCGAGCACGAGGGGCTCCCCGATCCACAAGCTCATGCTTGCTCTTGCTCCATGCGGCGGCGTTCCTGCAGGAGCGCGATCACGGCGGCGGCGGTCTCCTCGATCGAACGGCGGGATACGTCGATGCTCGGCCAGCCGTGCTTAGCGCAGAGCTTTTTCGACGATGCGATTTCCTGGGAGACGCGCTCGCGGTCAATATAGGCGGAATCGGACTGGGCGGCGTTCAGCGAAAGGAGCCGGTTCTGCCGGATCTGCACGATTCGCTCGGGACTCGCATAAAGACCGACAACGAGCGGCCTCTTCGCCTTTTCGAGCTCGATCGGCGGGGCGACGTCCGGCACCAGCGGAATGTTCAAGGTCTTGATGCCGCGGTTCGCGAGATAAATGCTGGTCGGCGTCTTCGAGGTGCGCGAAACGCCGATGAGCACCACATCCGCGTTCTCGATATCCTCGGTGTGCTGGCCGTCGTCGTGCATCATGGTGAAGTTCAGCGCCTCGATCCGGCGGAAATAGGCGGGATTGAGCATGTGCTGGGCGCCGACCCGGGGCGTGCTTTCGGCACCGAGATAGCCATGGAAGAGCGACAGCACCGGGCCGAGCACGGAAAGACACGGCATGTTCAGCTCGCGGCAGCGCGCCTCGAGATGCTCGCCCAGCGCGTGATCGACGAGCGTATAGAGAACGATCCCCGGGTTGGCCTCGATCTCCTCCAGCGCATGATCGAGCTGCTTCTGGTTCCTGAGCAGCGGAAAAACGTGCTCGATCGCGGTCACGGTCGCGAATTGCGCAGCCGCCGCGCGGCCGACCGCAAGCAAGGTCTCGCCGGTCGAGTCCGAGACGAGATGCAGATGAAAATAGCTTTCGGTGTTCGGAGGCTTCGCCGGCACGCGTTATCCCGCGGCATTGTGAATAAAAAGGTTCGAATTCACTCTATCACGGCTCCGGTTCCGATGCCTGGGGAGAAACGCCCATCCCGTCCACAGCGTCCGCTCATGGAAAAGTTAGGACGGAATCCGGGTGAGAATCGGGAAGTTCTGAATAAAGCTCGTTTCTTCATCTTTCTTGCGGCTATCGAAGCGGGGAACGGCGTGGGATAAATGTGTAGAAGCAGTGGATGGCGGTGAACACCACAATCCCCGCACAAACAGACTTAAACAAAGATTCTCATAGAAATGAAATTGAAGGATACGCGTGGAGGTACAGTGAGTAATCCGATCATCCGCATTCTCGGCGGCGAAAGCGTAAAACGGCCGCCGATTTGGATGATGCGGCAAGCTGGACGCTATCTTCCCGAGTACCGCGATGTTCGTGCCAAGGCAGGAGGTTTTGTCGATCTTTGCCTCACTCCTGCGCTTGCCGCCGAAGTAACGCTGCAGCCGGTTCGCAGGTTCCCGTTCGATGCCGCGATTATTTTCTCCGATATCCTGATCGTGCCCCATGCGCTTGGCGTGAAGCTGTGGTTCGAGGAAGGCGAAGGGCCGAGGCTAGAGCCGGTCGCGAGCCAGGCTGCCTTGCAGGCGATGCGAACCGAGCTTGATCGCGGGATCACGGGTCGCGTTTACGAGGCGATCTTGAAAGTCCGGGCCGAATTGCCGAATCACACGGTATTGATCGGCTTTTGCGGCGCGCCCTGGACGGTCGCGAGCTACATGGTCGCGGGCCGCGGAACACCCGATCAGGAACCGGCGCGACAGCTTGCGGAAAGCAATCCGGTCCTGTTTTCGGAGATTATCGATCGGCTGGTCGATGCCACCGCCCTTCACCTGGTCGGGCAATTGGAAGCGGGGGCAGATCTTTTGCAGCTTTTCGATACCTGGGCGGGCGTTCTGGACGAGCAGTCCTTCGAGGCGTGGTGCGTGAAGCCTTCCGCCGAAATCGTCCGCCGGGTGCGTTCAGCAAAACCGGACGCCAAAATCATTCTGTTCCCGAAAGGAATTTCGGTCGCGAACATGCAGAAGATTGTCGCCGCTTGCGGGGGGGATGCGATTTCCATCGATATGCATGCGGATCGCAAGGCGGCGCGTGCGGCGCTCGCATCAACCTGCGCGATCCAGGGCAATCTCGACCCGGATATTCTGATCAAAGGCGGCGCAGCACTTGATCGAGCCGTCGACGAAATTCTTGCGGATTTCCGGGGTATCCGTCACATCTTCAATCTGGGTCACGGCATCAAGCCGGAGACTCCGATTGAAAACGTGGAACGGATGATCGCGCGGGTGAGAGGAGCGAAATGACCGCTGTTGAAAAAACTTCCCCCGCACAGAAGTGGCGATGGCTGATCGCACTGATCATTACGGCGGCCGGCGTCCTGGCACTGATCTACTGGTCGCCGCAAGGGCTCTATCTGTGGCTCAAGGCCTTCCACATCATTTCGGTGATCGCCTGGATGGCGGGAATGCTCTATCTGCCGCGGCTTTTCGTCTATCACTGCGACGCCGAGCCCGGTTCGAAGCAATCCGAGACTTTCAAGCTGATGGAGCGGCGGCTTTTGACCGTCATCATCAATCCGGCGATGACGGCGACTTGGATCTTCGGTCTATGGCTTGCCTATGACAGCGAATTCTATCGCGAGCACTGGCTGCAGGCGAAATTCGTGTTGGTGATTTTGCTCTCGGCCTTGCACGGCCAGATGGTGCGCTGGTTCCGCGACTTTCAGAACGACCGCAACAAACGGCCGGCGAAATTTTACCGGGTTATGAACGAACTTCCGGCCGTTCTCATGGTTCTGATTGTGCTTCTGGTCGTGTTGAAACCGTTCTAGCGCACCATAATTAGCGGCTTGCGCGATGGCCGCATTTTACCTATGTTGATTCTACTTCCTCCCAACGCAGGCGCTCGCGTCCAAGGCGGCAACCTCCCGGTTGTCCGGCGCGTGGAGCAAGGCAGCAACCTTCGCCCGAAACGACCTGCGATCCTCCCTTTCTACAATGCGGACGGGATCTGAACCGTCCGAAGGTTCATTCCAATGGCGGAAATCTCGCTACAAGACCTCAAGAAAAAATCCCCCGCGGAGCTTCTCGCTTTCGCCGAAGAGCATCAGGTCGAGGGGGCCTCGACCATGCGCAAGCAGGAACTGATGTTCGCGATCCTGAAGCAGCTCGCGGCCAAGGACGTGGACATCATCGGCCAGGGCGTCGTGGAAGTCCTGCAGGATGGTTTCGGCTTCCTGCGCTCGCCGGATGCGAATTACCTTGCCGGGCCGGACGATATCTACATTTCACCCTCGCAAATCCGGCGTTTCTCGCTGCGCTCAGGCGACACGGTCGAGGGCCATATCCGCGGGCCGAAGGACGGCGAGCGCTACTTCGCCCTCCTCAAGGTGAACGCGATCAATTTCGAGGACCCCGAAAAGATCAAGCACAAGGTCCATTTCGACAACCTGACGCCGCTGTATCCCGACGAGCGGATCAAGATGGAGATCATGGATCCGACGCGGAAGGATTACTCCAACCGGATCATCGACATCGTGGCGCCCCTCGGCAAAGGCCAGCGCGCGCTGATCGTCGCCCCGCCGCGCACCGGCAAAACCGTGCTGTTGCAAAACATCGCGCACTCGATCACGGCCAATCATCCGGAGTGCTATCTGATCGTGTTGCTCATCGACGAGCGGCCGGAGGAAGTCACCGACATGCAGCGCTCGGTGAAGGGCGAGGTGATTTCCTCGACTTTCGACGAGCCGGCCGCCCGCCACGTGCAGGTTTCCGAGATGGTGATCGAGAAGGCGAAGCGCCTCGTCGAACACAAGCGCGACGTGGTGATCCTGCTCGATTCAATCACGCGCCTCGGCCGCGCCTACAATACCGTCGTTCCTTCCTCCGGCAAGGTGCTCACGGGCGGCGTCGACGCGAACGCGTTGCAGCGGCCGAAGCGGTTCTTCGGTGCTGCGCGCAATATCGAAGAAGGCGGCTCGCTCACGATCATCGCAACCGCGCTGATCGATACGGGCTCGCGCATGGACGAAGTGATCTTCGAAGAGTTCAAGGGCACCGGCAACTCGGAAATCATTCTGGACCGCAAGGTTTCCGACAAGCGCGTGTTCCCGGCGATGGACATCACGCGCTCCGGCACGCGCAAGGAAGAGCTCCTGGTCGCGCCCGACGTACTCAAGAAGATGTATGTGCTCCGGCGCATTCTCAATCCGATGGGCACGGTCGATGCGATCGAGTTCCTGCTCGACAAGCTGCGGCAGACCAAGAACAACGCCGAATTCTTCGAGAGCATGAATACGTAAGCGCGATGGCGCTGAAAAAGAAAAGCCGGGCCAAATGCCCGGCTTTTTATTTCTGCACAAACACCTTTAACTCCGCGCCCGGG
>JAJPHK010000190.1 GCA_021325315.1 Alphaproteobacteria bacterium
CCCGGGCGCGGAGACGATGGCGTTTGTGCATAATCTCGTCATGCCCGGCTTTGTGCCATGACGAAATTGAGTTTGACGTGTGTGGTAGCGTTAGAAACGAATCTCTACATCCGGCACGAAACCCATGGCCAAATCCCACACCACCTTCGTCTGCCAGAACTGCGGCGCGGTCTATCCGCGCTGGGCGGGCAAGTGCGAGGCTTGCGGCGAGTGGAACACGATCGCCGAGGAAGGCGGCGGCAACGATTCGATCCCGGCCGCGCTCCGCACCAAGCGCCGGGGTCGCGCCTTCGCGCTCGAGCCGCTTGAGGGAAAGACCGAAGAAGCGCCGCGAACCGCTTCCGGCATCAAGGAATTCGACCGCGTCACCGGCGGCGGCTTCGTGAAGGGATCGATCCTGCTTCTTGGCGGCGATCCGGGCATCGGCAAGTCGACGCTCCTGATCGAGGCGGCGGCGGCGCTCACAAAAAAAGGCAAGCGCGTCGTCTATGTCTCGGGCGAGGAAGCGATCGCGCAGGTCAGAATGCGTGCGGAGCGGCTGGGCTTAGGCAAGGCGAAGGTTGAACTCGCCGCTGAGACGAATGTTGAAGATATCCTCGCAACGCTAAAGGATTCCAACACCCCTGCCCTTGTGGTGATCGATTCCATCCAGACGCTGTGGACCGAGACGGTCGACAGCGCGCCCGGAACCGTCACGCAAGTGCGCGCGTCCACGCAGGCACTTCTGCGCTACGCCAAGCGCTCGGGCGCCGCTGTCGTGCTGATCGGCCACGTCACCAAGGACGGCCAGATCGCGGGCCCGCGCGTCGTCGAGCACATGGTCGATGCCGTGCTCCACTTCGAGGGCGACAACGCGCACCAGTTCCGCATCCTGCGTGCACTCAAGAACCGCTTCGGCCCCACCGACGAGATTGGCGTATTCGAGATGACCGGCGAAGGGTTGCGGGAAATCGAAAATCCATCGGCGCTATTCATCTCCGAGCGCGATCTCGGCTCGCCCGGCACCGCCGTGTTCGCCGGGATTGAGGGCACGCGGCCTTTGCTCGTGGAAATCCAGGCGCTTGTCGCGCCGACTTCACTCGGCACGCCAAGACGGGCCGCGGTCGGCGTCGATCAAAGCCGTCTGTCGATGATCCTTGCCGTCCTGGAGGCGCGCTGCGGCGTCCGGCTCTCCGGCTACGACGTCTACATCAATGTCGCGGGGGGCCTGCGTATTCTGGAACCCGCCGCCGACCTTGCCGTTGCGGCGGCGCTTGTCTCGTCGCTCTCGAATGCCACTTTGCCCGCCGACGCCGTCTATTTCGGGGAAGTGAGCCTTACGGGCGCGGTTCGCGCTGTGCCGCAGGCGGCGGCGCGGCTGAAGGAAGCGGGTAAGCTTGGCTTTACCCGCGCAGTCATTCCGGAAGCCGGAAAAAACGAGGCCGGCGAAGGCTTGCAAATCAATACGGTCGCGGTCTTGACCGCGCTGGTTGCAGAGATCGCGGCGAGAAGCCCGCGGGCGCCCCGCCGGGCTGTGGGCGGCACAGAAGAGGCGTGACGAGGCCGCTCTCGCCCGCTATACCCTCGGCCGCGGACCACGGGACTCGCCACAATTCAGGACTCCCAGACAGCATGCCTTTTTCAGTCCTCGATATCGCTTTGATCGGCGTGATGCTGATTTCCGGCGTACTCGCAATGGTGCGCGGCTTCATGCGCGAAGTGCTCTCCATCGCCTCCTGGGGGATCGCGGCGCTTGCGACGCTTTGGGGCTATTCGAAAGCCGTGCCGATCGTGAAGCAGTATATTTCCAATGATCTGGTGGCGACCGGCGTCGCAGTCGCGGGTATCTTCCTGATCACGCTGCTCGTGGTTTCGCTGTTTACGGTTAAGATTTCCGATCTCATTCTGGACAGCCGGGTGGGCGCGCTCGACCGCTCCCTCGGCTTTTTGTTCGGCCTCGGCCGCGGGCTGATCATCATGGTTGTGGCCTATCTCTTCCTGGTCTGGCTGGTTCCGGCCAAAAGCCAGCCTTCCTGGGTGCAAAACGCCCGTTCCCGCGGGGTTCTGCAGGGGACCGGCGATTGGCTCTTGTCGGTCTTGCCGGATGATCCCGAAGGCACCATCTTGAAGAAGCTGAAACGGCCCAAGGACGGGGACGATACGGCGCCTCCTGCCGACGCCCCGGCTGCCCCCGGACAGCGTTCCGATATGGGCAGCCCTGCGCGGGTGGCGGCTGGCCAAAATCCCGAATCCAGCTATAAGCGCGCTGATCGCCAAGGCTTTGACCAACTGCTCGAGAGTACCAGCGGCTCGCCGCGATAGCCGATGGCGGAGGACGATATGAACGCCGAACACCAGATGTGGTCCGGCTCGAATTTCGATTCCGAAGACAAGTTTGGCGACGACCGCCTGCGCGAGGAGTGCGGCGTCTTCGGCATCTTCAACCATGACGACGCCGCTACGATCACCGCACTCGGGCTCCACGCCCTCCAGCATCGCGGCCAGGAAGCGGCCGGCATCGTCAGCTTCGACGGTAAACGCTTCCATCTCGAACGCCGCCTCGGTCTTGTCGGCGACAACTTTTCCAAACGTTCGGTGATCGACAACCTGCCCGGCCGTCAGGCCGTGGGTCACACGCGCTACTCCACGACCGGCGCGACGCTCCTCCGCAACGTGCAGCCCCTCTTCGCCGAACTCGACGGCGGCGGCTTCGCCATCGGCCACAACGGGAACCTCACGAACGGCCTCACGCTCCGACGCCAGCTCGTGCGCGACGGCGCGATCATGCAATCGACCACCGACACGGAAGTCGTGCTGCATCTCCTCGCCCGCTCGAAGATGCCACGCTTCGTCGAGCGCTTCATCGATGCGCTGCGCATGATCGAAGGCGCCTACGCGTTCGTCGGCATGACCAACAAGAAACTCGTCGGCGCGCGCGATCCGTTGGGCATCCGCCCGCTCGTGCTTGGCGAACTGAACGGCGCCTACATTCTCGCGTCGGAGACCTGCGCGCTCGACATTATCGGCGCGAAATTCATCCGCGACATCGAGAACGGCGAGATCGTCGTCATCGACGAGGCCGGCATCCAGTCGATCAAACCCTTCCCGGCCATGGCGCCCCGGCCTTGCATCTTCGAGTACATCTATTTCGCCCGTCCCGACTCCATCGTGAACGGGCGTTCCGTTTATGAGGTGCGGAAAAATCTCGGCACCCAGCTCGGCTACGAGTCGCCGGTGCCCGCCGACGTGATCGTGCCGGTGCCGGACTCTGGCGTGCCTGCCGCGATCGGCTACTCGCAGGTGACGGGCGTGCCCTACGAAATGGGCATCATCCGCAACCACTATGTCGGCCGCACCTTCATCGAGCCGACGCAGCACATCCGCGAGCTCGGCGTGCGCATGAAGCATTCGGCGAACCGCGTCGCCGTGAAGGACAAGCGCATCGTCCTGATCGACGACTCCCTCGTGCGCGGCACGACTTCGGTGAAGATCGTGCGCATGATGCGCGAAGCGGGCGCGCGCGAGGTGCATATGCGGATCGCCTCGCCGCCGATCACGCATTCCGACTATTACGGCATCGACACGCCCCAGCGCGAAAAGTTGCTTGCCGCCACGCATGACCTGGAGGGCATGCGGAAATATATCGGCTCGGATTCGCTCGCGTTTCTCTCGATCGACGGCATCTACAAGGCGATGGGCCACAACCGGCGCGATCCGGAGCGGCCGCAATACACCGACCACTGCTTCACGGGCGACTACCCGACGCCGCTCACGGACAAAACCGGAGGCGACGCGCCAAAGCAGTTGTCGCTCTTGGCGGAAGCGAGCTGACGACGCCCTTGCGTCGTCATGGCCGGGCTTGTCATCACAAGTCGGCTGTTGCCGACTTGTGCTTGTATTTTCTTGCAACTCGGATGAATCCGAGTTGCGGATGCCATCCACGCCTTTAAAAGACTACCTGCAGAAAGACGTGAATGCCCGGCACAAGGCCGGGCATGACGAGCGGAAAGTACTGTGCCCCAATCCCTCTCCGGAAAAATCGCCCTTGTCACCGGCGCTTCGCGCGGCATCGGACGCGCGACGGCGCTCGAACTCGCCAAGGCCGGCGCGCATATCGTCGCGCTCGCGCGCACCGTGGGCGCGCTCGAGGCGCTCGACGACGAGATCAAGGAGGCGGGCTCCACCGCGAC
>JAJPHK010000024.1 GCA_021325315.1 Alphaproteobacteria bacterium
CATGGGACTTGCAGCAGAGTTTCGAAACGATCGCACCCTACACGATCGAGGAAGCCTACGAGGTGGCGGATGCGATTACGCGCCACGACCTTCCGGGCCTCGCCGATGAACTCGGCGATCTTCTCCTGCAGGTCGTTTTCCATGCGCGGATGGCCGAGGAGCGAGGCGCATTCGATTTCGGCGACGTGGTCTACGCCATCACATCGAAACTGATACGGCGGCATCCGCATGTCTTTGGCGATGCCGGCAAACTCAGCCCGGAAGAAGTGAAGGGGCTCTGGCAGAAGATCAAGGACGAGGAGAGGTCGAAGAAATCCGGCGAGGGCAGAGAGAGCGTTCTGGACGGTGTCGCCCTCGCCCTTCCCGCGCTCGACCGCGCCGAGAAATTAACCCGCCGCGCGGCAACCGTGGGCTTTGACTGGCCGAGCGTGAAGGAGACGCGCGCCAAGGTCGAAGAAGAGCTCCGCGAAACGGTTAATGCGGAAAACGATCCGAAAGCCGCGGCGGAAGAAATCGGAGATTTGCTGTTCGCCGTCGTGAACTATGCCCGCAAGCTCGGCATCGATCCCGAAAGCGCACTTCGTGCCACCAACGAAAAATTCCAGCGCCGCTTTCGCATGATCGAAGCTGCCTTGCGCGCCCGCGGCAAGACCCCGGAGCAATCGAACCTCGCCGAAATGGATGCGCTCTGGAACGAAGCGAAGGCCGCCGAGCGAAAAGGTTAAGCGGCGAGCGCGACCGCGTTGGGAAATTTCTGGCGGATCAAGTCCGCCTTGCCGGGCGCGACCCGCACCCGTACCCGCAGCCGGCCGGCCTTGGTTAATTCGCGTTCGAGCACCTCGAACTGCCGGTGCAGCCAGCTCAGGCTCGCGCCGTCTGCGGCATCCAGTTCCAGCGAAAAGACCTTGCGGTCCGCGTTCAATCGCGTCTCGATCGCCGCGACAAGATCGGGGATGCCTTCGCCTGTGACGGCCGAGAGCAGCACGGGGCGTTCCTCTTGCGGCCGACGGGCGGCGATATTTTCGATCCCTACCCGCTCCTCCGCGTCCAGCCGGTCGATCTTGTTCCAGACCTCGACGATGCGGTTGCGGTCGTTCGGATTGATCCCGAGTTCAAGCAGGATTTTCGTGACATCCGCGGCCTGCGCTTCGGTGTCGCCATGCGAGACGTCGCGCACATGCACGATGATGTCGGCCTCAACCACCTCTTCCAGCGTCGCCCGGAAAGCCGCGATCAGCATGGTGGGAAGATCCGAGATAAATCCGACCGTATCCGACACGATCACACGCTGACCATGCGGAAGATCGACCGCGCGCAACGTCGGATCGAGCGTCGCGAACAACAGATCCTGCGCCCTCACCGCCGCCTTCGTGAGCGTATTGAAGAGCGTGGATTTTCCCGCGTTGGTGTATCCGACGAGCGCAATGATCGGATATGGCACGCGTTTCCGGTTTTCGCGATGCAAGGCGCGCGTGCGCTTGACCTTCGCGATCTCGCGCTCGAGTTTCGAAATGCGCTCGCCGATCATGCGGCGGTCCGCCTCGATCTGCGTTTCGCCTGGCCCGCCGAGAAACCCGAAACCGCCGCGCTGGCGCTCCAGGTGCGTCCAGGAGCGCACGAGCCGGCTCTTCTGGTAGGTGAGATGCGCAAGCTCCACCTGCAGCGTGCCCTCGCGCGTATGCGCCCTCTCCCCGAAGATTTCCAAAATCAGTCCGGTGCGGTCGACGACCTTCGCGTTCCATTCCTTTTCTAGATTGCGCTGCTGCACCGGCGTGAGCGCGGCGTCGACGAATACGAGCCCGGCGCCATGCGTGCGCACGATGCCGGCGAACTCGTCGACCTTTCCCTTGCCGAGATAGGTTGCCGGACGAATGGCCGAAAGCGATACGATGCCCGCGTTTGCGATCTCAAGATCGATTGCGCGCGCGAGTCCCACGGCCTCATCGAGTTTCGCCTCGATACGGCGCGGGATTTCGCTCCCGGCCGTTTTCGCCGCCTTGCGATTGAGATAAGGCACCACCACGATCGCCCGCGACGGCGATCCGGAAGACATTGTCGTTTGCGCCTCGCCTCGTTTGCGGGCGCGCCTATCCAGCGGTTTCAATCAGACCTTATCCATCGCCGCCGGGGCATCCTCGGATTCGAACAGCTGAACGGGATGACCCGGCATGATCGTTGAGATCGCGTGCTTGTAGACGAGCTGGGAATGCCCGTCGCGGCGGAGCAGCACGCAGAAATTATCGAACCAGGTCACGACGCCTTGCAGCTTCACCCCGTTCACGAGGAAAATCGTGAGCGGGATTTTTGCCTTGCGCACATGGTTGAGAAAGGTGTCTTGCAGATTTTGGGCACGTTCCGCCGCCATAGCCGTTGTCCTTCTTGTTGGTTGGGCGAGCGATGCTTCTCTATATTTGTGACTACGGACGGCTCGCGCCGCCCGCAGGTGCCTTATTAAAAGGCCGCTCGCGCAAGCGCGCAAGGGCCAAAACAAAACCCCCACGATTTGCCCAAGATTTGCGCTATTCGGCGATTTCAGCCGCTTCGTAAAAATGGGCGCGCAGCGAGGTCGCGACAAGGCCGGGATGCCCGTTTCCGATCGGCTTTCCATCGATTTGCACGACCGGCATCACAATTTGGGTCGCGGCGGTGACGAAAGCTTCCGACGCGGCAAGCGCTTCTTCTACCGTAAAAGGCCGCTCTTCGATCGTGTGGCCGAGCTTTTTCGCGACATCCAGCACGACTGTGCGCGTAATCCCGCGCAAAATTCCGTGATCGGCGGGACGCGTAATGATCTTTTTGTCGCGGGTCACGATCCAGGCATTCGAGGAAGAGCCTTCGGTCACGAACCCGTCGCGATCCACGAACCAGGCTTCCCCCGCTCCCTTCTCGCGCGCTTCCTGCCGCACCAGCACATTGGGCAAGAGTCCGATCGATTTGATATCGACCCGATCCCAGCGATTTTCCGGCACGGTAATCACGGGAATGCCGGCGGCAGCCGTCGTTTCGCCTTTGGCGCGATCTTTCGATCGGGCGATCGCCACGACACTCGGCTTCGTTTCCGGTACCGGAAAAGCATGGTCTCGTTTCGCAACGCCGCGCGTAACCTGCAAATACACGATCCCGTCGCGCACCCTATTGCGCTCGATGGTCTCCCGCAGAATGATGCCGAGCACCGGGAGCGGCATCGGGAGAGAGATTCTGAGCTCCCGCAGCGAGCGCGCGAGCCGCTCCATATGTCGGCGCTCGTCGATGAGTTGCCCTCCCCGCACCTCACATACTTCGTAGACACCGTCAGCGAATTGATAGCCGCGGTCCTCGATGTGCACAGCAGCCTGTGCGTAGGGCAAATAGCGGCCGTTGACGAAAGCGATGCGGGACAATTTCGCCTCCGTCTAATCGACGCCGAGGGCTTTGAGCTTGCGGTGAAGCGCCGAGCGTTCCATGCCGACAAACTCCGCCGTGCGCGAAATATTGCCGCCGAAGCGGCTGATCTGCGCCACGAGATATTCGCGCTCGAAGGCTTCGCGCGCCTCGCGGAGCGGCAGGCTCATCAGATGCTCGCCGCCGCCGAATCCGTTCGGCATGCTCGGTACGAGCGCGGCGACTTCCTGCGGCAACATGCTTGCGGTCACCGTCGCTTCCGGCACGCCGCCCGCTAGAATGAGGAGACGCTCGACATTGTTGCGAAGCTGCCGGACGTTTCCCGGCCAGTCATGCGACTCCAGCACGGCAAGCGCATCGGCGCCGATCTGGCGCCGCGGCAAACCGGTCGTAGCCGAAATCTGATCGAGGAAATGATCGACGAGCTGCGCGATATCCTCGCGCCGCTCCGAGAGCGGCGGAATGCGGATCGGCACGACGCTTAGGCGGTGATAAAGGTCTTCGCGGAAATTTCCGTCCGCAACTTCCGATTCCAGGTTGCGCCCCGTGCAGGAAATAATCCGGACGTCGACATTGATCTTCGTGGTGCCCCCTACCCGCTGAAAGCTTTGCTCTACCAGAACGCGCAAAATCTTGTTCTGCGTTTCGCGCGGCATGTCGGCGATCTCGTCGATGAACAGCGTGCCGCCGTCCGCTTCTTCCAGCGCTCCGATCTTGCGCGAGGCGCCGTTCGTCGCTTCGGTTCCGAACAGCTCGGTTTCCATACGATCGGGCGTGATCGTCGCGGCGTTAATCACTACGAACGGCCCGTTCGCGCGCGCGGATTGCGCGTGGATCATACGCGCGACGATTTCCTTGCCTGAGCCGGAAGGGCCGATGATCAGCACCCGGCTGTTCGTGGGCGCCACGCGAGCGATCGTCGTGCGAAGCTGGTTCATGACCGGCGACGAACCGATCAGCTTATCGGAGTGCGGCGCGAGCTGCTTCAGCGATTTAACCTCGCGGCGGAGTCGCAGCGTTTCGATCGCGCGCCCCGCGACAAGCACGAGGCGATCGGCGTTGAACGGCTTTTCGATGAAGTCGTAGGCGCCGCGGCGAATCGCGGCGACCGCCGTTTCGATCGTGCCGTGGCCGGAAATCATCACGACCGGCATCTCGGGATATTCGCCTTTTATAACGTCGAGAAGCGCGAGTCCGTCGAGGCGGCTTCCCTCGAGCCAGATATCGAGCAGCACGAGATGCGGCCGGCGCGACTGGATCGCGGAAATCGCGTCGTCCGCGTTCTTGGCGGTGCGAACCGCATAGCCTTCGTCCTGCAAGATTCCCGCTACGAGATCGCGAATGTCGGCTTCGTCGTCGACGACTAGGATATCGGTTGCCATGCGTTAGACCCCGGATGTTGCCTTGCCTACCGGCATTTCTTCGGTTTGCGACGAGGGCGCGCTGGCCACGCCCGCCGCCGCAAAAGTGAGACGTATCCATGCGCCGCGGCGGCCGTCAGGCGTTGGCGGCGCGTCGCGTAATTCGATTCTTCCGCCATGCTCTTCGAGAATTTTTCCGACAATTGCGAGGCCGAGGCCCGTCCCCTTCTCGCGTGTCGTGACATAGGGCTCGAGCAGGCGTTCGCGGTTTTCTTGCGGGAGACCGATGCCGTTGTCTGTGACGTCGATCACGGCGAACGCGCCCTCGCGGCCTGCGCGTACGGTCACATGCCCCTTGCCGCGCCGATCGGCCGGCACTGCCTCGACCGCTTCGACGGCGTTCTTCACGATATTGGTCAGGGCTTGTGAAATCAGGCGGCGGTCGAAGCGCGACATCAACGGCTCGGACGGCACTTCGACGTCGAAAGTAATGTCGGGATAACCCACGCGCATGAGAAACACGACCTGCCGCGCAATATCGGAAAGGTTATGCGTTTC
>JAJPHK010000102.1 GCA_021325315.1 Alphaproteobacteria bacterium
CTGACCCCCAGATTCGTAGTCTGGTGCTCTATCCAGCTGAGCTACGGGCGCTTTCCAGTGAGGCGGCAGAACTACACAGCCCCTCTTCCATTTGCAAGCGCACGGTCCTCGGCACGGATTCGCCACAAAAGCAGGACCGCATTCAGGATCGAAAAAATCACCGCATATTCCACGAGCCCGAAAACGAGCGGCAAAAGCGCAATTTCGGCCACTACCACAAGATAGTTAGGATGGTTGAAATAGCGATAAGGCCCGGTCCGGATGAGCGGCGCGTAAGGCAGCACGATGATCCGTGTCGTCCAGCGATCGCCGAGCGTCGACATCGTCCAGATGCGGAACATCTGCAGCGTGGCATAAAGCGTAACCAAGACGCCGTTCGCCGAAAGATCGTGCGCCAAAAGCCAGAGGCCCGCGAGCCAGGCTGCGTGCAGCGCGACCATCGCCGGGTAGTGATTGGCCCCTACTTCGTATGCGCCGCGCGCAAGCAGAGCCTCGGTGTTGCGGGCGGAGATCACGAGTTCCGCAAACCGTTGCAGGGTGACGAAGGTCAAAATAATGATCGCTTCAGGCATGGACCGGGTCGAGGGCGACCAGGCTCGCGGTGAAGCCGGGACCAAGGGCGGACAGCGCGAGCGCGCCCTTCAGTTTGGATTCTAACACACGCTCCAGTGCGAACAACACAGTCGGGGCGGACATATTCCCGTATTCGCGCAAGATATCGCGCTCGTGATCGAGCGCGCCGCGCTTGAGTTTGAGCGCCGTTTCCACCGCATCCACGACCTTGCCGCCACCGGGGTGGCAGACATAACGCCCGACTTCGCAAGCCTCCACGCCCGCTTCCTTCAAAAGCTTTTTCGCGACCGGCGGAAAACGCCGCTCGACGAAAATCGGCACCGAACGCGACAGCACGACCCCGAACCCGACGGGATCGAAACTCCAGCCCATGACGTCGATGGTGTCGGGCCATGTGTGCTCGGCGGAGCCGCGCACGGTCACGAGTCCCTCGCCGCCGTTTTGTTGCATCACCATCGCCGCCGCGCCGTCAGCGAACAGCGCACTTGCGACGGCGTCTTCCTTGGTGCGGCGGTCGATACGGAAGGCGAGCGAACAGACCTCGACGACAACGAGCAGCACGACCTTGCCTGGATCGGAGACCGCCAAACGCGCCGCGAGCGAAATCCCGCTCACACCGCCCGCGCAGCCGAGGCCGAAGACCGGCACGCGGCGAACGTCCGAGCGAAACGCGATCTTTTCCATGGAGCGTGCTTCGAGGCTCGGGGTCGCAATGCCGCTCGAGCAAATCGTGACGATGGTATCGATGTCCTTGGGCGAGAGCCCGGCCCGTTCGATTGCTGCAGTAGCCGCTTCCTCGAACAGCGCGAGCGCGCATTCGTGAAAAATTTTCGAGCGATCATTCCAGTCGCGCGGCTCGAGGTACCACGCGAGCGGCTGTACGACGCGGCGGCGCTCGATGCCGGAATTCTTGAAGATGTCGAGCATCACCGGGTAGTGCGCGAACAGCTCGGGAAAGACCTTCGGCGCGAGCGCCTCCACCACGCTCTGCTCGATCACATTTTCGGGAGCGGCGGTCGCGATGGAAAGAATAGAGACGCTGTCCATCTCTCAACAACCATCGCGTGGGCGATTTATTCCACAGCTATGCCCGCGCCCTTTCCGCGCGCCGTTCGGAGAGCGCGACCGGCCGATCCGGAATCGTGATGCGAAATGTCGCACCGATGGTTCCATCGACGAGACGAATTTCGCCGCCATGCGCCTGCACGAGTTCGGACGCGATCGCGAGTCCGAGCCCCGTGCCGCCGCGGCGTCCTGAGGCAAGGAATGGTTTAAACAAGCGTTCGCGCGAAGCCGGCGGGAGCCCGGGGCCGGTGTCGGAGACTTCGAGAACGGTCACACTTCCTTCGCGCCGCCCGCAAACGCGGATCTGATCGCGTTGCGGATCGTTCGGCGCCCGGGTCTCGAGCGCCTCCTTGCTGTTTCGTGCGAGATTGAGAAGCGCGCGCAGCATCTGATCGGGGTCGGCGTCCATTTGCAGGTTGGGATCCAGCGACAGCACCCAGCCGATTTTCGAATCCGCATCCAACCCGAGCGTCTCGCGTACTTCGCCTAGCAATTTCGCGACATCGACCATGCGGCGCTCCGGCATGGGCTCTTGCGCCTTGCCGAAGGCAAGCGTCTGCTCGCAGTAGGTGATGGCGCGATCGAGCGCCGCCATCAGCCGCGGTGCGAGCATGCGCACGCTCGGGTCCTTGATCGCGGTCAAGCGGTCGGACAAGAGCTGCACCGAGGCTAGCAGATTGCGCAGGTCGTGGTTGATTTTCGAAACCGCGAGCCCGAGCGAAGCGAGACGGCTCTTCTGCTGCAGCGTCTGCGAAAGATCGTTCTGCATTTCCGCGAGTTCCCGCTCCGCGACGCCGATTTCGTCGACGCGGGAAGACGGCACGATGACGCGGGCGGGATTTTCCGGGTCGGCGCCGAACTCGACCATGCTCGCGGTGAGCCGCTTCAGCGGGCGTACGAACAGCCACAACAGCGAGAGATACACCAGCGCCGCGCTGATGACGGAAATCGCGAGCGAAATCAAGAGAATGTTCGACGAATATTTCCACATCGCGGCCTGTAGCGGCTTCTCGTCGATGACGAGCTCGACAAATTCGCCGCCCATCGGCGCCTCGCCGACGACGCGCAGCACCTCGTCGCCCTTCCCCAGCATCGTCTCGAAAGCGTCCATGATCGATTTGACGGTCGAGAGGTGCCGCATATCGATCTCGCGGTTCACCATCGGCGGGAGCTGGGAGAAGGCGAGAAGAAGCCGTTTGTCCCCCATCTTGAGCGCCACCGTACGGGCGCCGACGCTGTGCAGAAGCTGCATGCGCAAATCTTCCGGAACCATCTGGTCGGGCGCCGCCGCGAGCACCAGCGCCGCGGTGCGGCCCGCCGCCAGGCGGTCGGACAGCCACATCAAGCGATAGCTTGCGATCGACGGCACATAGATCAGGATTTCCGCCAGCATCACGAACACGATCGTGAGCAGGAGGAGCTTGCCGGAGAGCCCGGGCCAGAAACGGGCGGGCTTCTTTTCGGCGCTGTGGGATTCGGTCTCTGAGCGTAAAGGCATTCGCTCGTTCTCAAATCGGCCCAAGCGGCGTTTTCAGGGCCAAACACTTAAGGAACCATGCGCTGGGTTTATAGGAGCGTCAAACGTAACGAATATAGGTAGAAAGGGTTGCTTTCTAAGGCGACAAATAGCCCCGATTCCGTTGACGGACGGGGGTAGGCCCCCCTATAAGCGCGCGAACCCCGGAGAGATTAAAGTGAAACGGACGTATCAACCGAGCAAGCTCGTCCGCAAGCGCAGGCATGGTTTTCGCTCGCGCATGGCGACCAAGGGCGGACGGAAAGTGCTGAACGCGCGCC
>JAJPHK010000028.1 GCA_021325315.1 Alphaproteobacteria bacterium
AAAAAAGATCCATCTTCAGGCGATTAGAAATTCCCTGAAGATATTGCTCGCATTTTCGGCCAGCCTCTCAGGCGGCTTGCGCGGCTGAGCCTTCATCGCCGCGCGATGGCAATGCGCACTCTAAATCAAGTCGCGTTTTCGCCCGATCTGCATTCAGAATTTCACCCGGACACCCGCAGTGTACATGTCGAACGTCGTGTCGGTGCGCGCTCCTCCACTGAGCGTTTGGTCGCCTGCGTCCCAGCGCTTGTAGTTCAGGTAAAGTTCGGTCGCCGCGGCGTCGATGTTCTGAACGGTGCCGGTGCCGAAATTCCGGCTGGCACCGTTGCCGGTGAAATTCACGAGCGGAATCGCGACGCCCGCTTCCCAGTAAAAGCCCGAGCGCCACGAGCGGTCGGATTCGAAGGGAGCTGCCTCGATCTTGACGTTGCCAAAACCGATGCCCGCGCCGGCATGCGGCATGATCATCATCCCGTTCCCGAGGTTGACCGGCACGATCAGGCGCGCGCCGCCGCTCATGAAGGTGCCGAGGTGGGTTCTGCCATCGAAGCCGCCGACATGTTCGCTCGCGGTGCCAAATCCCTGGCAGAGCGACCCCGCCGCGGCAATCCGAAAGCCGGCGAACTCGCCTGCATAGCGCATCGACGTGTCCCAGACGTTCACGGTGCCGTCGGCGCAGAACAGGCCGGTCGTACCGCTCGCGCTGCCAGTGCCCCTGAAGTCGGTGTCGGAATGATTGAAGGCACCCGAGAAGCCGAAAGTGTAGGTGTTATTGTAGTAACCCGAGATTGTCGGCACCGTGCCCTGCGGCGCTGCTACCGAACCTGAAATCATCGACGCCGAAATTACCACCGGCGCATAAAACAATGCGCGAATATTTCGCATGACCCGCCCCCGCTATTATTCGATGATGAATTCCTTTCCTTCTTCCTTGCCCAATCGGGAAAGCGTATGGGCTGGTTTCCCGGAGTCAATGCCGCCGCTGGAGCCGGGCAGGATCGATCGCGGCGCTTTCGGCCATTCCAATTCCGGCGAAATCACTATTCTGCTATGAAGGTATTTGCGTATTGTCAGTTCTCCACGCTTTTCTGTAATTCCCGCCTCCGGAGTCTTTCCTTGACCGCCGTCAACGTCGCGCTCGGAACGTTCATCGTCATTCTCGTCGGTATGTGCCTGGGGATTTTCCTGCGGACGAATCTGCACGAGCGTTACCTGAGCGACAAAACCGCCGAGACGGTGAAGCTCTCCGCCGGCGTGATTGCGACGCTCGCGGCGCTCACGCTGGGGCTCCTCATCGCTTCCGCGAAGACCTCCTACGACACGCGGATTTCGCAAATCCGCAAAATGGCGGCGGGGCTCATCCTCTCCGACCGGCTGCTCGCGCTCTATGGCCCCGAGGCGCAGGACGCGCGCGCGAAACTGCGCGCGACCGTCGGCCCGGTCACCGACCAGATCTGGACGGAGAGCTTGCCGCAGGCGCAGCCCCGGCGTTTCGAGGCGGCATCGGAGTCGGAAGACTATGTGAACGCGCTCTACACGCTCAGCCCCAAGAACGATCTGCAGCGGCGGCTGAAGGAGCGCGTGGTGCAGACCACGGTCGATATCGGGAATGCGCGGCTCGAACTGTTTTCGCAGCTCAACAATCTCCTGCCGCCGCCCTTATTGATCGTGCTTGCCTTCTGGTTCGCGGTCTTGTTCGCGGCCTACAGCATGTATGCGGAGATCAACGTCGTCTCGGTGCTCGCGCTCACGATTTGCGCCGCGTCGGTCGCGGGCGCGATGTTCTTGTTGTTCCAGATGAACAACCCGTTCTCCGGCTTGATGGGCATTCCGCGCGTCGATTTCGTGGCGCTTTTGCCGCCGCTTTGACGCGGGCTTTCGCACTGGCGGCGAACGCGGAACGCGGCTAAACAGCCGCCACAAGATTCCGCCAAGTCATGCGCATTTTTTCCCGCGAATCTATTCAGCCCGACGTCCTTCGCCTCGCGGTGGCGCAGGCACTCGGCGGCGCGAACTCGGCCATCATCTTCGCGACCGGCGCGATCGTCGGCGAGATGTTCGCGCCGAACAAGGCGCTCGCGACGATGCCGGTTTCGATTTTCGTGGTCGGCATGGCGCTTGGCACGCTGCCCACGGGGGCGATCGCGCAACGCCACGGCCGCCGCACGGCGTTCATGATCGGGACGACGCTCGGCGTGCTGACCGGATTGCTCGCGTCGGTCGCGGTTCTGTTCGGCTCGTTCGCGCTGTTTTGCGTGGCGACGTTCTTCGGCGGCGCTTATGCCGCGGTCGTGCAATCCTTTCGTTTCGCCGCCGCCGATTGCGTCGGGTTTGACCGGCGCGCGCGAGCGGTTTCCGCGGTGATGGCGGGCGGCGTCTTCGCCGGCGTGCTCGGGCCGCAGGTCGTCAACTTCACCATGAATCTGTGGGAGCCGTATCTCTTCGCGACCACGTACCTCGCGCAGGGCGCGATCGCGCTTCTTTCCATGGCGGTGCTGACGGGGATCAAGATCGCGCCGCCTGTTCGCTCCGAGACCGAAGGCGGGCGGCCGCTGTTCGAGATCGCGCGGCAGCCGCGCTTCGTCGCGGCGGCGATCTGCGGCACCGTCTCCTACATGATGATGAATCTGGTGATGACCTCGGCGCCGCTCGCGATGAAGCTGTGCGGACTGCCGCTCACGGCTTCCAATCTCGGGCTGCAGTGGCATGTGGTCTCGATGTACGGCCCGAGTTTCTTCACCGGGCGGCTGATCTCGCGCTTCGGCGCGCCTGTAATCGTCACGAGCGGCCTCCTGCTGATCGCCGCGGCGGCGGGCGTGGGCCTCACCGGAATCGATGTGCCGCATTTCTGGCTGGCGCTGATCCTGCTCGGCGTCGGCTGGAATTTCGGCTTCGTCGGCGCATCGACGCTCGTGCTCGAATGCCATCGGCCGGAGGAGCGGGCGAAAGTGCAGTCGTTCAACGATTTCATCGTCTTCGGCTCGATGGTGATCGGGTCGTTCGCGTCGGGCGGGTTGCTCACGGCCTATGGCTGGAGCGCCGTCTGTCTCGTCACGCTGCCGCCGCTCGCTTTTGCCCTTCTTACGCTCGGCTGGGCGCGCTCGCAGGCGATGCGCGCGGCGGTGTGATTTCCGCGAGGCAAAGACGTCATTCCTCCCCAGAGGGAGACGATCCTCACCCTGAGGAGGCATGCAAATCCGCATTTGCGGACTTGTGCATTCAAATACCGATGTCGCGTAAACGCGACATCGGTGCGCCTCCTCAGAGTCTGACTCAAAAAGAGACCAATGAAATCAAGCTCTCTCATCTAGCTCCGTCATGCCCGGCCTTGTGCCGGGCATCCACGCCTTTGCTTCAAAGACAG
>JAJPHK010000082.1 GCA_021325315.1 Alphaproteobacteria bacterium
CCGTCATGGCCGGGCTTGTCCCGGCCATCCACGTCTTAACGGCACCTCAGCCAGGAAGGCGTGGATGCCCGGCACAAGGCCGGGCATGACGAGTAGACAGGTTTTGCGTTCGTTTGCCATCACCCCACTCGGCCTCGCTTCGCTCGGCTTCCGGGATGACGGGAGTTGGTGCGCTACTTCCCCGCCGCGTTATCCGCAATCTCGTAGGCCTCATAAACGCGGCGCGCGACGCGATTGAGCTTCGCATGCTCCGCCGGGCCCGCGACCACAAAGGCAAGCCCGCGTTCGAACCATGCCACCGCGCCGATCTTGTCCTCGGCACGCCACTGGAACGAAGTCTCGTCCCCGCTCGGCGAGCGTGCGGTGGTGAGCGTCACGCGCTCGCCGCCCGCGTCCTGGTACATGAAGAGCGCGGTCGGCCCGTTCGGCCCCGGCAAGAGCCTGCCGCCCATGAGCTTCAATCCTTCGGAAGCGAGATCGGGCGCCTTCAGCTGCTGGCCGACGCGCTTCGAGAGCCACGGCACGAGATGCGCCTCGTCCGCGCGCACCTCGATCGGATGACGCACTTCGGCGACATACATGCGATGCGCCTCGATCGCGGCCTCGGCAAGCGCGCGGGCGGCGTCGGTATCGCGGCCGAAGCCCGACAGGTCGCGGCCGAACCAGCCGGCGCCCGCGCCTAGCGCAAAGGCGAGCACCGCGGCGGCGGCAATTTTCTTCCAGGCGCCGGCCGTGCGCGCGAGAATCGTATCGACGCAAAAGCGATCCGAAATCGGCTCATGCAGGACAGGATCGTAACGCTCGTGAATTTTCGTCTTTTGCAGCCGCCAGGCGGCGACGCGGCTCGCGGCGTCTGGATGCGCCGCGAGATATTCCTGCACCTCGCATACGCGATCTTCGGGCAGCTGCTCGTCGACATAGGCGTGCAGTTCTTCTTCGCTGATGTCGTTGGACCGGCCGGGGCGGATCATGCGCGGCGACCCGTGTTGCTGCCGCCGACTTCGCGGAGCGGCGGCAATTCGCCATCGAGATAATCGCGCAGCGCCGTGCGCGCGCGCGAAAGGCGCGACATCACCGTGCCGATCGGAACTCCCTGCGCGTCCGCCGCCTCGCGATAGCTCAAGCCTTCGAGCGTCACCAGGAGCAGCACCTCGCGCTGCTCCGGCGGAAGGAGCGAAAGTCCGCGCTCGATGTCGCGCCCCGAGCCGTCGGCGGCGGGATCGCCCGGCGGGTCGATATCTTCAATCACGGCAAGAAAAGGCTTGCGCGCGAGGCCGCGGCGGCGGTTGCGGTCGAGATTCAGGAGAATGGTGAACAGCCAGGTGCGCAGATCGCCGCCCTGAAAGAGATGTTCGCCCCTGAGCGCCCGCACGATGGTGTCCTGCACGAGATCGTCCGCGCCCTCCGAATTGCGCACAAGCGCCCGTGCAAAACGGCGCAGGGCGGGGATCAGCGGCTGCAGGCCGCGGCGAACGGCGGTCATAGGGCGCTCCAGAGCAAAGCTCAGTATAGCCATTTCGATCCCTCTCCAGAAGAACGCGGAGAGAAGGCCGAATATTCCTTCGGCTTGATGGGCTCCAACCCCCATGCCATAGAACCAAGCATCAGCCTATCGAGAACGGAGACGATTCCAATGACCGCAAAGGCCGGCCTGATGCATGGCAAAAAGGGCCTGGTGCTCGGGATCGCCAACAACCGTTCGATCGCCTGGGGGATCGCCAAGGCCTGCGCCGCGCAAGGGGCGCAGCTCGGCTTCAGCTACCAGGGCGCCGCCCTAAAAAAGCGCGTGGAGCCCCTGGCCGCCGAAATCGGCGCGAAGATCGTCGGCCATTGCGACGTGACCGATGCCGCGACAATCGACGCGATTTTCGCCGAATCCGACCGGCAGCTCGGCGACCTCGATTTCGTCGTGCATGCGATCGCTTTCTCCGACAAGGACGAGCTCGACGGCCGCTATGTCGATACGAGCCCCGCGAACTTCAACAAGTCGCTCGCGATCTCCTGCTATTCGTTCACCGCGATCGCACAGCGCGCCGAGAAGCGGATGAAGAACGGCGGCTCGCTTCTCACGCTCACCTATTACGGGGCGGAAAAATGGATTCCGCACTATAACGTCATGGGCGTCGCGAAGGCGGCGCTGGAAGCGAGCGTGCGGTATCTCGCAGCCGATCTCGGGGCGAAGAATATCCGCGTGAACGCCCTCTCGGCCGGGCCGATCAAGACGCTCGCCGCCTCAGGCATCGGCGACTTCCGCTACATCCTGAAATGGAACGAGCTCAACACGCCGCTCCGCCGCACAGTGACGATCGAAGAAGTGGGCGACGCGGGCGTTTACTTTCTGTCCGACCTTTCGCGCGGTGTGACCGGCGAGATCCAGCACATCGACGCGGGCTACCACATCGTCGGCATGAAGCATCCCGAGGCCGCCGATATCGCGGTGGTGTCGTCGAAGGACTGACGCCCTCGTGCGCGCGCGAATTTTTCTCGGAATCGCTTTTCTCCCGATCGCCTTCGCCGCAAGCGCGCAGGAAGTCCGGCGCGAACATCGCAACGTGAATGTCTCTGCAGGACGCGAAGGAAAGCTCGGCTATTACGCATCGCCGGAAGAGACATGCGAAACAGGGGCCGCACCCGAGATCGCGATCATCGAGCGCCCGAATTACGGCAAGATCGCTTTTCGCCCCGATCGTGTGATGGCTTATTCGTCCACGATCCGCGGCAACGTGAAGGGATGCCGAGGGAAATTCGTCGACACGACAGGCGTCTATTACAAGTCGTCCGCCGGCTATCACGGCAGCGACCGCGTGGTGCTGCGCGTCCGTTTCCCCGCCGCTAACGGGGCGACGTTGACGCTGTTCGACACGATTTACATCTCGGTGCGGTAGGCGGGCGGGCGGCTATCTAATTTTGTCATCGCCGGGCCGCAGCGTCCCGCGAGCCAAGCGAGCGGACGACGCTGCGAGACCCGGTGATCCATGATGAGCGTCGGCGCATTCGGAAAGCCGTCATGGATTACCGGGTCTCGTCGCGCCAACGGCTCGCGTTCCGCTCACCGGGCGCGACGGCCCGGTAATGACGAGGATCGTAGATCGGCAGTGCCGTTAACGCTCGCGTTTGACCCCCGCTTCACCCGCTCGTAGAACATTCGCCGCAAGGTGTATTCGATGTCGTTCAACACGTTCGGCCATATGTTTCGGGTGACAACCTTCGGCGAGAGCCACGGGGTGGCGATCGGCTGCACCATCGACGGCTGCCCGCCGGGGATTCCTCTTACCGCCGCCGACATCCAGCACGATCTCGACCGCCGCCGCCCGGGCCAGAGCAAGTTCGTCACCCAGCGGAAAGAACCGGACGCTGTGAAAATCCTTTCCGGCACGTACAACAAGGACGGCCGGGAGGTGACGACCGGAACGCCGATCGCGCTCGTGATCGAGAACGTGGACGCGCGCTCGAAGGACTACAACGAGATCGCCGAGAAATATCGCCCCGGTCACGCCGACTACACGTACGAGATGAAATACGGCATCCGCGACCCGCGCGGCTCGGGCCGCGCATCGGCGCGCGAGACGGCGTCGCGCGTCGCGGCGGGCGCGGTTGCGCGGAAAATCCTCCCCGAGACGACGGTGCGCGGCGCGCTCGTGCAGATGGGCGCGATCAAGGTCGACCGCACGAAATGGGACTGGAGCGAAGTCGGGAAAAATCCTTTCTTCTGCCCGGACGCGGACGCGGCGAAGAAAATGGAAGAGTATCTAGAAGGCATCCGCAAGAAGGGTTCGTCGATCGGCGCGGTGATCGAGGTCGTCGCCGAAAACGTGCCGGCGGGCCTGGGGAGCCCGATCTACGGGAAGCTCGACGGCGAGATCGCAAGCGCGCTCATGAGCATCAACGCGGTGAAAGGCGTCGAAATCGGCGCGGGATTCCGCGCGGCCGAACTTTCCGGCGAGGAGAATGCCGACGAGATGCGGCTTGCGAACGACGGCACGCCGAAATTTTTGTCCAACAACGCGGGCGGAATCCTCGGCGGGATTTCCACCGGCGCGCCTGTGGTGGCGCGCTTCGCGGTGAAGCCGACCTCCTCCATTCTGACGCCGCGCCATACGGTCGACCGCTACGGC
>JAJPHK010000039.1 GCA_021325315.1 Alphaproteobacteria bacterium
GCCGTAGCGGCGCTCCGGCCCCCTCGCTTTCTGAATGAAGCGAGGGCTGTGATGAAGGAATGCCCGGGCGCGCTGAAGAAGCGCGGGCGCGGGAACAATGGAGGCTGGTTCAAGCAATGAATATCAACTCGTCATGGCCGGGCTTGTCACCCAAGTCGGGTTTACCCGACTTGGGCTTTTTAAATCTAGCGAACTCGGGCAAGCCCGAGTTCGCGTGCCATCCACGTCTTTCTTGCTGACATGCCGTTAAGACGTGGATGCCTGGCACAAGAGTCTACTCTTGGGCCGGCCGAAGGCCGGACCCGAGGGCCGGGCATGACGATGGAGAGCTGTCCGGATGACCGCTTAAAGAATGAACTCGTTTCGCTCTTACAACAATGACAGGTATATCTCCTACGTGACCCGCACCGTCGACCCTTCCCTCACCCGATCCCTCTTCCTCGCCGCGCTCGCCGGCGCGGTTCTGAATTTCATCGCCTTCTATCCCGGCATCCTGCATCACGACGCCTGGGCCTATTTCGACGCCGCGCGCCATTTCGAATTCACCAACTGGCAGCCGCCGCTCATGGGCTATCTCTGGCTTCTGCTGCAGAAAATCTACGACGGCCCGCAGCCAATGCTCGTTTTGTTCGTCGCCGGTTACTGGGGCGGATTTTTTCTGCTCGCGCGCGCCTACGCGAAGGAAAGCCGCGCGACCGGCGCGTGGGTGTTCGCGGTCGCGTTTTTTCCGATGACGCTGAACTACACGGGACTTCTCGTCAAAGACATTGCGATGAGCCTTTGTCTCCTGCTCGCGGCGGGGATTGCGATCTCCATCGAATTCGGCGCAATGCGGAGAAGCGCGGCGGCACTCGCAGCCGCATGGCTTTTTCTGATCGCGGGCGCGTTCATGCGGGCGAATGCGCTGTTCGCGCTGCCGCCGCTGATCGATTTGCTTGCAAGCCTCGGCAGCGCGCGCTGGCGCGCAATCGACTGGAGGAAGCGGGCGATCGCTGCCCTCATGCTTGCTGTATTGTTCATCCCGGGTCACATGCTCGCCGATCGCTATGTCTTTCGCGTAAAGGACTTGAAGCCGATCTCGCCGCTGCAAGTCTTCGATCTCGGCGGCATCACCTATTTTTCCGGCGCGGACGCCTTCAACGGATTTTTCGGGTCGAACTTCGTCGAGCGAAACAAATTCTGCTACTCGCCGCAATACTGGGACGTCTACGGCTGGCTGCGCTGTCCGGAGGTATATGAGAACCTGAAGCCGCAATTCGGCGCGCCGCTGATGAAGCTGTGGCTCGAAGGAATCGCCGCGCATCCTCTCGCCTATTTCGAGCATCGTTTCGCGCATCTGAACCGCTTCCTGCAATTCGCCTGCACCGACTGCAAGCAGCTTGTCACGACCGGTATCCAGTCGACGAACCAGCACGAATTCAGTTTCACGCCGAATTTCCTTTATCGCGCGATCGATCACGCCGCGCATGCGATCGACGCTTCGCCCCTCGGGCCGCCTTACGTCTGGCTTCTGGTTTGTCTTGCCTGGTCGCTCGCGGCCTTCGGTATTCCGAACGAAAAGATACGCTACGCGACGCTGATGCTCACGCTCTCCGGCGCGATGTACGCAATCGCTTATGTCGCTGTCGGAATCGCGAGCGACTACCGCTATATCGACTGGACGATGCTTTGCGCGCTTATCGCAACGCCCGCGATCGCGGCGCATGTCCTGTTCCGGCGCAAGGCGCCCGCGCTCAATCGTGTCGTGCCGCTTGCAGCGATCGTCTCCGTGATCGCCTTCCGCGAAATGCTGGTGCGGTTTTTTCTGTAGCGCTCAAACTTTTTTCTGCCAGCGGCCGTTTTCGTCCTGCTGCCAGTAGATCGTATCGAAGCCCTCGCCCTGCGCTTCCTTCCACTGGTCGCGCGCAACATCGACCGCGTCGGGATCGTTGCCGTCGAACAGATAAATCGCGCGCTCGTAGGACGCGAGATCGGCGGTCGCACCGTCGACAAGGAAGCGGACTTTCGAGCCGTTCGGATTGTCCTCGCGCGTCGTCAACAAGACCGGCTGCTCGGCGGCGTTGTCCTCGCGGTCGGTGCCGTGCGGCAGAAACGAATCCTCGCGATAGGTCCACAACAATTGATCGAGCGCGTCGATGCGTTCAGGCGACGCGGCCTGCACGACGCAGCGCCAGCCGCGCTCGAGGCATTTTTCGATGAGCTGCGGCAGCGCGCGCTCCAAGGGCTGCCGCTGCAGGTGATAAAAATGAACCTCGGTCACCTAGTCCTCGTGGTGATTTTCGATCCAGCGGTTCAGAAGCCGCACGCCCCAGCCGGGGCCCCAGCTCGTGTTGTAGTCGGAGGGCTGCACCGCCATCGCGGTGCCCGCGACGTCGAGATGCGCCCAGGGGGTGTCGCCGACGAAACGCTGCAGAAGCTGCGCCGCGGTGATCGCGCCGCCATTCCGGCCGCCGGTGTTTTTCATGTCGGCGAATTTGGAATCGATCTGTTTGTCGTATTCAGGCCCGAGCGGCATCCGCCAGACACGCTCGCCCGTCTCTTGTCCTGCGGCGGTCAAGTGTTCGCAAAGCTTGTCGTTGTTCGAGAACATGCCGGCGTATTCCTGGCCGAGCGCGACGATGATCGCGCCGGTGAGAGTCGCGAGATTGATCATGAATTTCGGCTTGAAGCGGTCCTTCGTGTACCAGAGCGCGTCGGCGAGCACGAGCCGGCCCTCGGCATCGGTGTTGATGATTTCGATCGTCTGGCCGGACATCGTCTTCACGATGTCGCCCGGCCGCTGGGCCTCGCCGCCCGGCATGTTCTCGACGAGGCCAATCACGCCGACCGCGTTCACCTTCGCCTTGCGCGCGGCGAGCGCGTGCATAAGGCCGACGACGCAGGCCGCGCCCGCCATGTCGCCCTTCATGTCTTCCATGTTGCTCGCGGGCTTGATTGAGATGCCGCCGGTGTCGAAGCAAACGCCCTTGCCGACTATCGCGACCGGCGGCTTGCCCTTTTTGCCGCCGTTCCAGCGCATCACCACAAGGCGCGATTCATGCGCGGAGCCTTGGCCGACGCCAAGCAACGCGTTCATGCCGAGCTTCTTCATCGCCTTCACATCGAGCACATCGATGCCGACGCCGAGCTTTTTCAGCGCGCTTGCACGCTTCGCGAATTCGGCGGGATAGAGAACGTTCGCCGGCTCGTTGACGAGATCGCGCGCGAGCACGATGCCGCCGGCGATCGCTTCGCGCGGCGCCCAGGCCTTGCGCGCGGCGGCAGGATCGGAGACGGCGATCGAGATATCCGCGGAGACATCGCCATTTTCCGCGTCGTCGTTCTTCTTCTTGGTTTTATAGCGATCGAACTTGTATGCGCGGAGCCGCATGCCGAGCGCGAACTCCGCCGCCGCCGTGGCCGAAACTGTGCCTTCGGGCAGTTCGAGCAGCACGGTGACTTTTTTTGCCGACGCCGGCACCTTGGCCATCGTCTTGCCGCCGAGTTTGATCCATTCCGTCGGCTTCAGCTCCTTCAGCTTGCCGAGGCCGAGTACGATCAAGCGATCGGCGGAGAGCTCCGCCGGGGCGATCAGATCGAGGGTCTTGCCGAGCTTGCCCTTGAAGCCTTCGCTTTTCGCCGCGCGCGAAAGCAGCTGCCCCGCCGGCGCAAGCGCACTTTTCGCCACGCGCCCCAGGCTCAAATTTTCATCCACGAGCACCACGGCGGTGCCGGCCACGGACGGTTTCAATTCGACGAAGGAGATTTTGGGAGCGCGGGCCATGATCTTTCCTGCTGACTGGGTGGTTCGTGTCATGGGTAGCACAACACAACTCCGCCGCTTCATTTGGAGAACATGGTTACCCGCTCCTGAAGGCTGCAACCTTGGGCTGACCCGCCGAATCGGCGGCGCAAACACCCGCTCCAAGCCCGCTTGCCGACGCCCTCAATGTAATCTCAGGTTGCATCACGGCTGATTACGTGCGGTTTTGAGGGAAACCCACAGGGCGTGGCTTAGGTGACACACCCGTTGCTCCAATCTTTCCAGTTTATTCAAGGGTTTACGACAAGTTTAAATAGCTGCTTGGAAGGGGCTGAATGGCCGGCGCAAGGTCGTAATAATGCCCCAACTTCCAAGTCTTTTGAGCGTGGGACATGGGGAAGGCCTTCGCGCGTAGCGTGAGGGATGTCGGGGTGCAACTTGGGGCGAATAGACCGCTACATCTTGGTGACGGCGGGCGTGGCGTTCTTGGCCGCGCTGTTCACGCTCACCGGGATGGTCTGGCTGACGCAGATTTTGCGCCGCTTCGATCTGCTCACCAGCCAAGGGCAGTCGATCTGGATTTTTCTCACCATCACCAGCCTCGCGCTGCCGACGCTGCTTCTCCTCACCGCGCCGATCGCGACGTTTCTCGCGATCACCTATACGCTCAACAAGTTCGGCGGCGACTCCGAGCTGATCGTGATGAGCGCGTCGGGTATGAGCCCGTGGCAGATTTTCAAGCCGCTCGCCATTTTCACCGCCGCCGTGATGATGGTTTCGGCGTTCATCAGCATTCATTTCGGCCCGCTCAGCGTTCGCGTTTTGCGCGAACAGATGTCGGCAGTGACCGCCGACATCGTTTCGAATATCGCGCAGCCGGGACGTTTCGCGACGATTACCAAGGGCCTCACCTTCCATATCCGCGAGCGCGATGCGAACGGCATCCTGCGCGGAATTTTCGTCAACGATTCCCGCGACGCCAATGCAACGACGACCTACGTTGCCGAGCGCGGCAAGATCGTGAACTCGGATGCAGGGATTTTCCTCGTACTCGAACACGGCACGATGCATCGCTCGGCGCCGCAGGCAAAAAACGCCTCGATGGTCGAGTTCGAGCGCTACGCGTTCGACATGTCGCAGCTTTCGGGCGGCAAGGCCACGGAATCGCGCGCGAGCGACCGGCCCCTCTCCGAGCTTCTGAATCCGGAAATCAAGATGGACGATCCGGCTGCGGCGAAACTCGAAGAATCGCGGATCCGCATCGAATTGCACAAACGCTTGTCGACGCCGCTCTATCCGCTCGCAGCCTTCGTGATCCCGTTCGCGTTTTTGGGATTGCCGCGCACGACGCGGCAATCGCGCGGCGGTTCGATGGCGGGCGCGGGCCTGGTATTTCTTGCGATCGAGCTTGCGGGCTTCGGCACCTGGGGTTTTGTGCAGCGTAACGAGCTCGCCTGGCCGCTTCCCTATATCGTTCCGCTCAGCGCCATCATTCCCGCGGTGCTTGCCGCCACCGGCCTCGTCGATTTTTCCGTTCCGCCCTCGATACAGAAATACATCGACGCGATCAACGCGCGATTGCAGCGTTTCGAGACGGCTTGAGGGTTTGTCATGGTCGCGTTCGGCAAACTGGGGCGCTACTTCGGCCGTCGTTTCCTAGGTGCGGTTTTGCTCGTCTATATCACCTGCTCGGGGCTGATCGGCATTGTCGACTTTTTCGAGTTCAGCCGCCGGCTTGGCGACCGGGCGGATGTTTCGGTGCTTGACATCGCGCAACTCGTTCTCCTTCGCCTTCCCGCTTTCAGCGAACAGATGTTTCCCTTCGCTGTCTTGATCGGCGCGATGGCGACCTTCCTCACGCTGTCGCGGCGACTGGAGCTCGTGATTGCACGCACCGTCGGCGCGTCGGTCTGGCAATTCACGTTCTCGACAATTTCGATCGCGGTGTTGCTCGGGGTTTTCCTCACCACGATCTACAATCCGCTTTCGGCGCTCGCGAAGGAGCAGGCGAACAAACTCGAAGCCAGGCTCTTCACCGAAAAGAGCGGGCTGCTCCAGCAGAGCAGCGACGGTGTCTGGGTTCGCCAGCAGAGCGTCGACGGCCAGGCGATCGTGCAAGCGCAGACCTCCACAGACAAAGGCAAGACGCTCGGCAATGTCCGCATCTACTCGTTCGACCAGAGGGGTGAATTTGTCGAACGGGTGGAAGCGAAGTCGGCGGTCCTGCACAACGGCTATTGGATGCTTAGCCAGGCGCGCGTCTTTCCCGCCGGCGCCGAGCCGCAGGAGCACACCTCCTATCTCGTGAGCACCAATCTTACCCCCGCGCAGGTGCAAGGGAGCCTCGCCAGCCCCGATTCCCTGTCGTTCTGGGAATTGCCGGGCGCGATCCGCGATTCGGAGCGGGCCGGCATCAAGACCGAACGCTATGAGTTGCAATATCAGACCCTACTCGCGCGTCCCGTGTTGCTCGCCGCCATGGTTCTGATCGCGGCGGCCGTAAGCCTCCGAGTTTTCCGCCTTGGCGGCGTGGGAAAGATGGTTTTAGGTGGCGTTTTAGCGGGCTTTCTGCTCTATGTAGCCTCGAAATTGGCCGGCGAACTCGGCGAAAACGGGATTCTGCATCCCGTGGTCGCGGGGTGGTTGCCTGCTGTCTTTGGGGCGGTGATGGGCTGCTCCGTTCTGTTGCAGCAAGAGGACGGTTGATGGTCTCGCGTACCGTCATCGAGGGGATGCGTCTGCGTAGACGTCCGGGGGCTGCGCGCGGTTTTGCGCGCGCCTGTTTGCTCGCGCTTCTTCCGCTTCTTGCCGCGACCGCGGCCCGCGCGCAATCCGAGCAGATCGGCGCGCCGCAGTCCGCCGAGCCCGCGCAGCCAGTTCCGCAGTCGCTTCGCACCCAGCCGCAGACCAAGCGGCCGACGCTCACGCAAATGGTGCAGCAGAAACAGGCGGAAGGATCGAAGTCGAAGTCGCCGATGCTCGTGCAGGCGGACGAGCTCGTGCACGACTACAAGAACGACCAGGTTTCGGCCGTCGGCCATGTGCAGATTTATAACGACGGCGCGGTGCTGGAAGCCGATCGCGTCACTTACGATCGCAAGACCGACCACATCCACGCCCAGGGCAACGTCCGCTATCGCACGAAGGACGGCAAGGTTGTCTATGGCGACGTCGTCGAGCTCTCGAAGGACTTCAAGGAGGGCTTCGTCAGTTCGATGCTCTTGGAGACGCCGCAGAAGACCCGCTTCGCGGCAGCCCGTGTCGACCGCACCGAAGGCAACACTTCCGTCTTCCAGAGCGGCGTCTACACGGCTTGCGAGACCTGCAAGGAAGATCCGACGCGCCCGCCCATTTGGCAGGTGAAGGCACAGCGGATCATTCACAAGGAAGACGAGCGGACGATCTATTACGAAAACGCGCAGCTCGAATTTTTCGGCGCGCCGGTCGCCTACCTGCCGTTTTTCTGGTCGCCCGATCCGACCGTGAAACGGCAGTCGGGATTTTTGCTCCCGAACGTCTTCTCCAGCGACAATCTCGGTTTCGGCGCGAGCATCCCCTATTTCTGGGCGATCGCGCCGGACAAGGACGTAACCTTCACTGTAGCGCCACTCTCGCGGCAAGGCGTTCTCGGCAGCGTCGAGTGGCGGCAGCGGTTTACGACCGGCGCCTACACGGTTAAGGGAACGGGAATCTTCCAGCAGGATCCGGGTGTGTTCGCCCCGCCGGGCCAGCGCGATTTCCGCGGCGCGATCGAAACGAGCGGTCAGTTCGCGATCAACAAGAACTGGTCATGGGGCTGGGACGGGACGCTTGCGACCGACCGGCTGTTCCTGAACGACTATAACCAGTTCACGAACAATCGCGTCTCCGAAAAGGTGCAACAGCTCTATCTCGTCGGCCAGGGCGACCGCAGCTATTTCGATCTCCGCGCGCTCGGCTTCATGGGCATGGCGCTCGCGGACAACAACAAGCAGCAGCCGATCGTCCATCCTGTTCTGGACTACTCGTACATCTACGGGCAGCCGGTGGCGGGGGGCGAGCTTGGTTTCAACATCAATCTCGCGAGCATTTCGCGGCAGGACGCGCAATTTGATGCGATCAATCCGATTGTAAGATCAAATGGGCAGCTTCTTCCCTCAACAAACGGTTTGCAATCTAATCAGTGCGATCCAGCAAAGATCACTCCCGCAAACGCACAGAACTGCATGCTGCGTGCCGCTCCGGGCGAGTATGACCGCGCCAGCATTCAAATCGACTGGAAACGCAAACTCGTCAACACCATCGGCATGGTGTTCACGCCGTTCATGCAATTGCGGGCGGATATCGCTTACGTGAACATCAAAAACGATCCGGTCGTTGCGAACTATATGAACACTGGCAGCGACACCGTCGGCCGCGTGATGCCGGCCCTCGGCATGGAATGGCGCTGGCCGTTCCTCGCGGTGGAAGAATGGGGAACGCAGATCATCGAACCGATCGCGCAAGTCATCCTCCGCCCGAACGAGACGAATGTCGGGCGATTCCCGAACGAAGACTCGCAGAGCGTTGTGTTCAGCGACGCCAACCTGTTCGCCATCGACAAATTCGCCGGTTTCGACCGCGTCGAAGGCGGCGGCCGCGTGAACGCGGGCGTGCAGTATACGGCGAACACCAACAATTACGGCACGTTCAACGCGCTGTTCGGCCAGTCTTACCAAATCTTCGGCAAGAACTCGTATGCAATGGCCGATAACGTGAATTCGGGCCTCGAATCCGGGCTGGAGAAGGATACCTCGGATTATGTCGCACGACTCTATTGGCAGCCGAACACCAACCTCGCCTTCATCACGCGCTATTTGCTCGACAGGGACAGCTGGGATGTGAAACGCTTCGAGGCGGAAGTCCGCACCAACTGGGACCGGCTAGAGCTCAGGACGATCTACGCGCGCTATGACGCGCAGCCCTTGATCGGCTTCCTCGACCGGCGCGAAGGCATCTCGCAGACCGCCACCTACAAATTCCAGAAGAACTGGAGCGTGACCGGCGGCATCCGGTACGACCTCGACAAGAACAATATCGATCTCTACTCGATCGGCTTCGGCTACCTGAACGAGTGCATCGGCATCAGCGCCAACTACACGGCCGACTACACGCATCTGTATACGAATCAGGTCGACCACCGTTTCGTCCTCCGGGTCGTGCTCCGGCAGCTGAGCAGCCCGGATATCCCGACCGGAATTACGACCGAAGGGCCGCTCGCCGGCACGAGCGTTGCCAATACCATCGGTCACTAGCAAAGCTTGGCCGCATTGCAGCCACAGGCGTTTTCCATTCTGCCGGGGATGGGGTAGGCCTAGGGCTTGTGAGACGAAGGCGTCGGAACCGCGCCATGCCTGACGACCAGACCATGAAACACCGCAAGTACAAGTATACGGCCTATGGAGCGGCGGGCGCGCTGCTTGCGCTTCTGCTTGCACTCTCGTTTTCGCCGCCTGCCGCGGCACAGGTCGCCGCGCTCGTGAACGGCGATCCGATCACGAATGTCGATATCGCCCAGCGCATCAAGCTTGAGCAACTTCTCACGCGCAAGACAATGTCGCGAAAAGAAGCGCTCGACGATCTGATCGACGAAAAGATCAAGCTGCACACCGCGAGAAGGATGAACATCACGATCAGCGACAAGCAGATCGAGGACGGCATCTCCAATATGATCGGCGGAGGCAGGGTCTCCGACTTTTTGAAGAGTCTAGAGCGGCAGGGTATCGACGAAAGCCGCTTCAGGGCACGCTTGCGGACGCAATTCGCATGGCGCCAGGTGCTCGAACAGGGCTCGCCCGGCGTGTTTATGGTGCGGGACGCAGATCTTGTCGCGATCCTGAACGCGCACGGCGAAAAACCGCAAACGCGAGGGATACAGTACGTTTTGCAGCCGATTATTTTCGTCGTCGCACGCAAAGCGCCGGATTCGGTCAGGGCCGCGCGCCTGAAAGAGGCGGAAGCCTTCCGAGGGCGTGTGCAAGGATGCGATGAGGCGGTCGAGCAGGCACGTGCCATTCCCGAAACCGTAATCAAGGAGCGGCTCACCAAATTTTCGCTCGACCTGGGCGCGCAATACAGGAAATTGCTCGATAGCACACCCGATGGCAAAATGACTCCGACCGAGGTCACCACCGCCGGCATGGAAGTCGTGATGGTTTGCAGCCGCAAGGAAGTGCTCGCAGATATTTCGTCGCGCAAGGAATTCCGCCAAGAATTGTTGAGCAAGCGTATTAGTGAATTTGAAAAAGATTATCTCGCGAAGCTTCGGAAACAAGCGATCATCGAAATTCGCTAGCCACGGATCGAAACGATGCGCCCGCTCGCGCTGACCGTCGGGGAACCGGCGGGGATCGGCCCTGAACTCACGCTGATGCTGTGGAGGAAGCGCGCGGCTCTCGACGTGCCGCCTTTCGCCGCCGTGGGCGATCCGGCGCTGCTTGCGGCGCGCGCCAAATTGCTCGGTTTCAATGCGCCGATCGCCGAGTGCTCGGCGGCCGACGCGGAACGAAAATTTCCCTCGGCGCTTCCAGTCGTCCGCGCCGGGAATCCGGCGAGCGCCTCGCCCGGCAAGCCCGACAGGACGAGCGCGCAGGCGGCGCTCGCCGCGATCGACCGCGCAGTGCAGCTCGTGCAAACCGGTGAGGCTGCCGCCGTCGTCACCAATCCAATCGCGAAAACGGTTCTCTACGAAGCCGGATTCGAATTCCCCGGCCACACCGAATATCTCGCGCATCTCGCGGCGCCGCCGGGCGAGACCCCGCCGCTCCCCGTGATGCTGATCTGGTCGGACGCGCTCGCGGTCGTGCCGGTGACGATCCACATTCCAATTCACAGCGTGCCGATCCGGCTCAGCCGCGAGCTGATCGTGGAAACCGGCCGGATCGTGGCGCGCGACTATGCCGCGCGCTTCGGCATCCCCAGGGCGCGGATCGCCGTGTGCGGACTCAACCCGCATGCGGGCGAAGGCGGAAGCATCGGCAGCGAAGAGGAAAAAATCATTGCGCCCGCGATCGAAATGCTGGCCGCAGAAGGTATTGCCGCAAGCGGTCCCTACCCGGCCGATACACTCTTTCATCCGAACGCGCGCAAGAACTACGACGTCGTTCTCGGCATGTATCACGATCAGGTGCTGGTACCGGCGAAGACGCTCGCCTTCGACCGCGCGGTGAACGTGACGCTCGGGCTTCCGTTCGTCCGCACGTCCCCCGATCACGGCACCGCCTTCGACATCGCGGGCACGGGCCGGGCCAATCCGGCGAGTTTGCTCTCGGCGCTCAAGCTTGCACGGCGGCTCGCGGACGCGCATCCTGCGCGGGCATGAATCAATCCGCGCTGCCGCCGCTTCGGGACGTCATCCGGCAGTTCGATCTGCGTGCGAAGAAATCGCTCGGGCAGAATTTTCTGCTCGATCTCAATCTTATCGACCGGATCGCGCGCGCGGCGGGACCGCTCGAGAATGTCACCGTCGTCGAAATCGGCCCCGGCCCCGGCGGCCTCACGCGCGCTTTGCTCGCGCATGGCGCGAAACAGGTCGTCGCGATCGAGCAGGATCGGCGCTGCGTCGAGGCGCTTTACTCCCTCGTCGCGCGGAGCGGCGGGAGGCTGAAAGTCGTCGAAGGCGATGCCATGGAAATCGACCCGTGCATGCATTTCGAAGGTTCCGCGCGGATCGTCGCCAATCTTCCCTACAATGTCGGCACTGCGTTGCTCATCCGCTGGCTCACGCTCGATCCGTGGCCGCCCTGGTACGACTCGCTCGTCCTCATGTTTCAGCGCGAGGTCGCCGAGCGAATTGTGGCGCACGAAGGCGACGAGCATTACGGGCGGCTTGCGGTGCTCGCCGGCTGGCGCACGCAAGCGGAAATCCTCTTCGATATCAACAAAAGCGCCTTCGTGCCGCCGCCGAAAGTCACCTCGTCGCTGGTGAAACTCGTGCCGCGGCCATCGCCCGCGCCGTGCGACTTGAGGTCACTGGAGCGCGTGACCGCGAGCGCCTTCGGCCAGCGGCGGAAGATGCTGCGGCAAAGCCTGCGCGCGCTCGGCACCGATCCGTTGCCGCTTTTGGCCGCCGCCGGAATCGAGCCGACCCGGCGCGCGGAAGAAGTGCCGGTCGCCGGATTCGTTGCGCTCGCCAATACGCTTGCCAGCAGCGAAAAGATGCCGGCACGAGGATAACGGCAGCGCTACTGACAGCTCACGCGCGAGACGGTTTTGCCGTCGGATTCTTCGCAGTAGTGATGCGCCTCTGCGTCCATGCACACGCGGGAGGATTTCCCGTTGGCGGCCGACCATCGGGTGCAGTTTGAATCGGCGATTTCTTCCGGTTTTTTGCTCACCTGCACCTGCGTGGCCGGCGGCACAGTGGCGGCCGGGTTCGGCGGCGCGGCAGCGCTGGTGCCCTTGGCCCGCTCCTCGTTGAGATGCTTCATCGCGATGTCGAGATTTTCCTTAATCGTTTTTGAGAACGGCCCGTCCGGGTCTTCGGTCAACGCCTTCTGATAGCTGAGCAGCGCCTGTACCCAGTCGCCTTTCTGCGCCCAGATATTTCCCAGACCGTTATCGTTATGCGCGGCGTGCTGGGACGGCGTATAGTTCGCGAGATCAGGATAGTCGCGGGGCGTGTTCGCACCGCGATAGACCGGCGGCGGATTCGGGTAATTCGGATTAGAGGCTTGTTCCTGCTCTTTTTGTTGCGACTGACGAGCCGCTTGCAGCGCCGCTTGACGGCGCAACTCAAGCAACATCACATCAGCTTCGGGCGAATCTTTTCCTTGTTCTGCGGCCCATTTTTTCTCGAGCTGAGCCATGTTTTCATAATTTTTAAGGGCCTGTTGCATATCGCCGCGCGCGATGGCATCAGCCGCAGAGCGTTCAAAATCAAAAAAGTCTTTCTCTTCCTTGTTCAGATTGGCATTACCCGGGGAAGCCATTTTCTCCGACACATACGCCCTCAAGGCTTCACCGGCTTTAGCCCACTGCTGATGCGACAGAGCTTGTCCCGCAGCAAGATATTGTTGGCGAAGCTTCATCGTGGGACAGAACCAGGTATCCACACTCTGTTCGCATAACGCCAGCGTCTTTTCGTGGTAGGAAAGCGCTTCGTCCCACTTACCCTTTGTAGCCAGTTGGTCGCTCCTGTCGCCATCGACAAGCATTTGCGCTGAATTCAGCCGCTTGGTTATATCTTTATGGCCGGGATAGTATCGAAGCGCCGACTTGTAGTAGCTGACAGCTTCCGCGTAGTTGCCATCCCTTGCCGCCAATTCGCCTTTTGCGTTCCAGTAATTGCCCTGGATCTTTCGGTCTTCCGGCCAAAGCCGTGCGGCTTCCTCGAAGTAGCGCACCGCTGCGCGAAGATCGCCACGCTTGCGCGCGGCCGCACCTCGATCGTTCGCTGCGTTGCCAGCGGCAATCCGCTTCCGCCTCGCAATCTCCGCCGGGCTCGGGCCGCTCGGCGCAGGCGCAGCGTAACCGCCGCCACGGCTTGGAGCCGAACCGCCGTCGCAATATGCAACGCATTTATGATCCGTCGCCGGATCGAATGCTTGCGCTGACGATGAAACCAACAAAAATGCCATCAGCACAATCGCCTCAGCGGACAAGCATCCGAGACAGGTTCGTGCGGCCGATATTCCGAGTAGCGGACGATTCCTGAACGGCGTGAACATGTTGCACCCCCCGATGCAAAATTATCCCGTGCAAATTCCGTGTATGGATCGGATTGCCGATTTGAGGCCGAAAAAGCGCCTCGCCAGATAATCGCCCGCCGATGGCATTTCAGCTTGGCTTCGCCGCAGGGAATTCGGCACATCCCGCAGACACCGCATATATTTTATCAGACGCCATAAAACCGAAAAGATGGGAATAGCGACGAACGGCAAGAATGGCTTGCAGGCTTCGTTGCACCGCCCAATGCGCTTGCTAAGGTGGAAGCCGAAAAAGAGGGCGCAAGATGAAAATGAAAAAGCAGGTGTTCGCCGAATATGGCGCGCCGCTCACGGAAATCTCCGGCGAGCCGCCGAAGCCGCAGGGGAGCGAAGTTCTCGTTCGCGTCGGCCATTGCGGCGTGTGCCATTCCGATCTGCATTTGCATGAAGGCCATTTTGATCTCGGCGGCGGCCGGAAGCTGGAGCTCGCGGGCGGGCGGCCCCTTCCCTTCGCGCTCGGCCACGAAATCGAGGGCGAAATCGAAGCCGCAGGGCAGGACGCGAAGGACGTAAAAATCGGCCGCCGCATCGTGGTCTATCCGTGGATCGGCTGCGGCGAGTGCGCGCTTTGTAAACGCGGCGACGAGCATCTTTGTCTGAAGCCGCGGCAGATCGGAATCCAGGTCGACGGCGGTTACGCAACGCATGTCATGGTGCCGCATCCGCGCTATCTCCTCGATTACGATCCGATCCCGGCGGCGCTCGCGGGCACCTATATGTGCTCGGGCGTCACGGCCTATTCGTCGATCGAAAAACTCGGCCCAGCAGCCGAGGAAAGTCCGATCTTGATCATCGGGCTTGGCGGCGTCGGCATGATGGGATTTTCGTTTCTGCGCGCGCGCTCGAAATTTGCGCCCGTCGTCGTCGACATCGACCCCAAGAAACGCGAGCACGCGCTTGCAAACGGCGCCGCGGCTGCCTTCGATCCGAACGATCCGGCGACGCGGAAGGGCTTGATGGCCGCGAGCAACGGCGGCTTCGCGGGCGCGGTCGATTTTGTCGGCTCCGACAAAACCGCGACACTCGGCTATGGCGCGCTTGCGAAAGGCGGCAAGCTCGTGGTCGTGGGGCTGATCGGCGGCGAAATGCATCTTTCGGTGCCGACGCTGCCGCTCAAGGGCGTGTCGATCATCGGCAACTATGTCGGCTCGCTCGCGGAAGCGAAAGCGATGCTGGATCTCGTGCGCAAAGGGAAAGTCGCGCCGATTCCGGTCTCGACCCGGCCGCTCTCGGAAGCGCAACAGGCGCTCGACGATTTGAAAGCAGGAAAGACGGTCGGCCGCGCGGTGCTAGTGCCTTAAAGCTTCCTCTTCATCGCCCGCACGAATTCCGCGAGTCCGCTCTGGCGGGCGCGTTTCAAACGCTCCGCCGCGAGAATGCTGCGCAGTTCGGCGAAAGCCTTTTCGAGATCGGAATTCACGATCACGTAATCGTATTCGTCCCAATGGCTCATTTCCTTGCCGGCTTCCGCCATGCGGCGCCGGATCACGGCTTCGGAATCCTGCGCGCGGCGGCGCAACCGGCTGTGCAATTCGCGCGCCGAGGGCGGCAGCACGAAGACCGTCACCAGATCCTTGCCGACCTTGCGCTTCAACTGGTTCGCGCCCTGCCAGTCGATATCAAAGAGCACGTCTTTTCCCGCACTCAATGTCCGCTCGACCGGCGCGCGCGGCGTGCCGTAAAAATTCCCGAACACCTCCGCCCATTCGAGAAGGTCGCCGTTTCGCTTCATCGTGCGGAATTTCGCCGCATCGATGAAATGATAGTCGCGCCCTCCCATCTCGCCGGGACGGCGCTGACGCGTTGTCACCGAAATCGAGAGTTCGATCCCCTTGTCCTCCTCAAGGAGGCGGCGGGAGAGCGTCGTCTTCCCCGCCCCCGACGGCGACGAGAGAACCAGCATCAGACCCCGCCGCGTGACACGTTTTGAGCCGCGTGAATTTTTCTTCACCTTTTTCATTCGAGGTTCTGCACCTGCTCGCGGAATTGATCCACCGCCGCCTTCAATTCGAGCCCCGTGGCGGTGAGCGAGACGTCGTTGGCCTTCGCGCACAGCGTATTCGATTCGCGGTTCAGTTCCTGCGCGAGAAAATCGAGCTTGCGGCCGACCGGCCCGCCCTCTTTCAGGAGTTTGCGGACCGCCGCGACATGGGCCGTCAGCCGGTCGAGCTCCTCGCGGATATCCACTTTTGCCGCCAGGAGCATCGCTTCCTGGTGCAGCCGGTCGGGATCGAGTTTCTCGCCGGTCGCAAGCAGCGCCTTCACCTGCTCCGAAAGCTTCGCGCGGATCGCTTCCGGCTTGCGCGCGGGATTGGCGTCGGCGGCGGCGGATAATTTCTCGATCTCATTAATCCGCTCGGACAAAATGTGCGCGAGCGCTTCGCCCTCTCGCACGCGCATCGCGACAAGCGCCTGGAGCGCTTCCTCAAAACCTTGGAGCACAGCGCGCTCCGCCGCCTGCCGCTCGTCGGCGCTCTCTTCGGCGTCGGCGACCTCGATCACGCCCTTTACGCCGAGCACGCTGTCGAGCGAAGGTGGCGCCACGCCCAGGCGCTCAGCCGCCTTGCGCGCCGTTTCGATCAGCGCAGCGAGCACTTCTTCGTTCACGCGCACGCTCGCGTTCGCCCCCGTTCTCTCGATGGTGAGCGTCGCGGACACATTGCCGCGGGACAGCACGCGCGAAAGCGCGACGCGCGCGGGCGCTTCCACCGTGTCCCAGCCTGGCGGAAGCCGCAGGCGGAGATCGAGGCCTTTGGCGTTGACGGATTTCAGCTCCCACGCCCAGGCATAAGGACCGCTCCTCCCCTGCGCGCGGGCAAAGCCGGTCATACTGGCAAGAGGCATTTTGCTGGAAATCCCGGCCCGTTGAATCGGATGCGCGAACTTAACCGTGCGCCTTCAACGCCTCAAGGCTACTGTTGCTTGGGCGCTTCCGCCGGCGCGGTCTGCTTCGCCGTTTCGGATTTTTTCTTGTCGGTCTTTTTCTTTTTCGCCGGAACGTGCGTTTTCGGAGAAGTGAGCGGAGCCGCCGGCTTCGGTGCGGGTGCTGGGGCCGGGGCCGCGGTTTGCGTCGCAGGCTGCACGGTCTCGACCGGCGGCGTCTCCGGCGCAGGCTGCGCCGCGGCCGCGTTTTGCTGCTTTTCCACGCCGCGCCAGCGCGCTACGTTCTTCGTGTGCTCTTCCAGCGTATCGGCGAAAACATGCCCGCCGGTGCCGTCCGCGACAAAATAGAGCTCGTTCGTCTTCATCGGATGCGCGGTCGCCTCCAATGAGGCACGGCCCGGATTGGCGATCGGCCCGGGGGGCAACCCATCGTTCAGGTAGGTATTGTACGGGTTGGGCTCGTCCATCTCGACCTTCAAAAGCGGACGGCCGAGCGGCCCCTTGCCGCCCATCAGCCCGTACACGATCGTCGGGTCGGATTGCAGGCGCATGTGCTTCTTCAGCCGGTTCACGAACACGCCTGCGACCCGCGCGCGCTCGTCGGCCTTCCCCGTTTCCTTCTCGACGATGGAGGCAAGCGTCACCAGCTCTTGCGGCGTTTTCACCGGAAGATCGGGCGCGCGCTTCGCCCAGATTTCGTCTAGCAGGCGCTTATGGGCGGCCGCCATGCGCTGCAAAATCTGTTCGCGCGTCCACCCGCGCGTGACCTTGTAGGTTTCCGGGAGCAGTGTGCCTTCCGGCGGGATTTCAGTGATATCGCCAGTGAGCACGGTGGAATCCCGCAGGCGCTGCACGATCTGCTGGCTGGTGAGCCCTTCCGGAATGGTCACGGTGTACTGGATCGAACGGCCTTCCACGATGGTCTGCAGCACCTTCGCCATGCTGCTGTGGGCTTCGAAGAGATACTCACCCGCTTTCAACTCATCCCCGACTCCGAGAATTTTGGCGCCGGCGATGAAAGGCAGCGTCTGGTCGATCACGCCCTCGTTTTTCAGCGTGTCGGCGATGTCGCGCAGACCCTTCCGCGGCTGAATCACGACGCTGCGGTCGCGCTCCAGGGGCCCGGCGGCCTCAAGCTTCTTCTTGCCGAAATAGAGTACCGTCCCGCCCGCGAGGATCAGCAGAAGAAGCCCGCTGAAAATCGCATTGCCGGCCATGACGATCGGATTGCGGACACGTGCCGAAGGCGGCGGAGGAAGTTGCTCGGGAGTAATCGCATCGCGCGGGGTGCGCATATAGCGCGGCGGATCGCGATATTCTTGAATCGGCGGCTCCTGTTGGCCCGACATGCCAGCTTCCTTGTGCGTTCTTACTGCGTGGTTTCGCGACGAGGTTGCCAGCCGCCTTTTCCGCACGCCGAACAACGTATCGAGTCTACCGCCCTCCGCAAGCTAGACGGAAATATGGCGAAAGCGCGAAACGAGATCACGCCGCGCGGCGGAAGATGAGCGAAGCGTTAGTGCCGCCGAATCCGAACGAATTCGAGAGCACCGTGTTGATCTCGCGCTTCCGCGCGGTATGCGGTACGAGATCGATCGGCGTTTCCACCGACGGATTGTCGAGATTGATCGTGGGCGGCGCGACCTGATCGCGGATCGCGAGCACCGAGAAAATCGCCTCGACCGAACCCGCCGCGCCCAAAAGATGGCCGATCTCGGATTTCGTGGAAGACATGGAAATCTTGGCCGCCGCGTTGCCGACCACGCGCTCGACCGCCGCGAGCTCGATCGTGTCGGCCATGGTCGAAGTGCCGTGTGCGTTGATGTAGTCGATTTCGGCCGGCGATATGCCGGCCCGCTGGATCGCCGCATTCATGCAGCGGAACGCGCCGTTGCCGTCCTCGGACGGCGCCGTGATGTGGAAGGCGTCGCCCGAAAGGCCGTAACCGATCAGCTCCGCGTAAATTTTCGCGCCGCGTGCGCGCGCATGCTCGAACTCCTCGAGCACAACGACGCCCGCGCCCTCGCCCATCAGGAATCCGTCGCGATCCTTGTCGTAAGGACGTGAAGCCTTTTCCGGCGTGTCGTTGTACGAAGTCACAAGCGCCTTGCAGGCGCAGAAGCCCGCAATCGAAAGACGGTTGATGGGAGACTCGGTGCCGCCCGCGACCATCACGTCGGCATCCCCTAGCGCAATCAGGCGCCCCGCATCGCCGATCGCATGCGCGCCGGTCGAGCAAGCTGTGACGACCGCATGGTTCGGCCCCTTAAGGCCGTGCATGATCGAGACATAGCCCGATGCAAGATTGATCAAGCGGCCAGGGATGAAGAACGGCGAAATCCGGCGCGGGCCTCTCTCTTTCAGGGTGAGCGCGGCGTCGGCGATGCCTTCGATGCCGCCAATCCCCGAACCGATCAAAACGCCGGTGCGGTACTGATCCTTTTCGTTCTTCGGCTCCCAGCCCGCGTCTTTCAGCGCCTGGGTCGCGGCAGCAACGGAATAGATGATAAAGTCATCGACCTTGCGCTGTTCCTTCGGCTCCATCCACTGATCGGCGTTGAAGGTGCCGTTCGCGCCGTCACCGCGCTTTACTTGCGCGGCGATCTTGCAGGGCAAATCGGAGGTGTCGAATTTCTCGACCTTCGCGGCTCCGCTCTTTCCGTCGAGGATGTTTTTCCACGTCGTATCGACATCCGCGCCAAGCGGCGTGACCATTCCAAGGCCAGTGACAACCACGCGACGCATGCACAGATCTCCGGGAGCGAGCTTTGGGCTAAAAACCAAACTTCCTTGACCGGACCTTCATGGCCCGATCAAGGAAATCTCGCAAGACTACTGATAACGCTTGAGAAAAACCGCGGCTCAGGCCGCGTTCTTTTCCAGAAACTTGACGGCATCCCCGACGGTCAGAATGGTTTCCGCCGCATCGTCGGGAATTTCGCAGCCGAACTCTTCCTCGAACGCCATGACCAGCTCGACCGTGTCGAGGCTGTCAGCACCGAGGTCGTCAATGAAGCTCGCCTTGTCGGTAACCTTTTCCGGGTCGACCCCAAGATGCTCGACGACGATTTTTTTCACGCGCTCAGGAATATCACTCATCGTTCTGCCTTTGCCGATCCC
>JAJPHK010000180.1 GCA_021325315.1 Alphaproteobacteria bacterium
ATTCTCATGATCGGGCCGCCCGGCTCGGGCAAGTCGATGCTTGCCGCGCGGCTTCCCTCGATCCTGCCGCCGCTTTCGCCGGCGGAGCTTCTGGAAGTTTCGATGATCGCGTCGATCGCGGGCGCGATCGAGGACGGCGCGCTCACCAACAAGCGCCCGTTCCGCAGCCCGCACCATTCGGCCAGCATGGCGGCGATGGTCGGCGGCGGCTTGCGCGCGAAGCCCGGCGAGATTTCGCTCGCGCATCTCGGCGTTCTCTTTCTCGATGAATTTCCGGAATTCGCGCCGCAGGTTCTCGATTCCCTGCGGCAGCCGATCGAAACCGGCGAAGTCGCGATCTCGCGCGCGAACCACCGCGTCACCTATCCCGCACGCTTCCAGCTCGTCGCCGCGATGAACCCGTGCCGCTGCGGACGCGCTTACGACCCGGGCTTTACCTGCAAGCGCGGCGCGAACGCGCGTTGCATCGCCGATTATCAATCGCGGCTCTCCGGGCCGCTCCTCGACCGCGTCGATTTGCACATCGAAGTTCCGGCGGTGAGCGCATCCGATCTCACGCTCCCGCCGCCTTCGGAAGGAAGCAAGGAAGTGGCGGCGCGCGTCGCCGCCGCGCGCGAAGTTCAGGCCACCCGCTTCGAGAAGCTCGGGCGGCCCGACTTGCGCGTGAACGCGCAGGCGAACGGCCCGCTCCTCGACGAGATCGCCTCGCCCGACGCCGCGGGCTTGAGACTCCTGCGCGACGCCGCCGACGCGATGCATCTTTCCGCGCGCGGCTATCATCGCGTGTTGAAGGTCGCGCGCACCATCGCCGATCTCGACGGCGCCGAGAGAATCGGCCGCTCGCATCTTGCGGAAGCGCTCGCCTATCGCGCGTTGCACGACCGCATTCCGGTCGCCGCCTGAGGCGCGGCCTCGTTTTTCCGCGTTAACGGTTCATCAACCAAACCCGCAAAAACCCGCGGATCGCGGCCTCCCGCGCGGCTCACATTAATTTTCGAAATGCGATCCTGCCGGCGATCCGGAATAGGGGAGCGCGGCATTTTTGCGCGCGGATTTGCTATGATTTTGCTTCGAGAAGCCGCTCGGCGTTTTTTCTTGTTCGCGGCTTTCTGCCTGTTCTTCGCCGCAGAAAGCGCGGCTCTCGCCCAGGATAATGTGCCGGGGCAAATCGATACCGGGCAAAACGGTTTCGCCGGCATGTTCGCGGGGCTTCTCGTGGTGGCGCTCGCCGCGCTCGGATATCGCTACCGCCGCTATGAAGCGATGAAGCGCCACATCGCTAAACTCGAGGCCCAGCTCGAAGAGCGCGACGACAAAATCTGGATGCTGGAAGAAAAACTCGCGCGGGCGAACCAGCTCGCCGACGCCCAAGGCGATATCGTGATCCGCGAAGACGCCGAAGGCCTGGTCACGCATGTAAGCGAAGGCTTTTGCGCGCTAATGCAGCGAAACGCGGAGGAGATCGTCGGCCAGCATCTCATGCTCGACACGCGCGGCGAAGTAAACCCCATCGTGCATGACGACAACTCGATCACCTACGACCAGGAAATCGTCACTCCCTCGGGCTCGCGCTGGATCGCCTGGAAGGAAGTCGCGATCGCCGACCAAGAAGGCAGGCTGGTCGAGACGCAGCGCACGGGGCACGACATCACCGCGCGCATCGCGGGAGAGCGCGCGCTTGCCGACGCAAGCGAGCGCGCCGAAAGCGCGAGCCGCGCGAAGTCGCGCTTCCTTGCGGTGGTGAGCCACGAAGTGCGCACGCCGCTGAACGGCGTCTTGGGCATGGCGAATCTGCTTCTCGACAGCGGCCTTTCGCCCGAGCAGCAGACCTACGCGAAGTCGATCAAGACTTCGGGCGAGGCGCTCTTGTCGCTGATCGAGGAGATCCTCGACTTCTCCAAGATCGAAGCCGGGCGGCTCGATCTCGAATCGGTTCCGTTCGACGTCTCCAGTCTCGTCACCGACGTGGTCGAATTGCTGGCGCCGCGCGCGCAGGCGAAAGGCATCGAAATCGCCGCGGAAATCGCCGACGACATTCCCGCGCGCGTCTTCGGCGACGCCGCGCGGCTGCGGCAGGTACTCCTCAATCTTGCGGGGAACGCCGTGAAGTTCACCGACGAAGGCGGCGTGCTCGTCGTGGCCGAGCGTGACGGCGAAAAGATCCGTTTCCTTGTCGAGGACAGCGGCCCCGGCATCGAGGCGGAGGCGCAAGCACGCATTTTCCGGGAGTTCGAGCAGGGCGACGATTCGCCCGCCCGCCGCCACGGAGGGACCGGCCTTGGCCTTGCCATCGCTTCGAAAATCGTCGAGCGCATGGGCGGCGAAATCTCGCTGCAAAGCGGCGCAGAGCGCGGCTCGGTATTCGGATTTTCCGTCGAGCTCCCCGCGATCGAGGGCGAGCCCGCGTTCACGCCCGCCGATCTTTCGGGGCGCGACATTCTCGTCGCCTCGCCCTCGCCCGTCACCGGGCCCGCGCTCGAGCGCAAGCTCTCCGCCTGGGGCGCACGCGTGACGCTCGCATCCGAGGTGCGTGTCGCGGAAGCGCTTCTTCCCGAGCGCAACTGGATGCAGGTGTTCGTCGACCGCGCCTTCGGCGCGGAGGCGGCGATCGCGCTCGCGAAGCGCGCCAAAATTCACGGCCGGCAGCTTTTCGTTCTGCTTTCGCCCGCGGAGCGGCCCGAGCTCGCGCGTCTGCGCGGCGCAGGCTTCGACGGTTATCTCGTGAAGCCCGTGCGGGCCGCGTCTCTCGCGGCGCAGCTTGCCGCGGCCGAAATCGAGCCAATCCCGGCGCCGCACGAAAACTCCGGCGGTCCGCTTCCGCGCGAGCGCGCACTCGCCGTCTTGATCGCGGAGGACAACGACATCAACGCGCTTCTCGCCCAGGCGACGCTCGGCAAGCTCGGGCATATTCCGACCGTGGTCGGCGACGGCATCGCGGCGGTAAAAGCCATCGCGGGCGCGCATGCGGTCGGAGCGCCGTTCGATCTCGTGCTCATGGATCTGCATCTTCCGGGCATGGACGGGCTCGAAGCCACACGGCGCATTCGCGCGATCGAGGGCGCGGGCAATGTGCCGGTAATTGCGCTCACGGCAAACGCCTCGAACGAAGACCGCGAAGCGTGTCTCGAAGCGGGCATGGACGCCTTCATCGTGAAGCCGTTCGATCGCGAAACGCTGGAAGAGGCGATCGCGAGCGCCCGCGGGACGCGCGCGAAGCGCGCTGCGGCCGCCTAATTACAGCTTCCGCAGCGCCACGCTTTCGATTTCGTGCTCGGCATTCTTGCTGAGGATCAGGTCCGCGCGCAGTTTCGTCGGCAGAATATTTTCGTGCAGATTGATTAAATTGATATTCCGCCAGAGCGAGTGCGCCGTATCCCGCGCTTCCTCCTCGCTCACTTTCGAATAGCGGTAGAAGTAGGATTTCGGATCGCGGAAAGCGGTTTCGCGCAGCCGGAAGAAGCGCTGCACGTACCATTGCTCCAGCACGTCCTCGGCGGCGTCGATATAGATCGAGAAATCGAAAAAATCCGACACGTAGGGCTTGCCGTCCTTCGGCGAGCGAGGTGGCTGCAAGACGTTCAGTCCTTCGACGATCAAAATATCGGGCCGGTCGACCACGATCGCCTCGCCCGGCACGACGTCGTAGATGAGGTGGCTGTAGACCGGCGCGCGCACCGGGCCGCGGCCGGCCTTGATGTCGGTGAGGAAATGCAGAAGGAGCGCGGTGTCGTAGCTCTCCGGAAAGCCCTTTTTCTGCATCAGGCCTTCGCGTTCCAGAATTGCGTTGGGGAACAGAAATCCGTCGGTGGTGATGAGATCGACTTTCGGCGTGTTCGGCCAGCGCGCCAAGAGCGCCTGCAGCACGCTCGCGGTGGTGGACTTGCCGCCCGCGACGGAGCCCCCGATCCCGATGATGTAGGGCACCTTCGCGTCCTCGGTGCCGAGAAAGCGCTGCGCCGCGCGGAAGAGCCGCTGCGTCGCCGCGACATACATCGAGAGCAACCGCGAAAGCGGAAGGTAGATTTCCTCCACTTCCTTCATCGAGAGGCGCTCGTTGAAGGCGTGCAGCTCCTCGATCTCGAACGGCGTCAGCGTCATGGGCGTGTCCTCGCGCCGCGCCGCCCATTCGGCACGGGTGAACACGCGATAGGGCGATAGCCCGTCTTCGATTTTCTTTTCCATGATCGCCGTCAGCCGCTTTTGCGCGACGCCTTTTCCTCGAACCCCGACTGCGCGGTACGGCGCTCGAGCTCGGCATAGATGTCGGCAAGCTTCACGCCCCGCGCTTCCAGCACGACGAGGAGATGATAGAGCAGGTCGGCGCTTTCGTTCACCATGGCTTGTTTATCGCCGGACAGCGCGGCGACGACCGTCTCGGTCGCTTCCTCGCCGAGCTTCTTCGCGCATTTCTGTACGCCCTCGTCGAGCAGTTTCTTCGTATAGGACTTGTCGCCGCCCGCGCGGGCGCGCTCGGCGATCAGAGCGGCAAGCTGGTTGAGGTCGAAGTCAGACATCGGCATCTCGGGGCAAAGCCGGAAGAGCCCTATCACGCATCGAGGCGGACGGGGAGACCCGCTTTCGCCATATATCGCTTGGCTTCATCAATGGAATATTCGCCGAAATGGAAAATCGATGCAGCTAACGCCGCGGTCGCGTGACCGTCGCGGATGCCTTCGACCAAATGCTCAAGCGTACCGACGCCGCCGGAGGCGATCACCGGCACTTGCACGGCGTCGGCGATCGCGCGAGTCAGTCCAAGGTCGTAGCCCTTCTTGGTGCCGTCGCGATCCATGGAAGTGAGCAGGATTTCGCCGGCGCCGAGTTCGACGACTTCCTGCGCATATTCGACGGCGTCGATTCCGGTTGGGCGCCGGCCGCCATGGGTGAAAATTTCCCAGCGGTCTTTCACGGCCTTCGGCTGCGATACTTTTTTTGCGTCGATCGCAACCACAATGCACTGGTCGCCGAATTTTTCCGCGGCCTCCCGCACGAACGAGCGCCGCTGTACGGCGGCGGTGTTGATCGATACCTTGTCGGCGCCGGAGGCGAGCAGCACGCGCACGTCCTCCACGGTGCGCACGCCGCCGCCCACGGTGAGCGGCATGAAGCAGGCTTCCGCCGTGCGGCGGACAACGTCGAGGAGCGTGCCGCGATTCTCGTGGCTTGCGGTGATGTCGAGGAAGCAAAGCTCGTCAGCCCCGGCGGCATCGTAAGCCTTCGCGGCTTCGACCGGATCGCCGGCGTCCTTGAGCTCCACGAAATTCACGCCCTTGACGACGCGGCCGTCCTTCACGTCGAGGCAGGGAATGAGGCGGACGGTGAACATCAGGCGCTCTTTATAAGTTCAAGCGCGGCTTTCGCGTCAAGCCGGCCATCATAGAGCGCACGGCCCGCAATCGCGCCCGCGAGCCTCGAAGCGCGCGGCTCGACGAGCTTCCTGATGTCGTCGAGCGAGGCGAGGCCACCGGAAGCGATCACCGGGATCGAAACGCTCTCCGCGAGCGCAATCGTGGAATCGAGATTCAGGCCCTGCAGCATGCCGTCGCGCTCGACGTCGGTATAGATGATGGCGGCGACGCCGCAATCCTCGAACAGCTTCGCGATCTCGGAAACTTCAAACGCCGTGTCCTCGGCCCAGCCGGAAACCGCGACCTTGCCGTGGCGCGCGTCGATGCCGACGGCGACCTGGCCGGGATATTTCTTCGCGGCGATCTTCACGAATTCCGGGTCGCGTACGGCGGCGGTGCCGATTACTACGCGTTTCACACCCGCCGAAAGCCAGCCTTCCACCGTCGCGAGATTGCGGATGCCGCCGCCGAGCTGCACCGGCATTTTCACCGACTTCAGGATTGAAGCGACGGCTTTCGCATTCACGGGCTTGCCCGCGAAAGCGCCGTCGAGATCGACGAGATGCAGCCACTCGAAGCCCATCGCCTCGAAGGCGCGCGCTTGCGCCGCCGGGTCCTTGTTGAAGACGGTCGCGCGGCTCATGTCGCCCTGCTGCAGGCGCACCGCTTCGCCGTTCTTCAAGTCGATGGCGGGAAATAAGATCACGGCTTCCAGCGCAGAAAATTCGCGAGCAGCGCAAGCCCGAGCTTCTGACTTTTCTCGGGGTGAAATTGCGAGCCCGCGATGTTGTCCTTCGCGATCGCGGCCGTGATCGGCCCGCCGTAATTGGAGGCGGCGAGCAAATCGTCCTTGTCGGCCGGATTCAGCTGATAGGAGTGGACGAAATAGGCGTGCAGTCCGTTCGCGCCGAGGGGAATGCCCTCGAACAGCGGGTGCATGCGTTTCGCTTCGAGTGTATTCCAGCCCATGTGGGGGATCTTCAGCACCTTGTCCTTGGGCGCGATCCTGTCGACCTCGCCTTTCACCCAGCCGAGGCCTTCGGTCACGACGTTTTCGCGTCCGCGCTCGGCAAGGAGCTGCATGCCGACGCAAATGCCGAAGAAGGGCTTGCCGCGTTCAAGCACGGCTTCGCGCATCGCCGGGATCATGCCGCGCACGGCTTCGAGCCCCGCCTTGCAGTCGGCGAAGGCGCCGACGCCGGGCAGTACCACGCGATCGGCGCGGCGGACTTTCTCGGGGTCGTTCGTGACCTCGATCTTTTCGTTCGTGCCGCCCTCGCGCGCGGCGCGCTCGAGCGCCTTCGCCGCCGAGTGCAGATTGCCGGAGCCGTAATCAATCACCGCGACCGTCATTGCCCGCGCTCCGGAAAGAGCCCGATCACAGAGGGGGCGGCGTGCGGTTTTCCCGGCGGAGCAACCGGCGGCGTGCCCGGCGCGCGCTGAGAAAGCTTGCGCCGCTTGAAATAACGCCGTTCGGCACTCTCCAGATCTTCGGCGGTCACCACATCCGTTTCGCGAAAACCCTTCAGTAGCAGCCGGTAACGCTTCAACTGCGCCGCCTCAAATGCAACGATCAACGGCGGCAGAATCAGCGCGGCAATACCCGCGATCACGCCCGGCCCGAGAAGATAGACGCCGCAGGCGATCAGGACTTCCGCCGCGCAAAACAAAACGAAGGCGAGCCACAACCGGTTGTAGAGCAGCCAGAGCGGCGTGAAGACGAGCGCCGCCCAGGAAAATTTCTCGCGCACGAATTCGGTGCGCGCGCCTGTATCTCCTTCGCGCGCATTTTCGGGTTCGAATACGATATAGGTTTTCAACACGGCACTCCGTTTGCCGGTTTCGGCCAAGGTCAGCCGAGGCTGCCCTTGGTCGAGGGAATTTCGTTCTGGGCGGCCGGATCGATAGCAACCGCCGCGCGCAGCGCGCGGGCGAGCCCCTTGAAGCAACTCTCGGCGACGTGATGGGAATTGTCGCCGTAGAGCGTTTCGACATGCAGCGTCACGCCCGCGTTCATGGCGAACGCCTGAAAGAATTCGCGCACGAGATCGACGTCGAACTCGCCGATCTTGTCGCGCGGAAATTCGACGCGAAAGACGAGCACCGGCCGCCCGGAAATGTCGATCGCGACGCGGGTAAGCGTCTCGTCCATCGGAATGTGCACATCGGCGTAGCGCGTGATCCCGCGCATGTCGCCGAGCGCCTGTTTCACCGCCTGGCCGAGCACGATGCCGATGTCCTCGGTCGTGTGGTGGGCGTCGATGTGCAGATCGCCCTTCGCTTTCACAATAAGATCCATGCGCGAGTGGCGGGCGAGCAAGTCGAGCATATGGTCGAGGAAGCCTATGCCGGTCGCAACTTCGGCGCGGCCGGTCCCGTCGAGATTGACGGCAAGCGCAATCTCGGTCTCCTTGGTGGTGCGGGAAAGCTTGCCCGAACGCATAGGGTTCTCCTCGAAACGCGCGGTTTCTAGCAAGAAGGGGGCGCGCTTACCACCGCCGCAGACCTGCGAAAAGCCGCTATGGTTTGCAGACTGCCGATCCCTACTTAAATAAGCGTTCCTCCGGGGAGTTTTTTATGAATTCCGAGCCTCAGCAGTTTCACGGCACCACGATTCTCGCTGTCCGCAAGGGCAAACAGGTCGCGATCGGCGGCGACGGGCAGGTGTCCTTCAACAATACCGTTATGAAATCGAACGCGAAGAAGGTCCGCCGCCTGAGCGGCGGAAACGTGATCGGCGGCTTTGCCGGCGCCACCGCCGACGCGCTCACCTTGTTCGAGCGGCTCGAGGGAAAGCTAGAGCAGCACAAGGGCCAGCTCGCCCGCGCCTGCGTAGAGCTCGCCAAGGACTGGCGGATGGACCGCTATCTGCGGCGGTTAGACGCCATGATGCTGGTCGCCGACAAGGAAATCACGCTCTTGGTCGCGGGTACGGGCGACGTGCTGGAACCGGAAAACGGCATCGCCGGAATCGGCTCCGGCGGAGCCTATGCGCTCGCCGCAGCACGCGCGCTCGCCGGCGGCAACCTCAACGCGGAAGAGATCGTGCGGCGTTCCATGGAGATCGCCGCCGAGATCTGCATTTACACCAACAACAATCTCGTGATCGAAACGATCGAAAGCTGATCCGTGCCTGCCGAATACGTATTTCATCCGCTCACTGCCGCCGAGCTGCCGCTCGTGCGGCGCTGGCTCGCCGCGCCACATGTCGCGGAATGGTGGGGGAACCCGGACGAGCAGGACAAGCTCGTGACCGGCGATCTCGACGGGCCCGCGATGGAGCAATACATCGTTGTGCGCGAAGAGCGGCCTTTCGCCTACCTGCAGTGTTACGAACTCACGGCGTGGAACGCGGGCTTCGGATTGCATCCCGACGGCACGCGCGGCATCGATCAGTTCATTGGCGAAGCCGACATGGTGAACCGCGGACACGGCTCCGCCTTCATCCGCGCCTTCGTCGCCGGGAAGCTCGCCTCGGGCACGCCACGCATGGTGACCGATCCCGATCCGAAGAACGGGCGCGCGATCCGCGCCTATGAAAAAGCCGGTTTTGTCGCGGAGCGTCTGGTGGATACGCCGGACGGCCGCTCTCTATTTATGGTGTGCGACGCATGAGCGATTTTTCCCCCCGCGAAATCGTTTCCGAACTCGACCGCTATATCGTCGGGCAGAAGGACGCGAAGCGCGCGGTCGCGATCGCGCTCCGTAACCGCTGGCGGCGGCTGCAGCTCGACGAGAAACTGCGCGAGGAGGTGCTGCCGAAAAACATCCTGATGATCGGGCCGACCGGTGTCGGCAAGACCGAGATTTCGCGGCGGCTCGCCAAGCTCGCGGGCGCGCCGTTCATCAAGGTGGAAGCGACGAAATTCACCGAGGTCGGCTATGTCGGCCGCGACGTGGAGCAAATCATCCGCGACCTCGTCGAGATCGGGATTTCGATGGTGCGCGAGAACAAGCGCCGCGGCGTGCAGGCGAAGGCGCAACAGAACGCGGAAGAGCGAGTTCTCGACGCGCTCGTCGGAAAGAACGCAAGCAGCGCGACGCGCGACGCCTTCCGCCATCGCTTACGCGCGGGCGAGCTCGACGACAAGGAAGTCGAGATCGAGCTTTCGGGCGGCGCGCCGCAGATGCCGATGTTCGAAATTCCCGGCATGCCGGGCGCGCA
>JAJPHK010000192.1 GCA_021325315.1 Alphaproteobacteria bacterium
CCGCATCGCGCGGCGCGGCCGATTCAGATCGACGAAAAAACCCGGCTCGACTCGAGCGGCGACATGGACTTTGTGCCGGATGTGCGCGTGAAAGACGGCGACATCGTCCAAGGCAAGGGCTATGCGCTTGAGACCGTGCTCACACCCGGCCACACGATGAACCACGCCGCCTATGCCCTGAAGGGCACGGATATCCTCTTCTCCGGCGATCACGTCATGGCGTGGAACACGTCGATCGTGGCGCCGCCAGACGGCGAGATGCACGCTTATATGGAGTCCCTGCGCAAATTAAAGCGGCGGCCGGAGACAGTCTATTTTCCGGGGCACGGTCCCGCGGTGAAGAACGCGCCCGCTTTCGTCGACCGTTACATCGCCCATCGCAAGGCGCGCGAGACCGCGATCCTGCGGACGCTGAAGCGCGGCGAGTCGGACATCCCCTCGCTCGTGCGCGCGGTCTATATCGGGCTGAACCCCAAGCTCGCGGGCGCAGCGGCGCTGATGACATTCGCACAGCTTGAAGATCTGGTCGCCCGCAAGCGCGTGATCGCCGACAGCGGCGTTCCGTCCCTCGCCTCGCGCTTTCGCCTGGCTTAATACATCGAGCGCCGGCGAGTGTCGGCAAAATCCGTCATGAAGCTCTCGATCCGGCTCGCGTTCGACCCAAAATCGCGATCGCCGTAGCGCGAGGCCGAGCGCATATCGATCCTCACGCCCTTGTCCCCGCTTCGCACGCGGATGACGATGTCCTCGCGGAAACCCATGATCAGCGTGCGCGCTACCGCCTCGATGCGGCCGTCGCGTTCGCCGCCCCGCGGCGATACGCTGTCGAGCACGCGCCAGCCGCGCTTGTCGATAATGCCCATGATCATGTTGAAGATCTCGTCGGGATTGGCTTCGACCTCGAACGGCTTCACGCCCGGATAGGCGGCGCGTTGCAGCTGCGCATTTTCGACGGGATAACGCACCGGGTTCGAACCGCGCGGGCGGGCTTGCGCGACCGCCACGAATTGCGGCGGATCGTTCACATCGGTCGTGATGTCGGCGATCGGCGGCAAGGTCGCGGTGCGCGCGGCGGTCACGAGCGGCCAGCCGACAATAAGAAGGCTGATGGCGGCGGCCGTAAAAGCGCGACCAAGGCCGCGCAAGCCTTCGTTCCAGATCGCCACAAAGGCGCAGATCGCGATCAAAAGTGCGAGCGCCGCTACAGCGTAGCCCGCCACCAGCGTCGCAATCGCGACGTTGTACTCGACGAGGCTCAAACGGTGCATGCCGACGGCAAGCAGCACCACAGGAATGGCGAAAACCGCGATCCTGCGGCTCCAGGTCGCGAGCTTCGACACGCGCACTTCGACGTACAGTCTTCGGCGGATCATGCGGCGCGGCTCTTGCTCATTCGGCCGCGGACGGCAGCCGGTAACTCCGGAATTGCTCCCGCAGCGCGGTTTTCAAGATCTTCCCAGTCGCCGTATGGGGAATTTCGTTCACGAAAATCACGTCGTCGGGCATCCACCACTTCGCGATCTTGCCGCGCAGGAATTCGAGCATTTCTGTTTTGCCGATCTTCTTGTCTTTTTTCGGCACGACAATCAATAGCGGCCGTTCGTCCCACTTGGGATGCGAGACGCCGATGACCGCCGCTTCCGCGACGTCCGGGTGCCCGACGGCTATGTTCTCGATCTCGATCGAAGAGATCCATTCGCCGCCCGACTTGATCACGTCCTTCGAGCGGTCGGTGATTTTCATGTAGCCGTGCTCGTCGATGGTGGCGACGTCGCCGGTGTCGAAAAATCCCTCCGCGTCGAGAATCTCCCCGCCCTCGCCCTTGAAATAGGAGCGCGCAACGGTTCCGCCCCGCACCTTGAGCCGCCCGAATGTCTTTCCGTCCCACGGAAGTTCGTTGCCATTGTCGTCGGTGATTTTCATTTCGACGCCGAATAGCGAGAAGCCCTGCTTCTCCTGCACGTCCAGCCGCTTTTCCCGCTCGAATTTCGCGACATGCGGCTTGAGATGGCCGGCGGTGCCGACCGGACTCATCTCCGTCATGCCCCAGGCGTGGCGGACGAGTACGTTGTACTTGTCCTGGAATTTTTCGATCATCGAACGCGGACAGGCCGAGCCGCCGATGAAAGCGAGCTTGAGATGCGGCAGCTTTAGATCGTGTTTTTCCATGTGATCGAGCAATGCGAGCCACACGGTCGGCACGCCTGCCGTGGCGGTGACCTTATAAGTGTCGAGCAATTCATAGGTCGAAGCGCCGTCAAGCTTCGCGCCCGGCATCACCAGCGAAGCGCCGTTCATCGGCGCCGAAAAAGCGAGCGACCAGCTATTGGCGTGGAAGAGCGGAACGACCGGCAGGATCACATCGTTCGACGAAATCGAGAACACGTCCGGCATCGCTGTCGCGAAGGCTTGCAACATGTTCGAACGATGCGAATAAACGACGCCCTTCGGGCGGCCGGTCGTGCCCGACGTGTAACACATGCCGGCAGCGTCGTTTTCATCGACTTTGACCCAGGAAAAATCGCCGTCGACTTCCGCGATCCAGTCCTCGTAGGCCACCGCGTTTTTCAGCTTCGTTGCCGGCATATGCTTGCCATCGGTCAGGATCACATAGCGCTCGATTGTCGGCAGCTTGTCCGCGATCTGCTCCAGCATCGGTACGAAGGTGAGATCGGCCAGCATCAGCCGGTCTTCGGCGTGATTGACGATGTAGACGATCTGTTCGGGAAAGAGCCGAGGATTGACCGTGTGATAAACCGCGCCCGCGCCCAAAATTCCGTACCAGCTCTCCAGGTGCCGCGCGGTGTTCCAGGCAAGCGTGCCAACGCGGTCACCGGACTTGATGCCCTCTTTCACCAACCGCTGCGCCACTTTCAGCGCGCGCTGGCGGATGCCGCGATAGGTGGTCTCGACGATCGGCCCCTCGACCGAGCGCGTAATGACTTTGTGGCCGCCGAACTGTACCGCCGCATGATCGATGATGCGGTTGCAAGTAAGCGGCCAATCCTGCATCAGCCCTTGCACGGATTCCCTCGTTTCCCTTCCCGGACGCCGGCGGTTTTTATGCCTTATTCGATATAAAATGAGCCGGTTTGTACTTTCGCGCAACCCGCCGCGATTTCGCCGCGCTGGGGCGACATGGAAATAAGATGCGCATAATTTGGCCCCTGACGATCGGCGCGTTGATTTTTGCCACGGCGTCCGCGATGGCGGATGTGCCTTTGCCGCGCCCTCGTCCGCCGGAGGCCGATCGCAGGGAGCCGCAGCCGGTAGCCGTCGACCCCTCTGCCGTTGAGGCAGCCAAAAAGGTCTGCGAGGAGTTTTTCAAGGCCGGCGTCGCGGAAGCCGAATTCCTCGATCCCATCGCATGGGACAACGGTTGCCTTGCCGCGGCGCCGGTGAGCATCAGCGCAATCAAGCTCGTCAACGGCAAGCGTATAGAGCTCAAGCCCGCCGCTATCCTTCGCTGCCCGATGGCGTTAGCGGTGGCGAACTGGGTCAGGGATTCGCTTGAGCCCGCCGCGCTGAAAATCGGCGGCGAAATTACCCGCATCGATGTCGCCGCCTCCTATTCCTGCCGGTCGCGAAATAATGTCTTTGGCGCGATCCTCAGCGAACACGGCAAGGCGAATGCGCTGGACATCCGCGCGCTGCATCTTTCCAATGGCGCGAGTTTCGTGATCGAAAAGGCGCAGGGGCTTCGCCAATTCTTCACCGAAATGCGGAAATCCGCCTGCGCCCGTTTCATGACCGTGCTTGGCCCCGGTTCCGACAAGCCGCACGAGACACATCTGCATGTCGACCTGCAGGAACGGCGCAACAACTATAAAATCTGCCAGTGGATCTTGCCGCCGCAGCCCGGCGCAACCTCAGTGCACCAAAGTGGCACGACGATCGAGCCTCGATCGGGTAGTAACAAAGCGGCAAAGAATCTGTGATGGTTTTGTCTTCATGCTGATCACGCGCCGCCAGCTTCTTGTGGGCACCGCCGCCGCAGGCGGCGTGGTTTTGTCCACCGGGGCCTATGCGGGCATCGTCGAGCCGGGATTCCGCCTCGTCGTCACCGAATACCGGCTGACCCCGCCGCGCTGGCCGAACGATTTTCCGCTCAATATCGCCGTGATCGCCGATCCGCATGCGAGCGAGCCGTATATGAGCCCTGCACGCATCGAACGCATCGTGGAAACCACGAACGCGCTCAAACCCGATCTCGTGGTGCTGCTCGGCGACTTTGAAGCGGCCCATCGCTTCGTCACCAAGATGGTTCCCTCTGAAACATGGGCTCCTCTCTGGGCGCAATGCAAGGCGCCGCTCGGCGTGCACTCCATTCTCGGCAACCACGACTGGTGGTTTCACTTAAAGCGCATCCGCGCATCGATCGAAAAGGCCGGCATTCCGATCATGGAAAACGACGGGGTGAAGCTCACCCATCGCGGCCGCCCGTTCTGGCTGCTCGGGCTCGGCGACCAAATTGCGTATATCGTCGGGCGCGGACGCTACCGGGGCGTCGACGATCTACCGAAGACACTCGCGAAGATTACAGGCGATGCGCCGGCGATCCTGCTCGCGCACGAGCCGGATATTTTCGTGAAGGTACCGGAGCGCATTTCTCTGACGCTCGCGGGCCACACACATGGCGGACAGGTCCGGCTGCTCGGTTATTCGCCCGTCGTGCCGAGCCGGTACGGTAACCGGTTCGCTTACGGCCATATTGTCGAAAACGGACGGCACATGATCGTGTCGGGCGGACTTGGTTGCTCGATCGCGCCGGTGCGGCTTGGTGTCCCACCGGAAATCGTGATGGTCAGGCTTGGAAATCAGCTCGCCTGAGGCGGGCGAAGAACTTTCTTCAGCCTTCGTTTACCAACAAATCCTCGTTTAACGCCCGTCGCCGCTTAAACGCACCTTTAAGCGCTCCATGCAAGGTTTCGCCCAACGCCGTGACCCAAAACGGCGAGCTGGGGATGGTGATCATGAGCGATCCTGCACAAACCGAGCGCACCGAGCGGGGCCTGTTCGCCCGTATATCGTCGATACACTTCGACAAATGGACGGTGCTCGACCTGATCGAGCGCATTTTCGTGACGATCCTGTTCGCGCATTTTGCCGGCAAGATGTTCGTCGCTTACAGCGCGGATGCGAATATCGGGATCGTGCTTTTGGTGATCTCGGAAGTGCTCGTCATGCTCCTGGTGCTGACGCGCGGCAAGACCGAAAAAATCTCGGTAAACCCCACCGACTGGATTCTCGCTTTTGCGGGCACGACGGCGCCGCTTCTTGCCGTGCCGTCCTTGCAGAATCCGATTGTGCCGCCGCAGCTCTGTATCGGCCTGATGCTGATGGGACTTTGCTTTCAGGTCAGCGCCAAGGTCATTTTGTGGAGCAGCTTCGGCATCGTCGCCGCGAACCGCGGCGTGAAGATTCACGGTCCTTATCGCTTCGTCCGGCATCCGATGTATGCCGGCTATGTTGTCACCCATATCGGATTCCTGCTCGGCTTTCCCTCATTGCGCAACGCCATTCTGTATCTCGCGGCGCTTGCGATTCAGATCGCCAGGCTCAAGCGTGAGGAACGGATCCTGATGCTGGACCCGGCTTATCAGGCTTATTCCGAGCGGGTGCGCTACCGGCTGCTGCCCGGACTGTTCTGATTCGGCACATTCGCGTTCACACTCCGGCAACCATGCACGGCAAAATAGCCGCTTCGCGTAGAATCGCGATCTGCGACGAAGAGCGAATTAAGCATAAGCGCGATAGCGTCGCGCCCGGTTCAGACAGGAATTCGCCATGCGGCCGATGACGACGTTTTTCCTGCAAGCGCTGCGCGATTTCGCGCGCAACGAGCGAGGCGCAACGGCGATCGAATATGCGATCATCGCCGGCACCATTTCGATCGCGATCGTGCTCGCCGTTACCGGGATCGGCACCACACTCAACACCATCTTCACTTCCGTGAAGGACGGATTTCCCGCCTGAAAAGCAAAAAGGCGCGGGCCTCGCCCGCGCCTAGTCGCCCCCATGATTGCCGATCGTCTTAAATGACGACCACGGTCGCGCCGATCGGCACCCTATTATAAAGATCGATCACATCCTCGTTCAGCATGCGGATGCAGCCCGAGGAGATCGCCTGTCCGATATATTCCGGCTGGTTGGTGCCGTGAATACGGAACAGAGTGTCCTTGTTGCCCTGGTATAGATAAAGAGCACGCGCACCCATCGGGTTATGCGGGCCGGGGCCGACGTGCTTCGGCAGCTCCGGCATGCGCGCGAGAATTTCCTTCGTCGGCACCCATTCCGGCCATTCGGTCTTCTTGCCGACCTTGGCGATGCCGCGCCAGCTCAAACCTTCCTCGCCGACGGTGACGCCGTAGCGATAGGCCTTGCCGCCTGGCTGCACGAGATAGAGAAACTTGCGCTCGGTATCGACGACGACGGTACCCGGCGCTTCCTTGCCGGTGTAGTCGACGAGATGCCGGAGCCAGCCTTCGCTGGGTTTGTGGTTCAGATACGGCGCGCTCGCGAGGAGCTTCTTGTCGCGCGGCTTGAGCGCCGCGTCGGTCACCGGATCCAAGGTGTCGGAAATGCAGCCCGCGAGCGACAGGGCAGCAATCGCGACAAATGCGAGTTTCTTGAGAAGCATGTCTTCAAAATCCCTGTCGTTCCAGCCCCCTGGAGCCCAGCGGATGCTTCGAAATACCCTCGCCTTTCTTCGTTGGGAAGCCGGGAAATGGCCTTGTGCGTCGCATTACGAAAACCTGTTGCATAAATATCGCAGCGGCTTTTGCAGCGTTTTCCGGCCGCTAGCCGCGTACATTAACGAGTGCGTTAGCGCCAGAAATATTCTGCAAACTTATTTTTCCGGTGCGGCCACAAATGGCCGTGATTGCTGCCAAAATCCGCCTTAGACCAAGCCCAGGGAAACGCACGAAGTCAACGAAGTCACTCAATAGCCAGGGGACAGGTTATGTCGAACATGAAAGAGGCTCCGAGCACCGAACCAGCGGCAGAAGCCCGCAGCGACCTCGGCGATCAATACCGCAAGATCGGAATCTCCGCTGTTGCCGGCGCGCTTCCCTACAAGGGCGAGCAGAAGAATCAGAACTACGTGCCCGCGAAAAAAGTCCTCACGATTCGCGACCTCGAATGGCTGGTCGGCTAATCGCCCCCTGCCGACGCATCGCTCTCCCGCCTCGCAGATACCCGTTTTGACCGCGGCTCTCAGCACAGAAGCCGTGGACTGCTTTTTCGCAAAGGGCTAGGGAACTTCCTGTATCCGGAGTGTCCCGCATGCTCTTCGCTTACACACTGAAGGGAACCGCGCTGGAGCGCACCGTCATCGAGAACGGCGCGATTCCCGATAACGCGGTCTGGGTCGACATGGTGACGCCCAGCGGCGACGACGAGAAGATTGTCGAGAAGAGATTCAATATCGGCGTGCCGACGCGCGAGGAGATGGCGGAGATCGAGCCCTCAAGCCGGCTTTATGCGGAAAATGGCGCGCGCTTCATGACGGCGTCCCTGATCTACGACGCGGACACGGATCACCCAAAGCTCACCGTCGTCACCTTCATTCTTGCCAACGCGAAACTGATCACGGTGCGCTACGACGAGCCGCGGCCGTTCGCGCGCGTCGCCACGAAACTCGGCCGCCAGTGCCCGACAAGCATCACGGGCGAAGCGGTTTTGATCGAGCTCCTCGACGCGATCATCGACCGCGCCGCCGACATCCTGGAGCGCGTGGGCGCAGAGGTCGACGCCGTCTCGCGCAAGATTTTCGAGGGCCGCGCCGCGAAAGATTCCCCGAGCCAGCGCTATCAGGTCAGCCTCCGCACGGTCGGGCGCAAGGCAGACCTCACCTCAAAGATGCGTGAGTCTCTCGGCTCCATCGGACGGCTCATTCTGTTCTTCATCAACGACGCGCAGCAGAACGCGAAGCTGCCAAAGGAGCAGTATTCGCAGATCCGCGGCATGTCGCGCGACGTAACCTCGCTCACGGACTACGCGGCCTTTCTCATCAACAAGCTGCAATTTCTGCTCGACGCGGTCGTCGGCATGGTGAGCCTGGAGCAGAACAACATCATCAAGATTTTCTCGGTTATGGCGGTGGCGTTGATGCCGCCGACATTGATCGCGTCGATCTACGGCATGAACTTCAAACACATGCCGGAACTCGACTGGACGTTCGGCTATCCGCTCGCGGTCTTTGTGATGATTGCTGCGGCCGTGGCACCGTTTTTCTATTTCAAATGGAAGAAGTGGCTATAAAAGCTCGCCGCGCGCGAAATTCGGGTCGTTGAGCGCCGCGAGCCGCGAGGCCGCGACGCGCGAGAAACGGAGCAGCACGGATTTCCGCATCGCCGCCGCGACCAGGTGGCTCATCCCCTCGCGCAGAATTTCGCCGCCGAAACCGTCGGCGACGATGAGGCCCGCGCTCGCAGGGATGAGCTCCTGCGGAAAATCGGGCGCCACCGCGAACAAGAGCCGGTCGCAATGCTCGCGATATTCCTTCCATTTCCGGTCGGCGCGAAAATCCGCGACCGAGGACTTCACCTCGATCACCAGAATCTCTCCGTTCGCGCCGACCGCGACGAGATCGGCGCGGCGGCCCGATGCGAGCGACAGTTCCGGAACCGCGGCGTAGCCATGCGCATGCAGAAGCCGCAAGGCGCCGCGGCAGATCGTGCGGGCGCGCTCGGTATCGCGCGCGACTTCCGATTCGGCGATGCGCTCAGTGGCGCTCACGGATAGAGCATCTCCTTGCGCCACGCATCGCCGGGATTGGCGCGCGAGTATACGAACCGGTCATGCAGACGGGACGGCTGATCGATCCAGAACTCGATCTGGAGCGGAATCACGCGATAGCCGCCCCAATAAGGCGGGCGTGGAACCCGGCCGGGATACCTTTCTGCGACCTTCGCGACCGCAGCTTCGAGCGTCTCCCGGCAGTCGAGCGGGCGGGACTGTTGGCTCGCCCAGGCACCGATTTGTGCACCGTGCGGACGGGTGGCGAAATATTCGTCGCTTTCGGCGGAAGAAATGCGCTCGACGGGCCCCCGTATACGAATTTGGCGATTTAAAGATTTCCAGTGGAGAACGATGGCCGCCTTTAAATTGCCCTCTAGCTCCTGTCCCTTGGTGCTCTCGGTGTTGGTGAAGAACACGAACCCCCGTTCGTCGAACTTCTTCAGCAGCACGATACGAACGTCAGGCAGGCCGTCGGCATCCACAGTCGCAAGCGCGCAGGCATCGGGATCGCGAGGTTCCTTTTCCGCCGCTTCCTTCATCCAGAGGGCGAAAAGCGCGAACGGGTCGCCGGGAAGGTTACCGAACCTTAACTTTGCCGGGTGTTCCATAGTGTGGGGTGGTTGATTCATGTCGGGGACCAATAGGGTGTTTCGGGGGACCATAGCGAAGCATTGGGGCGAGCGCATTCCATTTTACGGGCTGCGCATGGTTCATGTTCTGGCAGCAGGTCTCACCGCCGCCGCGGTTACTGGATGCAGTTCCTCGCTCCCTTCGTTGCTCGGCGACAACGACAAGCCGCAACAAGTCGCGCGCTCCGAAAACGTGAAGTCCGAACCGACGATCACCGGCTCGCTCGCGCTCGCCAACGGCGCGAAAACGCCGATGTCGCCGCTTGATTGGAATATCGCCCAATCGGCGCTCCGCGAATCCCTTGGCCGAGCCGAAGCCGGCGCCAGCCAGCCTTGGGAGAACCCCACCTCCGGCTCGCGCGGCACCGTCACGCCGGTCGCCTCGGTCTACCAGAAGGACGGCTTCCCCTGCCGCAACTTCATCGTCAGCCATGTCCGAGACAGCAAGGAAAGCTGGTACGAAGGCACGGCCTGCCGCATCCACCGCGGCCAGTGGGACGTGACCAGCACGCGTCCGTTGCAGAAATCGTAAGTCTCCTCCTTTTATTGCGTTCGGGCTAGACTCTCCCCACATATAGCGGCCGAGCGACCGCTCGGTTGGAGGTTCAATTTGGCTCGCGATCCCTACGAGGTGCTCGGCGTTTCCCGCAAAGCGAGCGAAGCCGAGATCAAAAAGGCGTACCGCCGCCTCGCCAAGAAATATCATCCCGATACGAACAAGAACGATCCGAAGGCGCAGTCGCGCTTCGCGGAGGCGAATTCCGCCTACGAGATCGTCGGCGACGCGAAGAAGCGCGTGCAGTTCGATCGCGGCGAGATCGACGCCGAGGGCAAGCCGAAATTTCAGGGCTTCCCCGGCGGCGGATTCGGCGGTGCGCATCCGGGCGGAGGCTTCGGCGGATTCGGCGGCGGTCCCGGCGAGACGATCTTCGAGACCTACACTTACGGTCCGGGAGGCTTTCACAAGAGCGGCGGGCGCTCCGGCGGCGGACGCGCGCGCGGCGGCTTCGAGGACATCCTGAGCCAAATGTTCGGCGGCGCCGGCTTCGGCGGATTCGCCGGCGCGGACACAGCGGAAGCGCCTCCGCCGCGCGGCTCCGACATCGCGGTCTCGACGACGATTTCGCTTTCGGAGGCAGCACTCGGCACGAAGCGGCGCGTGCGCCTTCCCACCGGCAAGGAAGTCGAGGTCACGATCCCGGCCGGGATCACCGACGGACAGTCGGTTCGGCTCCGCGCGCAAGGCTTGTCGGCCGGCGGGCCGCCGGGCGACGCGATCGTCACGATTCATGTGGCGCCGCATCCGAACCTCAAGCCCGACGGCTCCGACTTGCGAACCGACGTCGAAGTTCCGCTCGAGGACGCGGTGCTTGGCGGCACCGTGCGCGTGCCGACCTTGAGCGGCGCGGCGGAATTGAAAATTCCGCCGCAGACATCGGGCGGACGGACCTTTCGCCTGAAAGGCAAAGGCTTGCCGAAGAAGGACGGCGGGCATGGCGACTTGCTCGCGACGGTGAACATCAGGCTTGGCGATCCCGACCCCGAACTCGATGCGCTGATGCAGAAGCGGCGGGGGAAGAAGTAAGGCTTACGCGCCTCGCACCTCAGGATGACGAGTTTGTTGCGGGCAGCCTCCATTGTTCCCGCGCCCGCG
>JAJPHK010000158.1 GCA_021325315.1 Alphaproteobacteria bacterium
GCGAATGGCCTTTTGGTGCCGCAAGAGGGATTCGAACCCCCGACCCCGTCATTACGAATGACGTGCTCTACCAGCTGAGCTATTGCGGCTTCGGCGCCGTGATAGCGGGCGTATCCCCGATTATCAAGCAGACCAGCTCAAGGATAGTGTCTGAGCTTGGAATCTCGTCATTACCGGGCCGTCGCGCCCGGCGAACGAATGTGAGCCGTTAGGCGCGACGAGACCCGGTAATCCATGAAACTGTCCGCGTATGCCGGGCTTCATCATGGATCACCGCAACTCGGGCTTGCCCGAGTTGCGCATCTTAATGCCCAAGTCGGCAACAGCCGACTTGGGTGTCTCGCAGCGTCGGCCGCTCGCTTCGCTCGCGGGACGCTGCGGCCCGGTGATGACAGAAAAATGAGCCATAGGCTCAAGCAGAAGGCCCCGGCCGCCAGCCAAACAGCGAAAAGCCGCGGGCGGGCGGCGCTTCTTCCGCAATTTCCGGCCCGGGATCGTCCGGCCGCGGCGGTTCCGCGACGATGGGCGCCGGTTTTTCCGGGTGCTGGGCGGACTTCGCGGCGTCGCGGATCGCGGGCTTCGCCGCGGGCGATTCTTCGCGAACGGGCACAGACTGAGGCGGAGGCGGCGGCACCGTGAGCACGGTCTCCGCCTGCTCGATCACCGGGCCCCCGGGCGCCGCGTCCGGCACGGCCCAGATAAACGCATCGAGCGCGCCGGTGCGGGGCGAGGCCGGCAGCCACGACTGCGAAACATAGCCGTCGGCGACCCAGGCCGGATCGCGTTTTGCGCGCAGCGCGCGGATCGTCCACTCGCGCGCCTTGCCGTGATCGCCGTGCTCCTTGGCTTCCAGTTCCGCCATCAGCATGCAAGCGCGCTGCGTCGGATCGCCCAAAAGCGGCTCGAGCAGCGCCCGCGCCTCCGCAAAACGATTGGCCTCGATCGCCGCGCGCGCGACGGAAAGTTTCGATTCCGGATTGTCCGGCCTTTTCTTCGCGAGCCGCTTCGCGCGCTTCAGGCGGTCCTCGGCGGAGGAGCCGGGCTGAAGATGCGCGTAAGCAAGCGCAAGATCCGGATGCGGCGTGATCGTCCATGCCTTCTCGATGATGTTGCCCGCCTTGCGCAGGCTTCCCTGCACGCCAAGCAGGCGCCCCGCGAGCGCCGCCGCCGGAACGAGATCGGGCGAAAGCTTCACAGCCTCCTGCGCAAGCTCGCGCGCCTGCGAGGGATCGTTCTCCTCGATCGCAAGCGCCTGCGCCGTCAAGAGCACCGCGCGGCGGCGTTTCGCGATCGCCTTGTCGATCACGCGCGCGCTCGTGGCCGCTTCCAGCGTCGTAAGCGCCCCCCGCCAGTCGCGCGCGCGGGCCTGGAATTCGATCAGGGCTTCCGCCGCCCAAACCGGCATCGTGTCGGAATAGGCCGCTTCCTGCGCGAAGGCGCGCGCGGACACGGCATCATTTCTTCGCACCGCCTCGATATAGAGGCCGCGCAGACCGAGAAGCTTCGTGTCCTCCCGGCCGAGCATCGAGCGGAATTCCGCCTCCGCCTTGTCAGTGTCGCCCGAAAGCTGCGCCGCCTGCGCCGCAAGGAGATGCGTGAGCGGATGCTCATGCGCGAATTTCTTCGCTTCGTTCGCCGAGCGGCTCGCGAGCGCGAGATTGCCGGTCCCGACCGCGATCAGCCCTTGCGTGATCGCGCGCCAGCCTTTCGTTCGCCGCCGTTCGCGGAAGAACAACGACACAAGGTCGGGCGAGCGGAGTACGAAGCGGATCGCGGTCCAGACGGCCATCGCAATCAGAACCGCGGCAAGAAAGAGAACCGCCGCCACGGTGACGGAAGTCGACACACGCCAGTGCTGCCAGGTCATGACGATTTCGCCCGGCCGGTCCGCGAACCAGGCGGCGCCGAGCGCGATCAACGCGGCGGCGACGAGAAACGCAATAACGCGGATCATTTCGGCCGCTCCGCGACCGAATTCGCGAGCGCTGCGTTCAAGAGACTCTTCACCGCCGCGTCGGCTTCCCGGCGGCGCGATGCGGCCGAAACCCAGTCGGCGGCTTGCGCCTTCGCCCCGGCGGGAAGCTGCGCCGCTTCATCGAGCGCCGCGGCGAGATCGTTTTTCGAAAGCCGCGTCTCGATCCGCGCGACCACCGCGCCCGCGCTCGTGCCCGCGACTTCGCCCACGGGACGAATTTCGATCAGGCGGCTCGCATTCGACCAAAGCCGCGCGAAATAGCCGCTCTCGGGCGGCGGTGCGCTGACCAGTTTCGGCGCGAGATCGGCGAAGCGCCTTCGCAATTCGGCAATCGTCGGCAGGCCCGAATCGGCGGAAGCCTCAAGCGGCGCGAGCGACGCACCCGCGTCGCCCAGCATCGTGCGCACCACGTCGAGTTCTTTCTTGAACGACGCGCCCTTGGCGATCGCGTCCTGCAACGCGCCGAGCGCGACCACTTCGGCGGCATTCGCGACCGCCGGGCGCGAGGCCGCCTGCTTCACCTGCGCCTCGATCGCGGCAAGCCGCTCTAGGAGCGCCGCATTCGCGGCAGAGCCCGTGGTCTGCGCCTTCTCGAGGGTACTGTGCAAATCCTTGAGGCCGGATTCGAGGCTGTCGAGCCGCGCTTTCAGCGGCGCAAGATCGAGATTTTTCACCTGCGCTTCCAGCGCACTCACGCGCTTGTCGATTTCGCCCTGCGCCTTCGCGAGTTCCGCGCGCTCGCGCGCGGCGGAGTCCGCGACGGGAGCGGAGCCGGAAGCTGTATCGCCGACGGAAGCCGTTCGCTTCGCGCCCTCGCCCGTAAACAGGAAGATCAGCGAGAGCACGAGCGCGCCGGCGAGCAGTCCGATCACGCCCGTTAGAACCGGAAGCAAAAGCGAATTGCGCGGCCCGCGCACGGCGGCGCTTGCTTCACGCGGCGTTTCCGATTGCGTCCCTTGTTTCGGCGCGGCGCTTTCCGGCTTTTCCGTTTCGCGCGGCTCTTCGGGCGTCTTGTCCGTCGCGGTGAGTTCAATCACCGGCGGCTTGGTCTTGCGGCCGGCCCCGGGCTGCGCGCCCGTTTCGGAAGAGAAATCGGATCGGTCATCCGCCACGACAACTTCCCTAATCGTACCGCCCGATTATCGCATAACCCTGCCACGCGAGAGCTGCAACCATCTCACCGAAGTAAGGCGAATAAAGCGTCTTCGTTCGGGCGGGCGGCAATTTTGACATTGAAACCGGCGCTTTGCAGCGCCGCTGCAACCGCTTCCGAAAAGCACAAATGAGCTGCGCCGCGTGCGGCATCGCCGAGATTTTCCTTGTTCACCAGCGCGAGGAAAATGTCTGCGCTCCGCCGCGAGTAATGCAGCACAGCATCGAGCTCGCCTTCGCGAAGGCGCGCAAGCGTCTCCTGGCGAAGACGCGTGGCCGCAACCGCGCGATAGACGACCTTCGTCTCGACCGCGATGCCCTCGCCGGCGGCTAGCGCCGCGAGATCCTGCGCGCGGTCCTCGCCGGCGAGATAAAGCACGCGCGCGCCCCCGCGCAATTCGTCGGATAGCGTTGCGGCAAGCGCCCGCGCGTCGCCTCCGCAAGCCACCACGTTCGGAAACCCGGCGTCGCGCGCGGCCTCTGCGCTTTGCGAACCGACGGCAAAGAGCGGGCATGACACGAGCGAAACAAGCTCTTCCTTGCCGAGGACGCGAACCGCGTTCGCGCTGGTGATGGCGATAGCATCGGGTGCGTTTTGAATGGCCTCGAACGGCACCGGCTCGATCGCAAGAACGGGATCGATCACCGCTTCGTGCCCGAGGACTTTGAGCCGCTTCGCCGTGCGCTTCGCGTCTTGCTCGGGCCGCGTGACGAGTACGCGCATCTCACGCATCCAGAACGCCGGCGGGCGCGCGGGCGCGCAGTTCCTGTCCGGCGTCGGCGCCGAGCGCTTCGGCGTCGGAGACGTAACCCTCGCGCGTCGTTTCCACCGCGTTCGTACCGTCCGGCGCGATCACAATTCCGGAAAAATAAATCCGGTCGCCCATGATCTGCGCATGCCCGCCGATCGGCGCGCGGCAGGAGCCGTCGAGCGCCGCGAGAAACGCGCGCTCGGCGAGAAGCGCGATATTTGTCGTAGCGTCGTTGATTGCGGCTACAAGCTGCGCCGCCGCCTCGTCGTTTGCGCGAACGGCAATGCCGATCGCCCCCTGTCCGACCGAAGGAGGAAAGGTGAGCGGATCGAGAACCGTATGCGTCTGCTGATCCAGATAGCCGAGCCGCCGCATCCCGGCCGCCGCCAGCACCGTGGCGTCGAATTCGCCGCGCGCGAGCTTGTCGAGCCGCGTGCCGACATTGCCGCGCAGCAACCTGATCGAAACATCGGGTCTTGCGCGCAGAACAAGCGCCTGCCGCCGCACGGACGAAGTGCCAACCACCGCACCCTTCGGCAATTCCGCAAGCGAAATTGCGCCTCGTGCCACCAGCACGTCGCGCGGATCCTCTCGCTCCGGATAGGCCGCGAGTAAAACCCCTTCTGGCAAAAAGGTTGGTACGTCTTTTGCGGAATGGACGCCGAGATCGATCCGGTTCGTGAGCAGCGCCTCGTCGATTTCCTTGGTGAACAATCCCTTGCCGCCGGCGTCGGCGAGCGGCCGGTCGAGCACCCTGTCGCCCGCGGTTTTCAGCGGCACGATTTCGAAGGAGGCAAGCTCCACCCCGTGCGCCTTGCCGAGCAAATCGCGCACGATTTCCGCCTGCCGGAGTGCGAGCGGGCTGCCGCGTGTGCCGATCCGAATTCGGCCTGTGGATTGCGCCATGGCGATAAGCGGTGCTAGGGGCTGCGTGACACTTTATAAGTATTCAGACGACCTTACGCACGAAGATCGCGGCGGTAGCAAGAGCGGCAGAAATGCTCCTTCTCGGCATTGAAACCACATGCGACGAAACTTCAGCCGCCGTGGTCGAGCGCGCCGGGAACGGCAGCGGCACGATTCGCTCGAATATCGTGCTTTCGCAGCTCGACGAGCATCGCCCGTTCGGCGGCGTCGTGCCGGAAATCGCCGCCCGCGCGCATGTGCAAGTGCTCGACGAAGTGATCAAAAAGGCGATGGAAAAGGCGGGCGTGGAATTTTCCGCGTTGGACGGTGTCGCGGCCTCGGCCGGGCCCGGTCTGATCGGCGGCGTGATCGTGGGGCTCACCACCGCGAAGGCGATTTCGTTCGCGCTCGAAAAGCCGCTCGTCGCCATCAATCACCTCGAGGCGCACGCACTCACCGCGCGCCTCATCCACAAGCTCGATTTTCCCTATCTCCTGCTCCTTGTCTCCGGCGGGCACACGCAACTCGTTTTCGTCGAAGCGGTCGGCGCCTATACGCGGATAGGAACGACGCGCGATGATGCGATCGGCGAGGCCTTCGACAAGACAGCGAAGCTTTTGGGCCTGCCCTATCCGGGCGGCCCTGCGGTCGAGCGTTGCGCGCTCGACGGCGATCCCAAGCGCTTCAGTCTTCCGCGTCCGATGATCGGCCGTCCGGAGCCGGATTTTTCGCTTTCCGGCCTCAAGACCGCGATCCGCCTGGAAGCCGAGAAGATCGCGCCGATCTCGCGCCAGGACATTGCCGATCTTTGCGCGAGCTTTCAGGCCGCGATCACCGACGTGATCGTCGACCGCGTGCAGGCGGCGCTGCAAAATCTCGGCCATAGCGGCAAGACCCCGAACGCGATCGTGGTCGCCGGCGGCGTCGCCGCGAATCGTACGATCCGGAACACAATGGAAGAACTCGCGATCTCGCTTCGCCTGCCGCTCGTGATTCCGCCGGCCGAGCTTTGCACCGACAACGGCGCGATGGTGGCCTGGGCCGGCGCCGAGCGTCTCGCGCTCGACATGACCGATCCCCTCGACATCAAGCCGCGGGCGCGCTGGCCGCTCGATATCGGCCCCGCGCCGGTCGGGAATTCCGCATGACGCATTTCCAGCGCATCGGCATTGTCGGCGCGGGCGCCTGGGGTACGGCGCTCGCGAACGCCATCGCTTCGAAGAACCGGCCCGTCGTGCTCTATGCGCGCGATCCGGCGGCCGCCGTGGAAATGAAGAAGAGCCGCACCAACGCCGCGCGGCTTCCGGGCGTTGCGCTGAACCCCGAAATCACGCCGACGAATTCGCTCGGCGAAGCGGCGGACGCCGACGCTGTCTTGCTTGCCGTTCCCACGCAGTCCTTGCGCGAAATTTCGCGCGAGCTCGCGCCCATGATCCGGAACGCGCTGCCTGTCGTCGCCTGCGCAAAAGGGATCGAACGCGGTTCGCGAAAATTCGTCACCGAAATTATTCGGGAAACAATTCCGCTTGCGCAACCCGCGATCCTGTCGGGACCGAGCTTCGCGGCCGATGTCGGGCGAGGCCTGCCGACCGCGGTGACGCTCGCGGCTTCGGATGAACACCTCGCCGCCGATCTCGCGGAAGCGCTGAGTTCCCAGACTTTCCGCCTTTATCATTCCACGGACATACGCGGAGTCGAAATCGGCGGCGCCGCCAAGAACGTGCTCGCGATCGCCGCCGGCATCGTGCTCGGGCGGGGCTTGGGCGCGAGCGCACAGGCGGCGCTGATTACGCGCGGATTCGCGGAACTCTCGCGCCTGGGACGCGCATATAGCGTGAAACCCGAAACTATGATGGGCCTCTCCGGCCTCGGCGACCTCATCCTGACATGTTCTTCCCCGCAATCGCGGAACTATGCTTTCGGCTTCGCCATCGGACGCGGCCAAAAGCCCGCCGATCAAAGTCATATGCCGCTCGTGGAGGGTTTCTTCACCGCGCCGGTGCTCGCCGATATCGCGCGCGAAAAAAAGGTGGAAATGCCGATTGTTAGCGCGGTTCAGGCGGTTTTGACGGGGCGCGTTAACGTCGATACAGCAATTTCCGGATTACTCTCCCGTCCCTTGAAAAGCGAAAGCTGAATGGCAGGAGTAAATTCGTGCTTTTCGTTGCGATCTGTATCGACAAACCGGGAAGCCAGGAATTACGCCTCACCAACCGGGCCGCGCATCTCGATTACCTTCGCCTGAATTCGCAATACATCAAAACCTGCGGCCCCTTCGTGGCCGAGGACGGAGAAACCATGAACGGCTCGCTGCTGATCATCGAGGCCGACGATCGGAAGGCATGCGAAGCAGTGCTCGCGCGCGATCCCTATCAGGCCGCGAAACTCTTTCAGTCCGTCGAAATCCGTCCATGGCGCTGGGTCATCGGCGCGCCGGTGAAATGAGCGAGCAATGGCGCACTGGCTGGTGAAAAGCGAACCCGCAACCTGGTCCTGGAACGATCAGGTAAAGGCCGGCACCAAGGGCACCGAGTGGAACGGCGTTCGCAATCATCTCGCGAAGAAGCATCTCATGGCGATGAAGAAGGGCGAACGCGCCTTCTTTTATCATTCCGGCGAGGAGAAAAGCATTGTCGGCATCGTCGAGATCTCTGGCGAATATCGCCTGGATCCTTCCGACAAGACAAAAACCTTTGGGCTCGTCGACGTGAAAGCCGTCAAGCCGCTGCCGAAACCGGTCACGCTCGCTCAATGCAAGGCCGAGAAAAAACTCGCCAAAATGGTCCTCCTCAACAACTCGCGGCTCTCGGTGCAGCCGGTGACGGATCAGGAATGGGCGATCATCTGCAAGATGGGCGGCCTGAAATAGCAACCCCTTTCCGCGCTAAGACGATATAATTCCCTCCTGCCCAGCGGGAGGAGGCGCGCCATGCAATTTGCCGGAATGAATTACCTCGCGATTGTCGTCGCCGCGGCCGCGGCTTACGTCTTCAGCGCGATTTATTACACGGCTCTGTCGAAGCCCTGGCTAAAGGCGGCGGAGGTCAAGAAAGGCGGCCGGAAAGCCGCCGCCTGGATTCCATTTGTGATCGCAGCGGCGGCCGACCTGATCATGGCCTGGGTGCTCGCGGGTGTGATTGGGCATCTCGGCGTCGGGCAAGTTACGCTCAAAAACGGCGTCATTTCCGGCGCATTTATCTGGTTTGGCTTTGTCCTCACCGTAATCGCGGTGAATTATGCTTTTGCCGGACGGAAGCCCATGCTGACGGCGATCGACGCCATTCACTGGCTCGGCGTACTTATCGTTTTAGGCGCAATTATTGGCCTGTTTGGCGTGTAATACCAACTGTCAGGAGCACTGACCAAAGTGCAAGGCGACCCCGCTTGTCGCCGAAAAAGCGGCTTCGCATAATGGAAAAAACCGGCCGAGGAAACGGCGGATCGTTTGGGAGGAAACCATGTCCGAGAAAGTTTATCCGGTATCGGCCGCGTGGAAAAAGCGCGCCTATTTGGACGACGCCAAGTACCAGAAGATGTACGCGGCCTCGATCAAGGACCCGAAGAAATTCTGGGCGAAGGAAGCAAAACGCATTCACTGGATGAAAGCGTTCAAGAAGGTGAAGAACACCACCTTCGGCCCCGACAAGGTTTCGATCAAATGGTTCGAGGACGGCAAGACCAACGTTTCCTATAATTGCATCGACCGTCACCTGAAGAAGCGCGGCAAGCAGGTCGCGATCATCTGGGAAGGCGACGACCCGAAAGACTCGAAGAAGATCACCTACAAGGAATTGCACGCCGAAGTTTGCCGCTGGGCGAACGTCCTGAAGAAAGTAGGCGCGAAGAAAGGCAGCCGCGTCACAATTTATATGCCGATGATTCCCGAGGCCGTTTACGCGATGCTCGCCTGCACGCGGATCGGCGCGATTCACTCGGTCGTTTTCGGCGGCTTCTCGCCCGATTCGCTCGCCGGCCGCATCGAGGATTGCAAATCCGACATCGTCGTCACTGCCGACGAAGGCGTGCGCGGCGGCAGGAAGATCCCGTTGAAGGAAAATACCGATGCCGCCTGCAACAAGGCTGGCGGAGTGGGGTCGGTGATCGTTGTCCGCCGCACCGGTGCGCCCGTCAACATGCAGAAGGGCCGCGACGTCTATTACGACGAGATCGCGAAAACCGTGAAGCCCGACTGCAAGCCGGAGCCGATGGGCGCGGAAGACCCGCTCTTCATTCTTTACACTTCGGGCTCGACCGGAAAGCCGAAAGGCGTGCTGCACACGACCGCCGGCTATCTCGTGTTCGTGGCGATGACGCATCAGTATGTCTTCGACTACCACGAAGGCGACGTTTACTGGTGCACCGCCGACGTCGGCTGGGTCACCGGCCACAGCTATATCGTCTACGGCCCGCTCGCGAACGGCGCGACAACGCTGATGTTCGAGGGCGTTCCGAACTACCCCTCGATGTCCCGCTTCTGGGAAGTAATCGACAAGCACAAGGTCAACATCTTCTATACCGCTCCCACCGCGATCCGCGCGCTGATGCAGGCGGGCGACGAGCCGGTGAAGAAGACGAGCCGCAAATCGCTCCGGCTCCTCGGCACCGTCGGCGAGCCGATCAATCCCGAAGCCTGGGAGTGGTACTACCGCGTCGTGGGTGATTCCCGCTGCCCGATCGTCGATACCTGGTGGCAGACGGAGACCGGCGGCATTCTCATCACGCCGCTGCCGGGTGCGACCAAGTTGAAACCTGGCTCCGCCACGCGGCCGTTCTTCGGGGTCGTTCCGCAAATCGTCGACGCCAGCGGAAAAGTGCTGGAAGGCGCCGCGAGCGGCAATCTCTGCATCGCCGATTCCTGGCCCGGCCAGATGCGCACGGTTTATGGCGACCACCAGCGCTTCGTCGACACTTACTTCAAGACTTACCCCGGCAAATATTTCACCGGCGACGGCTGCCGCCGCGACGAGGACGGCTATTACTGGATCACCGGCCGCGTCGACGACGTGATCAACGTCTCCGGCCATCGCTTGGGCACCGCCGAGGTGGAAAGCGCGCTCGTGGCGCACGCCAAGGTGTCGGAAGCCGCCGTCGTCGGCTTTCCGCATAATATCAAGGGTCAGGGCATCTACGCCTATGTCACGCTCATGGCCGGCGAGCAGCCGAGCGAGGAGCTGCGCAAGGAACTGGTGCAATGGGTACGGAAGGACATCGGCGCGATCGCGGCGCCCGATCATATTCAGTTTGCGCCGGGCCTGCCGAAGACCCGCTCCGGCAAGATCATGCGCCGCATTCTGCGGAAGATCGCCGAGGACGAATACAGCAATCTCGGCGACACCTCGACGCTCGCCGATCCGTCGGTCGTTAACGACCTCGTCAACAACCGGCAGAACCGCAAGTCGGCGTAAAATTTCTGTGTCATGCCCGGCCTTGTGCCGGGCATCCACGCCTTCCTCGCCGTGCTATCGTCAAGACGTGGATGGCCGGGACAAGCCCGGCCATGACAGTGTTGCTGCTCACGAAAAATCGCTCGTGATGCCCTTCTTCTCCCAGTCGCCGTAGCGCGTGGGCTCTGGCCCTTCCCGCGGCGGATTCTCCTTTTTCAACTCCTTCAACTCCGCTTTTTTCGCCTCGGCACGGCGCGCTTCCGCTTCGGCGAGCGCGCGCTCGGCTGCGGGCGTGAGTTTCTTCGATTTCTTCCCGGTCATACCGATTATTTCGGGCGCGGCGATGCGAGGGTCAAGAGATGTCGCTTTCGGCGAGCGGACAGCCTATATCCGCCCCGTGGCGCAGCACATTTCGAACGAGAAAGCCCCCGGCCTCCCTGCAAGGCTCCTTGCCTCGCAGGTCCTCTATGATGTCTTGCAGCGGCGTCGTCCGCTCGATCAAACGCTGGATGCCGATACGGGCCTTGCCGGTCTCCGCGAGCTCGACGATCGTGACCGCGCGCTCGTGCACATGCTCGCGGCAAAAACGCTCCGCCGCCTCGGCACGTTGCGCGCGCTGCTCGGAGAATTCCTGGAGCGCGGCCTGCCGAAGGACGCGCCGCGCGTCGAGATCCTGCTTCTTCTGGGGGCGGCGCAAATTCTGTTTCTCGACGTGAAGGATCACGCGGCGGTCGACCTTTCGGTGGAGCTTGTGAACCGCGACCGCGCTACCCGCCGCTACGCGGGATTGATCAACGCCGTCCTCCGCCGCGTCGTGCGCGAAGGGCGCGAACGCATCGCGGGACTGGATCGCGGCATCGACACGCCGTCATGGCTGTTACAGCGCTGGTGCGACGCTTACGGACGTGAAACCGCGCTTGCGATTGCCGGCGCGCACAAAATCGAGCCGCCGCTCGATCTCACGATGAAAGAGAAAGCAGCGGACTGGGCCGCTAAACTCCACGGCCATCTGCTGCCGACAGACTCCGTCCGCCTTGTAAATGCCGGGCCCGTCGCCGCGCTCGCCGGCTACGAAGAAGGCGCATGGTGGGTACAGGATGCGGCCGCCTCGCTGCCGGCGAAGCTTCTCGGCGACATCAAAGGCAAGAGCGTCGCCGATCTCTGCGCCGCGCCCGGCGGCAAGACCGCGCAACTGATCGCGGGCGGCGCGAAAGTGGTTGCCGTCGATCGTTCGGCTTCCCGGCTCAAGCGCCTCAAGGAGAATCTCGCGCGTCTGCAATTCGATTGCGAAACCGTCGAAGCGGACGCCGCCGCCTGGTCCGGCGGCCCGTTCGACGCCGTCTTGCTCGACGCGCCCTGCACCGCGACCGGCACGATCCGGCGGAATCCCGACCTGCCGTGGCAGCGCGAGCCCGCCGATCTAGCGCGCTTGTCCGCGCTGCAGGCCCGCATTCTCGACAATGCGGTAAAACTCGTAAAACCCCAAGGAATCCTCGTCTACGCAACTTGCTCGCTCGAGCCCGAGGAAGGCGAGCGGCAGATCGAAGCGCTGCTCGGTCGGCATTCGAACCTGCGCCGCGTCCCGATCGATGCTTCGGAAACCGGCGGCGTTGACGATTTTGTCTCCGCACAGGGGGATTTGCGCACGTTACCCTGCCACCTTCCGAATCAGGAAAGCCGCCTTTCGGGTTGCGACGGCTTTTATGCCGCGCGCTTGCAGCGGCTTTCCTGAACGCTTTTTCGGCGGCAGGTGGACAGCCGACCTCGCTTCGATATGTTGGCGGCGAAAGTAGGCGACATTCCATGCGGCGGGAGAAAATCACGGATCGCGTGCGGTTAGCTGCGCACGTCGGCGGTCATCGCTGGCGGCGGTTCGTGGTGCGCCTCGTCGACAATCCGCGCTTTCGCTGGCAAATCGGGCTTAGGGTTCCCGAGCGGCTCTTGATCGCGCCGCAGGACTTGCGCACCGGCGATCCGACGATCGCGAACGAAGTCTATGCCGGCGAATTCGCCTTCGCCGGAAAAGTCGTCTCCACCGAAGGCCGCTCGCCGTTCGAGATCGAGGCGCCGTCGCGCGAATGGAGCGAGCTCCTCCTGGGCTTCGGCTGGCTTCGGCATCTGCGCGCGGCGGGGACGCCCATCGCGCGCGAAAACGCGCGCTCGCTCGTTGGCGACTGGATCGCGATTCAGGGCCGCGGCCATCCGGTCGCGTGGGAGCCGGAAATTCTCACCCGCCGCGTCATCTCCTGGCTCACGCAGGCGCCGCTGATCCTGCAGGACGCCGATCACGTTTTCTATCGAACCTTTCTGCGCAGCCTCTCCCGGCAAGTGCGCTACTTGCAGCGCACTGCGTTCAAGTCGCGCGACGGCTATCCGCGCCTCTCCGCGGCGATTGCGCTCGCGCTCGCGGGCCTTTGCATCGCGGGCGAAACGCGATTACTCAAGCGCGCAACGCGCAAGCTTTCGCACGAACTGGAGCGCCAGATTTTGCCCGACGGCGGGCATATCAGCCGCAATCCGGCGCTCATCGTCGCGCTTCTTCTCGACCTCCTGCCCCTCCGGCAGGCTTATGCCGCGCGCAATCTGCCGCCGCCGCGCGAACTCTTGAACGCGATCGATCGCATGATGCCGATGCTGCGTTTCTTCCGCCACGGCGACGGCGCCTTCGCGCAATTCAACGGCGCGGGCACGACCCCCGCGGATTCGATCGCGACCGTGCTTGCCTATGACGACGCGCGCGGCACGCCGGTCGCGAACGCGCCCTATTCCGGCTATCAGCGGATCGAGGCGGGCGCGAGCCTGATCATCGCCGACACCGGCAAGCCGCCGCCCTTCAGCGTGAGCCAGGACGCGCATGCGGGCTGTCTTTCGTTCGAGTTTTCGCACGCAAAAAGCCGCATCATCGTGAATTGCGGCATGCCCGCGATCAACAAAAAAGCCTGGCAGCGCGTCGCACGCGCGACCGCCGCGCATTCGACCGCGACGCTGAACGACACTTCGTCCTGCCGTTTCATGCGCGATACTTCCGCGAGCCGCTTCATCGGAACGCCGATCGTCGCCGGCCCGAAAAATGTGCATGTCTCGCGCGCCGAGCGTGACGGCGCGCACTTCGCCCGTGCGAGCCATGACGGCTATGCGAAAAACTACGGCCTCGTTCATCAGCGCTCGTGGCTCTTGTCGCAGGACGGCGCGCGGCTCGACGGCGAGGATGTCTTTCTCGCCGCCCCTGGCCGGAAGAAATCGCGCCATGCGCGAAACGAATTCGCGCTCTGCTTTCACCTGCATCCGAACGTGAAGGCGAGCCGGCTCGCCGACGGCTCGACCGTGATGCTTGTTTTGCCGCGCCAGCAGGGATGGCTGTTCACGGCGCCGGGGCGCGACGTGAAGCTGGAAGAAAGCGTGTTTCTCTCCTCCACAGACAGCCCGCGCCGCACGAGCCAAATCGTCGTCTATGGCGAGGCGCGGGAATCCGAGCGCATCCTCTGGCATCTCGTGCGCGCGGAAGCGGCGCAGACGGAGCGCCGTGAGGCAGCGGATGTCCCCGAATTGCCGCTGTGAACAGGCGGCCTCGGCTGTTTCCCTGACCCCCTCTCCGTGCTATCGCGGCGGCATCAGCCGCCGGAAAGCTCCATGCCGAACCGCGTTCGTCCCGTCGCCCGCGCACTCCTTTCGGTTTCCGACAAGACGGGCCTAGTCGAATTCGCGAAGGCCCTCGTTAAGGCCAAGGCCGCCCTCGTCTCGACCGGCGGCACGCATCGCGCGCTGAAAGAAGCAGGCCTCGCCGTCTCCGACATTTCCGAACTCACCGGCTTCCCCGAAATGATGGACGGCCGGGTGAAGACGCTGCATCCGAAAGTGCATGGCGGCATTCTCGCGATCCGCGGCAATAAGGAACATGCCGCCTCCATGCGCGAACATGCGATCGCGCAGATCGATCTTGTGGTGGCCAATCTCTATCCGTTCGAGCAAACGGTCGCGAAAGGGGCTAAATTCGAGGACTGTATCGAAAACATCGACATCGGCGGGCCCGCGCTCGTGCGCGCCGCTGCGAAGAACCACGACGACGTCGCGGTGATCGTCGATCCCGCCGACTACGCCGAAGTCGCCGCCGAAATCGAAAAACATGGCGGCACGACACTTACGCTGCGGCGGCGGCTCGCGGCCAAAGCTTTCGCGCGCACGAGCGCTTACGACTCCGCGATCTCCAACTGGTTCGCGGACGAGCTGAAGGAGAAAGCGCCGGCCTGGCGCACCTTCGGCGGCAAGCTCGCGGAAGAATTGCGCTATGGCGAAAACCCGCATCAATCCGCGGCATTCTACAAAAGTCCCGGCGCGCGGCCGGGCGTTGCGACCGCGCGCCAGGTGCAGGGCAAGGCGCTTTCCTACAACAACATCAACGACACCGACGCCGCCTATGAATGCGTCGCCGAGTTCGATCCGAAGAAGAAAGCCGCGGTCGTGATCGTGAAGCACGCCAATCCCTGCGGCGTTGCCGAAAACGACAGCCCGATCGAGGCCTACAGGCGCGCACTCGCCTGCGATCCGATTTCCGCTTTCGGCGGCATCATCGCGTTGAACCGCCCGCTCGATGCGGAGACGGCGCGCGAAATCGTCGAGCTCTTCACCGAGGTCATTATCGCGCCCGACGCAAGCGAGGAAGCGATCAAAATCGTCGGCGCGAAAAAGAATCTGCGCCTCTTGCTCGCGGGCGGCCTGCCCGACCCGCGCGCAAACGATCTTGTCTACAAATCTGTTTCAGGCGGCATCTTGGTGCAGTCGCGCGACAACTCCATGGTCGAGGATATCGAGCTCAAGGTCGTCACCAAACGGAAGCCGACCGCGGCCGAGCTTGCGGACATGAAATTCGCTTTCCGCGTCGCGAAACACGTGAAGTCGAACGCGATCATCTACGCCAAGGACGGCGCCACCGTCGGCATTGGCGCGGGCCAAATGAGCCGCGTCGATTCCGCACGCATCGCCGCGCGAAAGGCCGAAGAAGCCGCGAAAACCCTAGGGCTGAAAGAGCCGCTCACGCGCGGCTCGGCGGTTGCTTCCGAAGCCTTCTTTCCCTTCGCCGACGGGCTGCTCGCGACAATCGAGGCGGGCGCGACGGCCGTCATTCAGCCCGGCGGCTCAGTACGCGACGATGAGGTAATCAAGGCCGCCGACGAGCACAATATCGCGATGGTGTTTACGGGCGTGCGTCATTTCCGGCATTGATTCGCGCCCGCGAAAGCAGCAACCCCCCCACGAGAAAAAACGCGACCAGCACGGAAATTCCGGCCTTTTGGCTCGCGGTGAGCGCCGTCACCGCCGCCACCAGAAACGGCCCCACGAACGACGTGATTTTTCCCGACAGCGCGAACAGCCCGAAAAACTGCGCGAGCTTCTCGTGGGGCGAAAGGCGCACGAGTAGCGTGCGCGAGGCCGCCTGCACGGGCCCCGCGACCGCACCGATCAGCGCGCCGAGAACGAGATAAAGTTTTTCGGGAAGGCTCGAAAACAATCCTGCCCCTGGCAGCGGCGGCTCGGCCGGCACGAAAAACAAGATCGAATCGCGGCTCACCGACAGAATCGCGAGGCAGCAGAAAATCAGCACCGCGAGCGAGCCGAGCACGACCGCCTTCGCGCCGATTTTGTCATCTAACTTGCCGCCGAAATAGCAGCCGAACGTGCCGGTGATCGTTAGCAGAATGCCGAAGAGGCCAAGCTGCATCGAGCCCCAGCCGAGCTGGCCCGCGCCGTAAATCCCGCCAAAGGCGAAAAGCGCAAGCAGCCCGTCGGTGTAGATCATGTTGGCGAGCAGGAAATAGCCGAGATCGCGATGCTTGCGCGCTTCGCGAAAAGTCGCGTTGAGCGAATGAAGCCCGTGCCGCACCGCCGGAAACAATTTCTTCCCGCGTTTTCCGTCCGGCGTGAACAGGAAAAGCGGAATGACAAAAACAACGAACCACAACGCTGTGAGCGGCCCGGTCGCGCGGTCGCCCTCGCGCGCTGCCGCGTCCAGCCCGAAGATCGGCGAAAATCCCAACAGTGTGTGGCCGGTCTCCGGATTGCTCGCGAGAAACGCGAGCGAGAAGAACAGCGAGATCATCCCGCCGACATAGCCCATCGCCCAGCCCGCGCCCGAAAGCGAGCCGATTTTCTCGCGCGGCACGAGCAGCGGCATCATCGTGTTGTTGAAGACGGTCGCGAATTCGACCCCGATCGAGCCGATCGCGAACGCGATCAAAACCGGAAGGATCGTCGAAGGATCGTTCGGCTTGCCGAGCCAGAGCATAGAAGCGCCGATCACGATGAGAACGCCGAACGCCGCGATCCACGGCTTCCTGCGGCCCGTCGCATCCGCGATCGCCCCTAACACGGGCGAGGTGCAGGCGATGAAAATGCCCGCCGCCGAGGTCGCGAAGCCCCACAGCGACTGCCCGCGCGCCGGATCGTCCACCACGCTCGAGGCGAAATACGGCGCGTAGATGAAGGTCATGATCAGCGTGAAATAGGGCTGGCACGCCCAGTCGAACAAAACCCAGCCCAGAATGGCGAGCTTCGAAGCCTTTTTGAAAATTTCGGGCTGGGCGGGCTGTCGAATCATGATCGGCGGAGCCGATCAACCGCATTCCTCAATTTTTGACAAGGTCGCGCATCAGACTCGCGGCGACGATCAGCTTCGCGAGTGTGAAGCCGGAGCTGCCGAGCTCCTGCAAGCGGCTGCGAATGCGGGCGATTTCGTCCGTGCGCGTCGCGCTCCACGCATGAAGCGCCGCCTCGCCCGCCTTTCCGTTGGCTAGAATATCGGCGGCGATCCGGCGCTCGTTCGCGCCGATCGAATCGATCGCGCGGTCGATCGCCATCCGCTCGAAACGGTCCTGCGCCTCGATCGCATTGGCCGCGGCGAGCAAGGTGTCGAGCTGAAAATATTCGTGAGCGGCGAAATAGATTTCGGCCGCGATCTCGATCGGTTTCCCCGTCCGGTCGGCGATCAAGGTAATGTCGGTCGCGGCGGCGAGTAGCGGAAGCCGTGCGATCTTGTTCGCAAGCGGCTCGGGGACGCCGCCTTTGACAAACGATGCCGCCCGCTCCTGTATCGCCCGGCGCGAATTCGGCGAGACCAGCTTGTCGAAATCCCGCTCCAGCCGCGCGATCGACTCGCGGTAATGCGCGACGAGCTCGGCAAGGCCGCCTTCGAGCGTCGTGTTGCGGATGAACCAGATGACGCGGTCGCGCAACAGGCCCTGCACTTCCGCATAGAGCTCGAGCTGCAGGCTGCCGGAAATCTTCGCGTCGAGCGCGTCGATTTCACCGTTCAGTTTGGTCATCCCGTAGGCGTCGCGCACCACCGCGAAGGCGCGCGCGATCGTGGCGGCATCCGCGTCCGCCTCGTCGCCGACGCGCGCCATGAAGGACGGGCCCCCGCGATTGACGATGGAATTCGAAAGCATAGTCGCGATGATTTCGCGGCGGAGCCGATGCGATTTCACCGCGTCGGGGAAGCGCTCGTTGAGCGCTTTCGGGAAGTAGCGCTGCAATTCGCGCGCAAGATACGGATCGTCCGGCACCGAAGAAGCGAGCAGATCCGAATAGAGCGTGAGCTTGGCATAGGCGAGCGTGACCGCGAGTTCCGGCCGCGTCAGTCCCTCGCCGCGTTTCTTCCGCTCGGCGATCTCGGCGTTCGTCGGCAAATTCTCGACGCCGCGATCCAGGAGATCGCGGGCTTCGAGCGTCTCCATCATCCGCTGCTCGAAGCCGATATCGGCCGCCGCCTTCCGCTCCGCAAGCGAAAGCGCGAGCGTTTGCAAATAGTTATTCCGGAGCACAAGCGCCGCGACTTCCTCCGTCATCCCGGCGAGGAGCTCGTTGCGCGCGTCCTGCGTGAGCTTCCCGTCGGCGACCGGCGTCGTCAGCGCGATCTTGATGTTCACTTCGACGTCGGACGTGTTGACGCCCGCGGAATTGTCGATGGCGTCGGTGTTGAGCCGCACCCCCGCGCGCGCCGCCTCGATCCGCCCGCGCTGGGTCATGCCGAGATTGGCGCCCTCGCCGATCACCTTGCAGCGAAGCTGCGGCGC
>JAJPHK010000112.1 GCA_021325315.1 Alphaproteobacteria bacterium
CGGCTTCCTTGAGCGTCCCGGTGGCGAAGTTACGAGCCTCGCCAGCAGGCGCCGGTCCCGCGCCGCATGCAAGCACGTCTGCAGACATGCCCCTCGTGGCGCGGGACAATCTGAATATAATCCTATGCCGGAAAAGCTGTCAAGCGCCAAATTCGTTCGTCATGCCCGGCTTTACGCCGGGCATCCATGCCTTTTCTGTTTCGAGGTCAGCAAGGCGTGGATGCCCGCAACAAGTGCGGGCATGACGAGCCGAAGGGCGGAGAGCGCCTCTTTGACTTTGGCGTCCGAAAAAAAGCCCCGCGACGTGCGCGGGGCTTCAGAGGAGGGAGTTATCGATGCCTTCGACTCAAACGGTCCGCGAAGCGGCGCCGTTTGCTACTAAAGGATCAAAATCGCACGCCGGGCTATCTTTGGGAACGCGGCAGGGTGTCACAACGTCCTGAAATGGCTTGTTCTCAAAGACCTAGATGCGGCTGCAGCGGTTAAGCACGATCTGCAAGCCGGCCAAATGTGGCGGCGCTTCCATACGTTGCCACGCCCTTCCGCAGAGCGGTTTGCTACCCGCCAAATTTGTAGTTCAGACCGAACTTGATGAGGCTGAATGTGCGGGTGAGGTGGAAGCTGTTTGCCGACACGCCATTGCTGGTCACGACGTGCTCGTGCGTCGGGAAATCCATGTAGACGTATTCAAGCCGCGCTGACCAATGCGGATCGATCGCATATTCGGCGCCTGCGCTTACCGTCCATCCCCAGGTGTCGTTGCTGCCGGTGCAGGGCGTGCCGATGCAGGTCGGTGTAGTGACCGAGAGCTGCTTGAATCTCTCGTTCATCCACGCCGCGCCGCCTTTTACATAGTACATCGCACGATCCATCGCGTAGCCGGCGCGCGCTGTGATCGTGCTGTAGTCGTCGGGCAGTCCGGTCGCGTGCACGATTCCGGCGGGTGTAACCGCGTTCGAGCTGCCTTTCACGTCCGACCAGGTGAAGTCCCCTTCGATGCCATACACCCAGCGGCCCGATTGCCAGTTGTAGCCAAGCTGCACGCCGCCCAGGATTCCCTTTGGGCGGGGAGGATTGCCGACGCGGGTGCCGGTCGTGTCCTCGGTAATTTCCGGAAACGCCCAGCCGTAGCCGAAATGGCCGCCCACATAGAATCCCGACCAATTCCAGATTGGCGCGGCGGGAGCCGCTTTTACCGGCATGTCGGCGGCGAAAGCTGTGCCGCCCCATACTGCGAAAAGAAATGAAATCCCCGCCCAAAACTTTTTCATGATTACCGCCCCCGGAGACAACCTGAAAAATTTTAGATGATCATATCGTCGGGAAAGCCGGCCGCTGTAGTAGCGCGTTACCAAATTCGAAAATCGCGACTTTCGTCCGGTTTGGGAGTGCGAAAATATTGAAGGGCAAAGAAACAATCCAAGAGTTCAATGCAAATTCGGCTGCTTCAGGAATTGCGACCTTTCGCCTGATTTGATTGTGACATCGAACGTATCGCCCTCGCGGTGAATGGTGAGCGGTACATTCACGCCGGCGGTGCCGAGCGACCATACCCGGCGGTAAAAATCCGCAAGTTCACGGACTTCGTGATTCCCTACTGCAAGCACCACGTCGCCCGTGCGCAATTCCGCACGGCGGGCCGGGCCGCGCTTGGCGACGCCCGCGATGACAATGTGGTCGTCGATCTCGGTCGAGTAGAGCCCGAGCCACGGCCGCACCGGCCGGTTGGCGCGGCCGAATTTCACAAGGTCGTCGAGCACCGGCTTCAGAATATCGATCGGCACCATCATGTTGATCGGCTCCGCCCGCGCGCCTTCGCGCGAGCGCTCAAGCTGCAACGAGCCGATGCCCAGCAACTCGCCGTGCGAACCGATCATCGCCGTGCCGCCCCAGTTCGGATGGAAGGGCGCGGTGAAAATCGCCTCGTCCAGGAAATATTCCCAGTAGCCCGCGAAGGACTGCTTCGCGACAATGCGCGCCGCGACCGACTGTGACCGTCCGCCTGCGCCGGCAATGACGACGCGATCGCCCACCTGCGCGCGGCTGGAATTTCCGAATTCGAGGAAGGGCAGGTTGAGCTTCGTGAGCGGCTGCACCAGCCCGAAGCCGGTTTCCTGGTCGAAAGCGAGCACGTGACCGGACACCGAGCGGCCGTCGGAGAGCTTCAGCCAGACGTCCTCCGCTTCGGTGATAAGGTACCCGATCGTAAGTACGAAGCCGTTCTCGCGGATGATGACGCCGTGGCCCTGGCGCTCGGTGCCGAGCGCCTCCGCCGTGGAGGCGTCTTCCGGAACGAGCGCGCGCACGCCCACGACCGCCGAAAGCGCGCGATTCAGGTCATAGCCGTAGTCGGAGACTTTCGGCTGCCATTCCGGCGCAATGACCCATTCCGTCGCCATCATCCACCTTGTCCACCTTCATACACGCGCCGGAAGCGGCGTCCTGCGCGCGTGAGGATTTCGTAGCCGACTGTACCCGAAGCCCGGCCGAGATCGTCAACCGAAATCCCCTCGCCGAGGAGGCGCACCATGTCGCCGCGCTTCACGTCGCCCTCGGCGATATCGGTGACATCAACGGCGATCAGATCCATCGAGACGCGGCCGACAATTTTGCAGCGTTTGCCCGCAACGACCGCTTCCATTCCGTGCTTTGTGTTCGTCGTGTTGGCCGCGCCCGACGCGCGCGGAATGCCGTCGGCGTAACCTGCGGCGAGGATCGCAAGCCGCGAGTCGCGCGCGAGCGTATATTCGCCGCCATAGCCCACGGTGTCGCCTTTCTTCGCCTTCCGAACCTGCAGGACGTGAACGTCGAGGCGCACGACCGGTTTCATCAAATTCTCTCCGTCGATCAGCGCTTCGCCGCCATAAAGCGCGATCCCCGGCCGCACGAGATCGA
>JAJPHK010000006.1 GCA_021325315.1 Alphaproteobacteria bacterium
CGCGACGCGGACGGTGAGCGCCGTTTGCGGCGCGCCGAAATCGGCAAGCTCGTCGGCCGCCGCATAAAGCGCCTGTGGCGCGGAGCTTTGCAGCGTGCGGACGACGGAATCGCCTGAAAGAATCTCGACGCGATAGGCTTCCGCATCCTCGCCGAGCGGCACTTCGAGCGTATCCCAACTGTCGCCGCCCTTTCGCGTGCGGCGGATCCAGAAAAGAAAAACGCCCTCTTCGTTACGGACGCCGCGCAGATGGACCGGCGACCACGGCAGCAGCGCCGCCGGACCGACGCTTGCCGTGAGACTCGTCATGCCGGCGCTGCCGATGTCGAGATTTGCGGCGCCGATACGGTAGTCGAAGCTGCGGCCGAGGAGATCCGTGCCGCGCGCGACCGCGACAAGCGAATTGTCGATGAGGACGAAAGACGAGCCGGCGGGCGCGGGATTGTCCATCGCCCATTCGGTGCCGAGCTGCCCGCGCAAGAGGCGCGAAAGACGATAGGTGCTTTCGGCGACGAGCTCGGCGTTTCCGAATTGCAGCACCTCCCATGCGTCGCCGCGCCGGACGGCGGCGACATTGGCGCCGCCGAGAATTTTCAAATCGTCGGCGGAGGAAAGCGCGCCGGAGGCAAGCTGCACGCGGAAGCTGTTGGCGAAATCCCACCGGCTTGTTGGCCCTTCGGGAAGCACGTCCAGCGTCTGTCCCACGATCGCCGGCACGGCCGCGAGCGCAATCCGCTCGTAGCTCAAGCCCGCCGCGCGCCAGATCGCTTCCGCGCCCGGCCAGGGCGAGGCTTGCACCGCGAAGAGTTGCAGCGCCGGTTCCGCCTCATCGCCGATTTGCGGGATGTCGAGGGCAAGGACGTATGGCGGGCCCGACGCCGCCGGCACCGGCGTACTTCCGCTGCGCGGCACGCGCGCCGGCACCGAAAAGATTTCCGGATCGATCGAACGCGCGGAAACGGCGCGCGCTTCCGCGTCGACGATCCCGGTGATTTCGACGAGACGCGCGCGGCCGCGATAATCGAGCGTGACGATATCGCCGGGCGCGAGCGCGATTTGGCTCGTTGCAAGCGAGAACTCGAACGTCTCCCGCCCCGCCCACAAGTCCTGCAGCCAGCAAGGCGTCGAATTGCGGCCCGCGCAGGCTTTCCGGCTCCTCCGCGGAAAAAATCTGCGCGACCGCGCCGTTCTCCCACTCCACGCGCCGCCGCACCGGCATCCAGTGCGGGCGCTCCGCGCGCGGATGCACGGAAAGCAGACCGGAAACGCCCTCGATCATCACCTCGCGCACGTCGGCGAGCGTCTCGCCGATCAGTGCGATGCGCCCTGCCGGCGCGCCGAATTCGGAAAGCCCGAGCGCGACGCCCCTCACCCATTCGGCGCCGGCGCGCGTCTTGCCCGCGCCGCGGCCGCCGAGGATGAGCCAGGTTTTCCAGTTTCCCGCCGGCGGAAGCTGATCCTCGCGCGCCCACAAGGGCCAGTCGTGCTCTAACCGCGCGCGGTGCGGGAAGATGAGCGCAGCCGCCTCGTCAAGCTTCCCCGCGGCTGCGCAGGCGATCAAGGCGCTCCGTAAGGTCGCGGCGGAATTCTTCGAGGTCACGGAATTCGTCTTCCTTGCTTTTTTCGCCCGCCCTTTCGCCCGGGCGCTCGAGCTCGGTCAGTTCGCGCAAGGTGCGCATGAGGGAAGCGAGCGTGCGCGCGGCGCGCTCGGCGTCGGTGGAGCGCAGATGTACGCCCTCCACCCGCTTGAGAACGTCCTCGATCTTGCGCATTTCGGTGACCACCACCGAGCGCGCGCGATCGACGATCGACTCGTGCTCGAGCGTTTTCATCAAGGGCCCGGCGATTTCGCGGATTTCTTCCACCGCCTCCGTCGCGCCGGCCCTGGCGGCGGCTTCGGCGGCGGCGTCAAGCTCCGCAAGTTGCCGGTTGCGCTTCTTCCAGCGCCAGGCCGTGCGCAGCCGGTTGTAGAAAGTGGTGGTGCCGATCCCGAGATATTTCGCGATGTCCGCGATCGGCATGCCGGTGTTTTCGTAGAGGTGCTTCGCGTGGGCGAGCGCCTCCGGCGTGTGTTCGATGAGTTTCAAGGGCGGGTTCCCGCGCCAGACCGGATATTCCCGTCATGCCCGGCTTCATGCCGGGCATCCACGTCTTGAGGCACTGCGTGCGGCAAAGGCGTGGTTGGCCGGAACAAGTCCGGCCATGACGAGACCGTACGTCACGGCGCTTTCGATACATTTGTGGAGTGTGCGCGATTTGTAGCGAACGACCGCTGCGCTGTCAAGGACTATTTTCTTAGCGCGTCTCGGCGGAGGCCGAACCTGTGGAAAACTTTCCTATTCTGCCGTTGACTCAGGCATTTAAGACCCCCACCCGCTCGCTTCGCTCGCCTCCCTCCCCCGCAATTGCGGGGGGAGGGATTCAGGGTGGGGGTGCCTTGCCCCAATTCTCGTCATGTCCGGGCTTGTCATCACAAGTCGGGCCTGCCCGACTTGTGAATGTTAATGTAAGCGAACTCGGGCAAGCCCGAGTTCGCATGCCATCCACGTCTTTCCTGCTGTGAGATTTTTAAGGCGTGGATGCCCGCAACAAGTGCGGGCATGACGGCGGCTAGCGCTTGCGCCCCCGCCTCGTCCCCCGCCCCTTCGGCTCGCGGAGCGGCCAGTCGACGACGTGGTTCTCGTATTTTTTGAACGGCACCTTGCGCTCGAAGCCTTTGATCCGCCCGCGCACGGAGATGCCGGCTTCGACCACGGTTTCCGCCCGGCCCGAGACGAGCGGGTGCCACCAGGCGAGCCCGCGGCCCTCGGCGAGGCGGCGATAGGCGCAGGAATGCGGCAGCCAGCCGTATTCCGCGGCGCGCTTCGGCGTGAGCTGCAGACAATCGGGCACGCGGGCTTTTCTGTTTTTGTAATCCTTGCA
>JAJPHK010000131.1 GCA_021325315.1 Alphaproteobacteria bacterium
AAGTTCATCGTGATCTGGTCTTGGGGGATGCGAGGGTCGGCCGCCCGCGCCGACGGCGCGATGGCAAAAATCAGGAACGCTGCGGCAATGAGCAAACCTGCCGCCCGATAGCGATCCATGCGAGACACCTCCGAAGCTGATCCCTGCTGGGCCGAAAGCATATGGCACGCCGCTCGTTCAGTGCAACCGCGCAATCTCCGCGGGTCGTTGCAAAAGGAGCGGGGCTCGGCGAGTATAGTCGAACCGCGCCTTTCATGTTTCATCGCGTCACGCCCCGATTCGCCCCCTTGCCGCGACAGCCGGCCGCTCGGATGAATCCTGCCGATGCGCTTTGAATATTTGATAGGCATCCGCTACCTGCGCGCGCGCCGCAAGGAGCGGTTCGTCTCGGTCATCGCCTTCATCTCGCTGACCGGCGTGATGCTCGGGACCTTCGCGCTCACCGTCGCGCTTTCCGTAATGAGCGGATTCCAGGAGGATCTGCGAAATCGCCTGCTCGCCTTCACCCCCCAGATCACAGTGGAGCGCAGGGACGGCAGGGTATGGGACCCCGCCGACCTGCTCCGCCGCATCTCCTCCCTTCCCGGCGTCATCGCCTCGGCGCCGTACGTGACGTCGCAGGTGATGGCGGTATCGAGCACGCCTTCGGGAACTCCCGGCTATGTCGAGGGCGGAATGCTGCGCGGCGTGGTCGCGCGCGACAATCCGGTCCTGACCGAATTGAGGAACACCCTCGAGAAGGGCACTCTCGACTCGCTCGACCGGGAGCATCCTCTTACGATCGTCGAAAAGGGTGAACGGCGCGAAGTGAATCTTCCCGGCGCCATCGTCGGAAGAACACTGGCGGCCGAACTGGGTCTACAGCCGGGCGATCCGCTGATCCTGATTTCCCCCGCAAGTCTCGCCGGAGGAATGGGCGCGCCGCGGCTCAAGCGCTTCGTCGTCACCGGATATTTTCATTCGGGATGGTTCGAGTTCGACTCCGCGCTGATCTTCGTCTCACTCAGGAACGGGCGCGCGCTGCTGGCCGACGATCCCCAGCTTCAGAGCGGAGTCGAACTGCGGCTGGCGAACATGTTCGATGCGCCCGCGGTGGCGAAACGGATTGGAGAAATCGCGGGGCCGGAATTTCGGGTATCGGACTGGACACACACCAACGCGCCGCTGTTTTCGGCCCTCCAACTGGAGAAGGCGGTCTATTTCCTCGTGCTCCTGTTGATCGTGCTGGTCGCCGCCTTCAACATCATCGCAACCCTGGTGATGGTGGTGATGGAGCGGCGCAAGGAAATCGCCATCCTGCGTGCGATGGGGGCGCGAGCGCGCTCGATTGCCGCGATCTTCCTGTGCGAAGGCGCGGCGCTCGGTGTCGTCGGCACCGTACTCGGGGTTCTGGCCGGCTTCGGCGCGTCGTGGGCAATCGGCAGGTACCATCTTATCCGCCTGCCGGCCGACCTCTTCATGGTAAGCGCGGTCCCGGTCCGGCTCTATTCGGTCAATTTCATCGCGGTCGCGATTGCGGCGATTCTGCTGTGCCTCGCCGCCGCCATCTACCCCGCCCTGCATGCACGCGCTCTCTCGCCGGTCGAGGTCATACGCTATGAGTGAGAGCACCGCGGCGGCCCGCTCACGGCCCGCTCCGGGCCCCGTGCTGATCGAGGCGCGCGGACTGGTGAAGGACTTCCATGATGCGGAACGCGAGATTCACGTACTGCGCGATCTCGATCTGACCGTTCACGCGGGTGAGGAGATCGCGATCGTGGGGCAGTCCGGCGTCGGCAAATCCACGCTGCTCTATGTGCTCGGCAGCATGGAGCGGCCCACGGCGGGCAAGGTCTATTTCGAAGGACAGGACCTGTTCGCGCTCGACGAAAACGCGCTGGCGGAGTTCCGCAACCGCCGCCTCGGCTTCGTCTTTCAGTTCCACTACCTGCTTGCGGACTTCGATGCGCTCGAGAACACGATGATGCCGGCGCTGATTGCGCGGATACCTGAGAGCGAGGCGCGAAAACGCGCCTCCGACGTGCTTGAACTGGTCGGACTCGGCGGCAAGCTTCACCGCCGGCCCGCCGAACTCTCGGGCGGCGAGCAGCAGCGGGTGGCCGTGGCCCGGGCGGTCGTCCTTCATCCGCGCCTGGTGCTGGCGGATGAGCCGACCGGAAACCTCGATCCGCAAACCGCCGACGAGGTGCATCAGTTGTTTCATGTGCTCAACCGCGACCTCGGAATCACCCTAATCGTTGCAACGCACAACGAGAGGCTGATGAAGCAGATGGGGCGGGCCTTGCGGCTGCAGGACGGCAAGCTTCACGACGAACGGGCAAGGGCTTAAGGCGGCTTTCTCGCGCTTCGCGCGACTGCTGCATCGCGTTCCGCCGACAAGAACGAGGTTCCGATAATCCCCGCTTCTTTCGCGAACAAGCGCCGCTCAATAGTCGCGCGCGCCGAGGCAGTGTTTCGGTTTACATACCGGACTCGATTGGTTACGTTGGTCCGCGCTCTTTTTTGGGGCGTCGTACGTGCCTTTCGGAAAAAGCATCTTTCGCAAACCGCG
>JAJPHK010000079.1 GCA_021325315.1 Alphaproteobacteria bacterium
AAACCTTCGTGATCGCAGCCGTCAAGCTCGTCTTGCCGTGGTCGACATGCCCAATCGTCCCAACATTGCAATGCGGCTTCTTGCGCTCAAATTTTTCCTTCGCCATGACTCTCTCCGTTTAATTCTTTCGGCAAAAAAGTTCAGGCGTATTTCGCCTGAACTTCCTCTGCTATGTTGGGTGGAACTTGCGCGTAGTGATCGAACTGCATCGTGAACGTCGCGCGGCCCTGGCTCATCGAGCGCAGGTTATTGACGTAGCCGAACATGTTCGCGAGCGGCACCATCGCGGTAATGACGTTCGCGTTGCCGCGCATGTCCTGGCCCTGGATCTGGCCGCGGCGTGACGAGAGATCGCCGATGACGCCGCCGGTGTAATCCTCCGGCGTCACCACCTCGACCTTCATCACCGGCTCGAGAAGAACCGAGCGGCCTTTCTGCAGCGCCTCGCGCAGACAGGCGCGCGCCGCAATTTCGAACGCGAGCGCCGACGAGTCGACGTCGTGATACTTGCCGTCGATCAGCGTAACCTTGAGGTCGACCACGGGGAAGCCCGCGAGCACGCCCGAACCGAGCACGCTCTCAAGTCCCTTCTCGACGCCGGGGATGTATTCCTTCGGCACGGCGCCGCCGACGATCTCGTTCTCGAACACGAAACCGCCGCCGGCCGGCAAGGGTTCGGCGACGATGGTGACCGCCGCGAACTGGCCGGAGCCGCCAGACTGCTTCTTGTGGGTGTATTCCTGCTCGACGCGCTGCGTGATCTTCTCGCGATACGCCACCTGCGGCGCGCCGATATTCGCTTCGACCTTGTAGGTGCGCTTCAGAATGTCGACCTTGATGTCGAGATGCAGCTCGCCCATTCCCTTGAGAATGGTCTGGCCGCTCTCCTGATCGGTCGAAACGCGGAACGACGGATCCTCCGCCGCGAGCTTCGCGAGCGCCACGCCGAGCTTCTCCTGGTCGGCTTTCGACTTCGGCTCAATCGCAATTTCGATGACCGGCTCGGGAAACTCCATCTTTTCGAGGAGCACCGGCTTCGCGGGATCGCACAGCGTGTCACCGGTGCGGACTTCCTTGAGGCCCGCGAGCGCGACGATGTCGCCGGCATAGGCTTCCTTGATATCTTCGCGGTTGTTCGCATGCATCAAGAGCATGCGGCCGATGCGCTCTTTCTTCTCGCGCGTCGTATTGACGACCTGCATGCCCGAAGTGAGCACGCCCGAATAGATGCGGCAGAACGTGATCGTGCCGACGAACGGGTCGTCCATGATCTTGAAGGCGAGAAGCGCCAAGGGCTCCGAGTCGCTCGCCTTGCGGACGGTATCGTTGCCTTTGTCATCGATGCCCTTGATCGGCGGAACGTCCAGGGGCGACGGCAGATAATCCACGACCGCGTCGAGCAAGGGCTGCACGCCCTTGTTCTTGAACGCCGAGCCGCAAAGCACTGGGTAGAACGCGCCCGAAATCACCGCCTTGCGGATGAGCGACTTCAGCGTCGCCTCGTCCGGCTCCTTGCCGTCGAGATAGGCGGTCATCGCCGCGTCATCGAGTTCGACCGCGGCTTCGATCAGCTTCTCGCGATATTCCTTGGCCTGCTCGACCATGTCGGCCGGAATGTCGATGTCGTGATATTTCGCGCCGAGCGACTCGTCCTCCCAGACGACGCCCTTCATGCGGACGAGATCGACGATACCCTTGAAGTTGTTTTCGGCGCCGATCGGGAGCTGGATCGCGACCGGTTTCGCGCCGAGGCGGTCGACAATGTCGGAGAGGCATTTGAAGAAATCGGCGCCCGTCTTGTCCATCTTGTTCGCGAAGACGATGCGCGGCACTTTGTATTTGTCGCCCTGGCGCCAGACCGTTTCCGTCTGCGGCTCTACGCCTTGGTTGGAGTCAAGGACGCATACCGCGCCGTCGAGCACGCGAAGCGAACGTTCGACTTCGATCGTGAAGTCGACATGGCCCGGCGTGTCGATGATGTTCAGGCGCTTCTCGCGCCAGAACGCGGTCGTCGCGGCGGACGTAATCGTGATGCCGCGCTCCTGCTCCTGCTCCATGAAGTCCATGGTCGCAGCGCCGTCGTGCACTTCGCCGATCTTGTGGCTCTTTCCGGTGTAGAAGAGGATCCGCTCGGTCGTCGTCGTCTTGCCGGCGTCGATATGCGCCATGATGCCGAAATTGCGGTAGTCCTCGATTTTATGCGTGCGGGGCATGATGTTTCTCCGTCACCAGCGATAATGCGAGAAGGCGCGGTTCGCCTCCGCCATGCGGTGGGTGTCTTCCCGCTTCTTGACGGCGTTGCCCCTGTTGTTCGACGCGTCGAGAAGCTCGGAAGAAAGCTTGTCGATCATGGTTTTTTCGTTGCGCTCGCGCGCAGCCTCGATGATCCAGCGGATCGCGAGCGTCTGCCGGCGCTCCGGACGGACTTCGACGGGCACCTGATAGGTGGCGCCGCCGACGCGGCGCGAACGGACCTCGATCGAGGGCGCGACATTGTCGAGCGCCTGCTCGAAGGCTTGCAGCGGATTCTGTTTGATCTTGGCCTCGATCTTGTCGAGGGCGCCGTAGACGATCGATTCGGCGACCGATTTTTTGCCCTGGCGCATGATGGAATTCATGAAGCGCGTAATTTTGACGTTTCCGAATTTCGGATCGGGAAGCGTTTCGCGGCGCTCTGCACGGTGACGGCGGGACATGGCTCTCTATCTCCTCGTCACTTCGGACGTTTGGCGCCGTAATGCGAGCGGCGCTGTTTGCGGTTCTTGACGCCCTGGGTGTCGAGCACGCCGCGGAGGATGTGATAACGGACGCCCGGAAGGTCTTTCACGCGGCCGCCGCGGATCATCACGACGGAGTGCTCTTGCAGGTTATGGCCCTCGCCCGGGATGTAACCGATCACTTCGAAGCCGTTGGTCAGGCGCACCTTCGCGACCTTACGGAGCGCGGAGTTCGGCTTCTTCGGCGTCGTCGTATAAACGCGCGTGCATACGCCGCGCTTTTGCGGCGACGCCTTGAGCGCCGGAACCTTGTTCCGGTAGTGCGGCGCAACCCGCGGCTTGCGGATCAATTGGTTGATCGTCGGCATTGGCCTCGTTCTCTTCCTCAAATTCCTCGCGCCGCCGCTTTCGCGGAAACGCAAACGAGAGCGCGCCGTCCGCCACCCGCGGAAGGGCGCTCTTTCCGTGACAAAAGACCACGACCGAGATGGACGTGGTCCTGAAAAGCACCTGACTTTGATTGTCAGAGACAGCGTTTCGGCACCCTTGGTCGATCGCTTGGCGCAATCGAACGGCGGTACCGACCGCCTGTCGTAATAGCGCGCGGTTTTAGCCTCGCCTCCCACTTGGCGTCAACCCCGAAAGCGCGAAAAAAGCTGACTTTGCGGGCGTTTCCGGCGGGATGCGAGCCGTGAACCGCAGCGAAAGGATAAATAGGAAGCGCCCTGCATCCGAACAATACCGCCATGGGCCGATTCCGCGATTCTTCCGATGAAACGGGCTCGAAACGCCCGAAAAATGCGCCTCTCCCCCGCGCCGCGGAAACAAAGCAAAAAGGCCGCCCTTTCGAGCGGCCCTTTCTTGTTTGATCCCTTTTCAGGCCTATTCGGCCGGTGTCTGTGCCGGTCCTTCGATCAAGGCCTCGGGCTTCACCGCACCTTCCGCCTGCTCCTTCTGGCGTTCGGCGAGGATCAACTCGTCGCGATGGGTCGCGACCGCCTTCAGCTTCGACATCATGGCGCCGGTGCCCGCCGGGATGAGGCGGCCGACAATGACGTTCTCCTTGAGGCCGTCGAGCGTGTCGATCTTGCCGTTGACCGCGGCTTCGGTCAGCACGCGTGTGGTCTCCTGGAAGGACGCGGCCGAGATGAACGAGCGCGTCTGCAGCGAAGCCTTGGTGATGCCGAGAAGCACCGCGTGCGCGCTTGCCGGCTTCTTGCCCGCTTCCTTCGCCTTCGAGTTGATCTGATCGAATTCGATCTTGTCGAGCTGCTCGCCCTTGATGAGCTCGGTCTCGCCCGGATCGTCGATCTCGACCTTCTGCAGCATCTGGCGAACGATCACCTCGATGTGCTTGTCGTTGATGCCGACGCCCTGCAGCCGGTAGACGTCCTGAATCTCGTTCACGAGGTAGCCCGCGAGCTCCTCGATGCCCTTGATCGCCAGGATGTCGTGCGGCGCCGGGTTGCCGTCCACGATATAGTCGCCCTTCTCGATCACGTCGCCGTCCTGCACGTAGACGTGCCGGTTCTTCGGGATGAGATACTCGACCGGCTCGACCCCCGGGTCGCTCGGGATGATCGAGATGCGATACTTGTTCTTGTAGTCCTTACCGAACGAGACCGTGCCGCCGATCTCGGCGATGATCGCCGATTCCTTCGGGCGCCGCGCCTCGAACAGCTCCGCCACACGCGGCAGACCGCCGGTGATGTCGCGCGTCTTGGCGCTGTCGGTGGGAAGACGCGCAAGCACGTCCCCCGCCTTTACCTTTTGGCCCGGCTCAACCGACAGGATCGCGTCCACCGGAAGCGTGTAACGCACTTCCTGCTGCGCCTTCCGGAGTTTCGCGAGCTTGGCGAGCGTTCCTTCCGCGCCGCGGATCGCGATCGACGGACGAAGATCCGCCGCCGCCTTGCCCGCGCCGCGCCAATCGATGACGGTGCGCTTGGTGATACCCGTCGACTCGTCGACAGCCTCGCTCATGGACTGGCCTTCGATCAGATCCTCGAAGGCGACGGTGCCGTCGGCTTCCGAAATGATCGGGCGGGAATACGGATCCCATTCCGCGAGACGCTGGCCGCGCTTGACCTTGTCGCCGTCGTCGACCTTGAGCCGCGCGCCGTACGGAATGCGGTGCGACGCGCGCTCCGTTCCGTCCGGATCCAAGACGAGGATCGCGAGCGCCCTCGTCATGACGATGTTCTCGCCGTCCGAGTTCTTCACGATCTCGCGGTTCTTGATCTTGATCGTGCCGTCGAAGTTCGATTCGAGATAGGACTGCTCCGCCAGCTGCGCCGCGCCGCCGATATGGAAGGTGCGCATGGTGAGCTGCGTGCCCGGCTCGCCGATCGACTGCGCCGCGATGACGCCCACCGCCTCGCCCATATTGACGAGCGTGCCGCGGGCGAGATCGCGCCCGTAGCACTTCTGGCAGACCCCGTTCACGGTTTCGCAGGTGAGCGCCGAACGGATACGGACTTCCTGCACACCGGCATGGACGATCTTGTCCACCTGCGCTTCCTCAAGCAGCGTGCCAGCTTTGATGATGACCTCGCCGCTTGACGGATTCGTGATGTCCTCGGCCGCGGTGCGCCCGAGAATGCGCGAGGCGAGCGAGGCCACGACATGGCCTGCGTCCACGATCGCACGCATCCGGATGCCCTGGCTCGTACCGCAATCGACTTGCGTGACGATGCAATCCTGCGCGACGTCGACGAGACGGCGCGTGAGATAGCCCGAGTTCGCGGTCTTGAGCGCGGTGTCGGCGAGACCCTTGCGGGCGCCGTGGGTCGAGTTGAAGTACTCGAGCACGGTGAGCCCTTCCTTGAAGTTCGAGATGATCGGGCTCTCGATGATCTCGCCCGACGGCTTCGCCATCAGGCCGCGCATGCCGGCGAGCTGCTTCATCTGTGCGGGCGAGCCGCGCGCGCCGGAGTGCGACATCATGTAGATCGAGTTCATCGCCGCTTCCTTGCCGGTCGCGGCGTCTTTCCGCGTCGCCGAGATTTCCTTCATCATCTCTTCGGCGATCTTGTCGGTGCACTTCGCCCAGGCGTCGACGACCTTGTTGTACTTCTCGCCCTGGGTGATGAGGCCGTCGTTGTACTGCTGGTCGTATTCCTTGGCGAGCGCGCGGGTCTGCTCGACGAGCTCCCACTTCTTCGTCGGCACCACCATGTCGTCCTTGCCGAAGGAAATGCCGGCCTTGAAGGCGTTGTAGAAGCCGAGACCCATGATCCGGTCGCAGAAGATCACAGTCTCCTTCTGTCCGCAGTGGCGGTAGACCGTGTCGATCATGTGCGAGATGTCCTTCTTCGTCATCGGACGATTGATGAGGTCGAAGGAAATCCGCGGGTGTTTCGGCAGCACTTCGCCGAGGAGCATGCGGCCCGGCGTTGTATCGTAGATCTTCGACACCTTGTTGCCGTTCTCGTCCACCGTGGTGAAACGGCCCTTGATCTTGGCGTGCAGCGATACCGCGCCCGAGGAGAGCGCGTGTTCAAGCTCGCCGATATTAGCGAAGGACATGCCCTGCCCCGCTTCGCCCTCGCGCACGAGCGAGAGGTAGTAAAGACCAAGCACGATATCCTGCGACGGCACAATGATCGGCGAGCCGTTCGCCGGATGCAGAATGTTGTTCGTCGACATCATCAGGACGCGCGCTTCGAGCTGTGCCTCGAGCGACAGCGGAACGTGCACGGCCATCTGGTCGCCGTCGAAGTCGGCGTTGAACGCGGCACAAACCAGCGGGTGCAACTGGATCGCCTTACCCTCGATCAGCACGGGCTCGAACGCCTGGATGCCGAGGCGGTGCAAGGTCGGCGCGCGGTTCAGCAGCACCGGATGCTCGCGAATGACCTCGTCGAGGATGTCCCAAACCTCGGGCTTCTCCTTTTCGACGAGCTTCTTCGCCTGCTTCACGGTGGTCGAGAGGCCCTTCGCGTCAAGCCGCGAATAGATGAACGGCTTGAAGAGTTCGAGCGCCATCTTCTTCGGCAGACCGCACTGGTGCAGCTTCAGCTCCGGACCGACGACGATCACCGAGCGGCCGGAATAGTCGACGCGCTTGCCGAGCAAGTTCTGCCGGAAGCGGCCCTGCTTGCCCTTGAGCATATCGGCGAGCGACTTCAGCGGGCGCTTGTTCGCGCCCGTGATCACACGGCCGCGGCGGCCATTGTCGAACAGGGCGTCGACGGCCTCCTGCAGCATGCGCTTTTCGTTGCGGATGATGATGTCCGGCGCCTTGAGTTCGATCAGCCGCTTCAAGCGGTTGTTGCGGTTGATCACGCGGCGATAGAGATCGTTGAGATCCGACGTAGCGAAACGGCCGCCGTCCAAGGGAACGAGCGGGCGCAGATCCGGCGGAATCACCGGGATCACGGTCATAATCATCCAGTCCGGCTTGTTGCCGGACGCGAGGAAGGCCTCGATCAGCTTCAGGCGCTTCGCGAGCTTCTTCGGCTTCAATTCGGAGGTGGACTCCGCAATCTCCTTGCGGAGTTCGGCCGCGAGCTTGTTCAGGTCGATCGCCTTCATCATCTCGCGGATCGCTTCCGCGCCGATCTTGGCGGTGAAAGAATCCTCGCCGTATTCCTCCTGCGCCTTCAGATACTCCTCTTCCGACAGAAGCTGCCGCTCCTTGAGCGGCGTGAGCCCAGGCTCGGTGACGACGTAATATTCGAAGTAGAGGATGCGCTCGAGATCTTTCAGCGTCATGTCGAGCAGCAAGCCGATGCGGCTCGGCAGCGACTTCAGAAACCAGATATGCGCGACCGGCGCGGCGAGCTCGATATGGCCCATGCGCTCGCGGCGCACGCGCGAGAGCGTGACCTCGACGCCGCACTTTTCGCAGATGATGCCCTTGTACTTCATGCGCTTGTACTTGCCGCACAAGCACTCGTAATCCTTGATCGGCCCGAAGATGCGCGCGCAGAACAGGCCGTCACGTTCCGGCTTGAACGTGCGGTAGTTGATCGTTTCGGGCTTTTTGATCTCGCCGTAGGACCACGACAGAATCTTTTCGGGCGACGCGATCGAGATCTTGATGTGATCGAAGACCTGCGCCGGCGTCTGGGGCCCGAAAATATTCGAAAGTTCCTGGTTCATCCGTCTTCTCCTGCTTTCCGGAAGAAGCGCGTTCCGCGGTCGCGCCGCTGCCGGAAGAATTGCAATCGAAACCTCTTGCGCGCGGGAGGCTGCGGAGCCTCCCGCACGAAATCTTTATTCGGCCGCGATATCCTCGGGGCCTGCGAGCTTCTTCGTGTTCACAAGCTCCACGTTGAGACCCAAGGAACGCATTTCCTTCACGAGCACGTTGAAGCTCTCCGGAATGCCGGCCTCGAAGGTGTCGTCGCCGCGAACGATGGCTTCGTACACCTTGGTGCGGCCGGCGACGTCGTCCGACTTCACGGTGAGCATTTCCTGCAGCGTGTAGGCTGAGCCATAGGCCTCGAGCGCCCACACCTCCATTTCGCCGAAACGCTGGCCGCCGAACTGCGCCTTGCCTCCGAGAGGCTGCTGCGTGACGAGCGAGTACGGGCCGATCGAACGCGCGTGGATCTTGTCGTCCACCAGGTGATGCAACTTCATGATGTAGATGTAACCGACCGTCACCTGCCGATCGAAGGGATCGCCCGTACGTCCGTCATATAGGGTCACCTGCCCCGTCTTGTTAAGGCCGGCCATCTCCAGCATGTGCTCGATATCGGCTTCCTTGGCGCCGTCGAACACGGGCGTTGCCATCGGCACGCCGCGTTTCAGGTGGTTGCCAAGTTCCACGAGCGCCTTGTCGTCGAGCGAGGCGATCCCGTCTTCCTTGCCATAGACCTGCTTCAGCGTCTCCCTGAGCGGCTTCGCGTCGTGTCTTTGCTGGTAGGCTTCCACGGCGCGCGCGACCTGCTGGCCGAGGCCGTGGCAGGCCCAGCCAAGATGCGTCTCGAGGATCTGGCCGACATTCATGCGGCTCGGCACGCCGAGCGGATTGAGCACGACATCGACCGGAGTTCCATCCTCAAGGAACGGCATGTCTTCGGCGGGCACGATCTTCGACACGACACCCTTGTTGCCGTGACGGCCGGCCATCTTGTCGCCCGGCTGGATCTTGCGCTTCACCGCGACGAAGACCTTGACCATCTTCATCACGCCCGGCGGCAGTTCGTCGCCGCGCTGGAGCTTCTCGACCTTGTCGAGGAAGCGCTGCTCGAGCCGCTTCTTCGATTCGTCGTATTGCTTCCGGAGGGCCTCGATCTCGCCCATGACTTTCTCGTTGGGCGAAACGAATTGCCACCATTGCGAGCGCGGGAACTCGTCGAGCACCGCCTGTGTGATCTTGTGATCCTTCTTGAAGCCTTTCGGGCCCGCGACGCCCTGACGGCCCTCTAGCATCTGCGCGAGGCGGCCATAGACGTTGCGATCGAGGATCGCCTGCTCGTCGTCGCGGTCCTTCGCGAGGCGTTCGATCTCCTCACGCTCGATCGCGAGCGCGCGCTCGTCCTTGTCGACGCCGTGGCGGTTGAACACGCGCACCTCGACGACCGTACCCTGCACGCCCGGCGGGACGCGCAGCGAGGTGTCGCGAACGTCCGCGGCCTTCTCGCCGAAGATCGCGCGCAAAAGCTTCTCTTCCGGCGTCATCGGGCTTTCGCCCTTCGGCGTAATCTTGCCGCAGAGGATGTCGCCCGCGCGTACTTCGGCGCCGATATAGACGATGCCCGCTTCGTCGAGGCTCTTCAGTGCCTCTTCTGAAACGTTCGGGATATCGCGGGTGATTTCTTCCGGCCCGAGCTTGGTGTCGCGCGCCATCACCTCGAATTCCTCGATGTGGATGGACGTGAACACGTCGTCCTTCACGATCCGCTCGGAAAGCAGGATCGAGTCTTCGAAGTTGTAACCGTTCCACGGCATGAACGCGACGAGCACGTTGCGGCCGAGCGCAAGCTCGCCGAGCTCGGTCGACGGACCGTCGGCGATGATGTCGCCCTTCTTGACGTGATCGCCCACGCGCACGAGCGGACGCTGGTTGATGCAGGTGTTCTGATTCGAGCGCTGGAACTTCATCAGGCGATAGATGTCGACGCCCGACTTGCCCGCGTCGGTCTCTTCCGTCGCACGGATGACGATACGCGTGCCGTCGATCTGGTCGACGACGCCGGTACGGCGCGCGGCGATGACCGCGCCCGAGTCGCGCGCGACCACATCCTCCATGCCGGTGCCGACGAGCGGCGCCTCGGCGCGGACGAGCGGCACCGCCTGGCGCTGCATGTTCGAGCCCATGAGCGCGCGGTTCGCGTCATCGTTCTCGAGGAACGGGATGAGCGCGGCGGCGACCGAAACGAGCTGCTTCGGTGAAACGTCCATGTAATCGACGCGGTCGGTCGCGACCATCAGGACGTCGCCCGCGTGGCGGCAAACCACGAGGTCCTCGGTGAACTTGCCCTTGGCGTCGAGGCTTACGTTCGCCTGCGCGACGTAATACTTCCCCTCCTCCATGGCGGAGAGGTAGTGCACCTCGTCGGTGACGCGGCCGTCCTTCACCTTACGGTACGGCGTTTCGATGAAGCCGTATTTGTTGATGCGCGCGAAGGTCGCGAGCGAGTTGATAAGGCCGATGTTCGGACCTTCCGGCGTCTCGATCGGGCAGATACGTCCGTAATGCGTCGGGTGCACGTCGCGCACCTCGAAGCCCGCGCGTTCGCGCGTAAGACCGCCCGGCCCGAGCGCCGAGAGACGCCGCTTGTGCGTGATCTCGGAAAGCGGATTGGTCTGATCCATGAACTGCGAGAGTTGCGACGAGCCGAAGAACTCGCGCACGGCGGCGGCCGCCGGCTTCGCATTGATCAGGTCCTGCGGCATGACCGTGTCGATATCGACCGAGCTCATCCGCTCCTTGATCGCGCGCTCCATGCGGAGAAGACCGATGCGATACTGGTTCTCCATCAGCTCGCCCACCGAACGGACGCGGCGGTTTCCGAGATGGTCGATGTCGTCGATCTGCCCCTTGCCCTCGCGCAGCGCGACGAGCGTCTTCACCACCGCGAGGATGTCTTCCTTGCGGAGGATGCGGACGGTGTCGGGCGCGTCGAGATCGAGGCGCATGTTCATCTTAACGCGGCCGACCGCGGAAAGATCGTAGCGCTCGGGATCGAAGAACAGCGAGTTGAACATCGCCTCCGCGGTTTCCACCGTCGGCGGCTCGCCGGGGCGCATCACGCGATAGATGTCGAACAGAGCGTCCTCGCGCGTGACGTTCTTGTCGATCGCGAGCGTGTTGCGGATGAACGGGCCGGTATTGATGTGGTCGATGTCGAGGACGGGAATCTCGTTGTAGCCCGCCTCGGTGAGCGCAACCAAAAGCTTCTCGTCGATCTCTTGGCCGGCCTCGGCGAAGATTTCGCCGGTCGAGGTGTTGACGAGATCTTCCGCGATGTAGTGGCCGAAGAGATCCTCGTCGGAAACCTTCAGCGCCTTCACGCCCTTCTCCTGGAGGAGACGCGCCTGGCGCGCGGTGAGCTTCTTGCCCGCCTCGATCACGACCTCGTCGTTGTCGGCGTTCCGCATGTCGGTCTTTGCGACGAAGCCGCGCACGCGTTTCGGATCGAACGGCAGGCGCCAGCCGCCGCTCTTGATACGCTTGTAGACGATGCGCTGATAGAACGTGTTGAGGATCTCCTCGCCCGTATAGCCGAGCGCTTGCAGAAGCGACGTCACCGGAATCTTGCGGCGGCGATCGATGCGCGCATGCACAATGTCCTTGGCGTCGAACTCGATGTCGAGCCAGGAACCGCGATACGGAATGATGCGGGCGGCGAACAGGAGCTTGCCCGAGGAATGCGTCTTGCCCTTGTCGTGGTCGAAGAACACGCCCGGCGAGCGGTGCATCTGCGATACGATCACGCGCTCGGTGCCGTTCACGATGAACGTGCCGTTCGACGTCATGAGCGGGATGTCGCCCATGTAGACGTCCTGTTCCTTGATGTCCTTGACCGACTTCGCCTGCGTTTCCGGGTCCACATCGAACACGATGAGGCGGAGCGTGACCTTGAGCGGTGCCGCGAAGGTCATGCCGCGCTGACGGCACTCGTCGACGTCATATTTCGGCGCCTCGAATTCGTAGCGCACGAATTCCAGCATCGAGTTCCCGGAGAAGTCCGAGATCGGGAACACCGATTTGAAAACGGCCTGCAAGCCGTCGTCGATCCGGCCGCTCGAAGGTTCGTGGATCTGCAGGAACTGGTCGTAGGACGCCTTCTGAACCTCGATCAGGTTCGGCATCTCGGCGACTTCTGCGATCTTCCCGAAGAACTTGCGGATCCGTTTGCGGCTGGTGAGGGTCTGCGCCATTTCGTTCTCGCTCCTGTCGGACGCGCGCCAAATCGCGCCGGCGTCCTCTTAAATCCGTTCCGCCTTTCGGCGGAGAGCCGGACGGCGCGTGAGCGCCGCCCGGTATCTTGTCTTTCGTCGTCATGGCCGGGCTTGTCATCGAAAGTCGGGTTTACCCGACTTTCGCTCCTCGCCTTTTGCCAACTCGGGCAAGCCCGAGTTGGCTGCCATCCACGCCTTACATCTCAAGATCCCCGGAACTCGCTGCGCTCGCCCGGGGATTTCGCTCAAGTAAGCAATACTTACTTGAGCTCAACCTTCGCGCCGACTTTCTCGAGCTGCGCCTTGATCTTGGCGGCGTCGTCCTTATTGACGCCTTCCTTGAGCGGCTTCGGCGCGCCCTCGACGAGGTCCTTCGCTTCCTTGAGGCCGAGGCCCGTGATTGCGCGGACTTCCTTGATGACCTCGATCTTCTTGTCGCCGGCGGCGGCAAGAACGACGGTGAAGTCGGTCTTCTCTTCGGCCGGAGCGCCGCCCGCGGCAGCGCCGCCGGGGCCGGCCGCCACCGCCACCGCGGCGGCGGCAGACACGCCCCACTTCTCTTCGAGCATCTTCGAGAGCTCGGCCGCTTCGATCACGGTGAGCTTCGAAAGTTCGTCTACGATTTTTGCCAGATCAGCCATTTTCCATTTTCCTTTTCGGTTCGAACTCTAGATCGATTGCGGAACCGCCTCAGGCGGCGCTCTTTTTGCTATAGGCGTTGACCACGCGCGCGAGCTGCGACGCCGGCGCGTTGACGATCTGCGCGATCTTGGTCGCGGGCGCCTGCAGGAGGCCCACGAGTTTCGCGCGCAGTTCATCCAGCGACGGGAGAGCGGCGAGCGCCTTCACGCCGTTGAGATCAAGCGAGGTCTTGCCCATCGCGCCGCCGAGAATGACGAATTGCTCATTCCCCTTGGCGAAATCGACAGCGACCTTGGGCGCCGTCACCGCATCCTTGGAGTAAGCGATGACTGTCGGCCCCTTGAACAGGGGCGCGAGGTGATCGACGTCCGTGCCTTCGAGAGCTTTTTTCGCGAGGCGGTTCTTGGCGACTTTTACGACGGCCCCACCCTTCTTCATCTGCCGGCGAAGCGCCGACATCTGCGCGACGGTGAGACCGGAGTAATGAGCGACCACGATCGCCTCGGCGCCCTTGAAGGCGCTGTTGAGCGATGCGACCTGCTCTTGCTTCTCCGCTCGGTCCACTTTCTCTCTCCAGTTGGCGAGCCGGGCATTACCCGGATCGCCGGTTGCACCTTTGCCGCTCGTCTTCCGCCTCAAGGGCAGAAGCGCGCGCGGCGCTTAAGCCCTGTCCCCTCAACAAGCCCGGAAAGGGCGAGCCAAGGTGCTCTGGTTCGAACCGACTTTGAGCTTTCGCTCGAAACCGGTTGGTCTCCGTCTATGCGGGCCCCTTTCGGGATTAAGTTCACACGTGTGAACACCAGCAGTCTTGGACAGGTCGCCGAAGAAGTTTTCGTTCTCCGGCTGCGCCGTCCGGGATCGCTCCCGGACGGAATTCTCTAATCAGCCTTTCACGCTCAAACTTGCGGGATCGATCCGCACGCCCGGCCCCATCGTCGATGAGATCGCGACGCGTTTGATAAACGTTCCTTTCACGCCCGAGGGCTTCGATTTCGCGACGGCATCCGCGAGCGCCCGCACGTTCTGCGCGATCGCATCCGCGGTGAACGACGCCTTGCCGACGCCGGCCTGAACGATACCGGCCTTCTCGACGCGGAACTCGACCGCACCGCCCTTCTGCGCCTTCACGGCGGCGGCGACATCGTTCGAGACCGTGCCAACCTTCGGGTTCGGCATCAGACCGCGCGGGCCCAAAACCTTACCGAGTCGGCCGACGAGCGGCATCATGTCGGGCGTCGCGATGCAGCGATCGAAATTGATCTCGCCCTTGTTCACCTGCTCGACCAGATCCTCGGCGCCGACCACGTCGGCGCCCGCCTTCTTGGCTTCTTCCGCCTTCGCGCCCTTCGCGAACACAGCGACGCGCATCGTGCGGCCTGTGCCGTTCGGCAGGTTCACGACGCCGCGCACCTGCTGATCGGTCTGCTTCGGATCGACGCCGAGATTCATCGCGATCTCGATCGTCTCGTCGAATTTCGCCTTCGCGCGCTCCTTCACGAGCTTCACGGCTTCGTCGACCGGATAGAGCTTCGTGCGCTCGATATCCTTGCGGGCGGCGGTGATGCGTTTTCCGGGTGCCTTTTGCATGACAGTTACTCCGCCACCTGAATGCCCATGGAACGCGCGGAGCCTTCGATCATCTTCATCGCGGCTTCGACCGTGTCGCAGTTCAAATCCTTCATCTTCGCTTCCGCGATTTCCTTCACCTGCTTCCTGTTCACGGTGCCGGCGAAATCGCGCCCCGGGGTCTTCGAGCCGGAGGTGAGCTTCGCCGCCTTCTTCAGGTAATAAGAGACGGGCGGCGTCCGCATCTCGAAGGTGAAGGACTTGTCCTGGTAGATCGTGATGGTGACGGGAATCGGCATTCCCTTCTCCATCTTCTGCGTCTGCGCATTGAAGTCCTTGCAGAACTGCATGATGTTGAGGCCGCGCTGGCCGAGCGCAGGCCCGATCGGCGGCGCCGGATTGGCGGAGCCTGCCGGCACCTGCAATTTTAAAAACCCTGCTACTTTCTTCGCCATCTTTCACTCCTGTTGAGCGGAACGAGCCGCTCAAGGTTCGTGGTGCGGTCCGGACGCCCGGCTAGGCGGCCTCGCCTCCCACAAGAAATGTTCAGCCCGCCTTTTCGACCTGGCCGAACTCGAGTTCGACCGGGGTGGCCCGGCCGAAAATGCTCACGGCCACCTTGAGCCGCGAGCGGTCTTCGTCGATTTCTTCCACCGTGCCGTTGAACGAGGCGAACGGCCCGTCCGCGACGCGCACCTGCTCGCCGACCTCGAACATGATCGACGGCTTCGGACGTTCGATGCCCTCCTGCACCTGATGCAGGATGCGTTCGGCTTCGGCGTCGGAAATCGGAATCGGTTTCTTGTCGGCGCCGAGGAAGCCGGTCACCTTCGGCGTGTTCTTGATGAGGTGATAGGCGTCGTCCGTAAGCTCGCACTTGACCAGAACGTAGCCCGGGAAGAACTTGCGTTCGCTGTCGATCTTGCGGCCGCGGCGCACCTCGGTGACCTTCTCGGTCGGGACGAGGATCGCCTCGAACAAATCGCCGTAGCCGCGCGCATCCGCCTGCTCGCGGATGGATTCGGCCACCTTCTTCTCGAAATTCGAGTAGGCGTGAACGATGTACCAACGCTTGGCCAATTTCGGATTCCTTTAGCGCAGGAAATTCAGGAAAGTGCCCATCGCAAAGCGCAGCACCTGGTCGATGAAGAGGAAAAACACGGACGTGACCGCAACGAAGATGAACACCATGATAGTCGTGATGATGGTTTCGCGGCGCGTCGGCCACGTTACCTTCGAGCCTTCGGCCCGCACTTCCTGCATGAATTCGAACGGATTTTGCATCGTGTTTTTCTGATCGGAGAAATCTCTGTCGAGATCGATCCGTGCCTCTCTTCCAACGCCCTACGATTGCAGGTTCACATCACGCCTCGGAGTTCCGGTTTCCTCCGTCCTGCCCGCTGGCAGGAGTGGAGGGACTCGAACCCCCAACCCCCGGTTTTGGAGACCGGTGCTCTACCAATTGAGCTACACTCCTCCGGAAGCGAAAATGGCGGCCATAGGCCCGGGGGACCCGCCGCACCGCCCTTTATTGCAAAATTCATACCCTTATTGCAAGCCCAAAGGCTGGTTTTTCGCGGCTTCGTGACCGGTTCGGAGTGCAAGAGGCCCGGCTTTCGCCGGGCCTCGCTTCATATAAGGCGTTAAGGCTGAAAAATAAGGGCTATTCGATGACTTTTGCCACCACGCCCGCGCCAACCGTTCTTCCACCTTCCCGGATGGCGAAGCGGAGCTTCTCCTCCATGGCGATCGGCACGATCAGCTGCACTTCCATGGAGACGTTGTCCCCCGGCATCACCATCTCGGTGCCCGAAGGCAGCGT
>JAJPHK010000167.1 GCA_021325315.1 Alphaproteobacteria bacterium
ACGACTCGAAGCCTGGTTCGCGGAATCGCGATCAAGGACAAGTCGCAGATCATTTTCGTCGATACGCCGGGAATTTTCGCGCCGAAGCGGCGGCTCGACCGCGCGATGGTAACGGCTGCGCTCACGGGCGCGGCGGATGCGGATCTCGCGGCACTCTTGGTCGACGCGAAGAAGGGTCTTGATGACGAGACGCGCGCGATCGTCGAAAAGCTGAAGGAGTTGCGCCAGCCGAAAATCCTGATCCTGAACAAGATCGATCTTGTGAAGCGCGAAGCGCTGCTTGCGCTTGCGAAAGAGGGGAACGATCTTATTCCTTTCGAGCGGACTTTCATGATCTCGGCGACGAAGAACGACGGCGTTCCGGATCTTCTCGACTATTTCGCGGAACATTTGCCGAAGGGGCCCTGGCATTATCCCGAGGACGAGATCACCGATATTCCACTCCGCCAGATGGCCGCCGAAATCACGCGCGAAAAGCTTTACCTGAAACTCCATGAGGAATTACCCTATCAATCGACGGTCGAGACCGATTCGTGGAAGGAGCTGCGCGACCGTTCGGTGCGGATCGAGCAGTCGATTTTCGTCGAGCGGGAGAGCCAGCGGAAAATCGTGCTGGGCGAAGGCGGGCGGATGATCAAGTCGATTTCGATGGAAGCCAGGAAGGACATTGAGCAAGCGATCGAGCAGAAAGTGCATTTGTTTCTGCACGTGAAGGTGCGCGAAGGCTGGGAGAACGATCCCGAGCGCTATCGCGCGCAAAATCTGGAGTTTCCGAAGGAATAAGATGGAATGGACCGACGAAGGCATCGTGCTCGGCGTTCGCCGCCATGGCGAAGCGCACACGCTGCTTGAGCTCATGACTGCAAAGCATGGCCGCCACCTCGGCCTCGTGCGCGGCGGCATTTCGTCGAAGCTTCGTCCGATCCTGCAGCCGGGGAACAGCGTGCGTGCGGTGTGGCGGGCGCGGTTAGATGCGCATCTCGGCGCTTTCACGGTGGAGGGGATGCAGCTTCGCGCCGAGCGACTGATGCTCTCCGCGATCGCGAGCTACGGCATCCACACGCTCGCCGCGCTCCTGCGGCTCCTGCCCGAGCGCGACCCGCATCAGGACATTTATCATGCGCTGGCCGAGATCGCCGACCACCTCGACGATCCGGACTGCGCTGCGGCGCTGATCGTGCGCTTTGAGCTGATGCTGCTCGCGGAACTCGGCTTTGGCCTCGATCTGTCGGAATGCGCGGGGACGGGCGCAACGGAAGATTTGACCTATGTCTCGCCGAAAACGGGCCGGGCCGTGAGCCGCGAGGCAGGAGAGCCCTGGAAGGATCAGTTGCTGAGGCTGCCCGCCTTTCTCCTGAGAGACTGCGGCCATAGCGCCGCGGATGTGGCGGCGGGCTTCAAACTCACCGGTTTCTTCCTCGCCCGCCACGTCTTCGAGCCGCGCGGGATCGCGATGCCGGAAGCGCGCGCCGCCTTGATCGCGACAGTCACCCGCGGCGCGATTGCCGCATAAGGCTTGTTCGGGACAAAATCGGCTGATAGCGATATTTCATGGGCAAACGAGTGATTCCGCCGCCCGACAAGGGCCGGATTGAAGTCGTCGAGCTGAAGGAAGCGCTGGAAGAGCGCTACCTTTCCTATGCGCTCTCGACCATCATGCACCGTGCGCTTCCCGATGCGCGCGACGGGCTGAAGCCCGTTCATCGCCGCATTCTCTACGGCATGCGCCAGTTGCGGTTAGAACCCGGCGCGCCGCCGAAAAAATCCGCGAAGATTGTCGGCGACGTGATGGGCAATTTCCATCCGCACGGCGACCAGGCGATTTACGACGCGCTCGTTCGTCTCGCGCAGGAATTCTCCTCGCGCTATCCGCTCGTGGAAGGGCAGGGCAATTTCGGCAATATCGACGGCGATAACGCCGCGGCCTATCGCTACACCGAAGCGCGCATGACCGATGTCGCGCGGCTTCTCCTCGAAGGCATCGACGAGGACGCGGTTCCGTTCCGGCCGAACTATGATGGGCAGTCGCAGGAGCCCGCCGTTTTACCGGCGGCGTTTCCGAACCTGCTTGCGAACGGCTCCTCCGGCATCGCCGTCGGCATGGCCACGTCCATTCCACCGCACAACGTCGCCGAGCTTCTCGACGCGGCGCTCCATCTTATCGACAAGCGTTCGGCGAAGTCGGGTGAGCTTCTGAAATTCGTGAAAGGGCCGGATTTCCCGACGGGCGGCATCGTCGTCGACAGCAAGGCGACGATTCGCGAGGCCTATATCACGGGCAAGGGCTCGTTCCGCGTACGCGCGCGCTGGCACAAGGAAGACACCGGCCGTGGCACTTGGGTCGCGGTGGTGACGCAAATTCCCTATCTCGTGCCGAAGTCGCGGCTCGTGGAGCGCATTGCCGAACTTCTCACGGATAAGAAGCTTCCGCTCCTCGCCGACATCCGCGACGAGTCGACGGAAGAAGTTCGCATCGTTCTGGAGCCGCGCTCGCGCAGCGTGGATCCGAAGATCATGATGGAATCGCTCTTCAAGCTCACCGAGCTTGAGAATCGCTTTCCACTCAACTTGAACGTCCTGATGGGCGGACAAGTGCCGCGCGTCGTCGGACTCGCGGAATGCCTGCGCGAATGGCTCGATCATCGGCGCGAGGTTCTGTTGCGGCGCTCGCGGCACCGCCTCGCCGAGATCAAGCACAGGCTCGAAGTCCTCGGCGGCCTTCTGGTCGCGTATCTCAATATCGACGCGGTGATCAAAATCATCCGCAAAGAGGACGAGCCGAAGCCGGTGTTGATGAAGCGCTTCAAGCTCACCGACATCCAGGCGACCGCGATCCTCGACATGCGTCTGCGTAATTTGCGCAAGCTCGAGGAATTCGAGATCAAGCGGGAGAACGACGCGCTCAAGAAGGAAAAATCCGATCTCGAGAAGCTGATCGGTTCGACCGCACGGCAATGGAAGTCGATTTCCGGCGAAATCAAAAAAGTGCGCGAGTCTTACGGGCCGACGACCGCGCTTGGCCGCCGCCGCACCACCTTCGAGGTTGCGGAGGAAATCGACATCAAAGCTGTGACCGAGGCGATGATCGAGCGGGAGCCGATCACCGTCGTGGTTTCCGAGAAGGGCTGGATACGCGCGCTCAGGGGCCGCGATGCCGATACAAAGGGACTCGGTTTCAAGGGCGACGACAAGCTTGGTTTCAGCTTCAACGCGGAGACTACCTCGAAGCTTCTCGTCTTCGCGTCAAACGGGCGCTTCTACACCATCGACGCCTCCAAGCTTCCCGGCGGGCGCGGCTTCGGTGAGCCGGTGAGTCTGATGGTGGACATGGAAGGCGCGGAGATCGTCGGCGTTGCGCCGTTCGCGGGTGGGCGCAAATTCCTCGTCGCGTCGAAGAGCGGCAACGGCTTTGTGGTGAAAGAAGAGGATTGCCTCGCCAATACACGCAAGGGCAAGCAAATCCTGAATGTGAAGGCGCCGGATGTGGCCGCGGCTTTCAGCGTGGCGGAAGGCGACCACGTCGCGACCGTCGGCGAGAACCGCAAGATGGTGATTTTCCCGCTCAAGGACTTGCCGGAAATGGGCCGCGGCAAGGGCGTGCGGTTGCAGCGATACAAGGACGGCGGGCTGTCGGACGCGAAGGTGTTTACGCTCGCGGACGGGCTGACTTGGATCGACAAGGCCGGGCGCACCTATACGGTGGAAAAATCCGATTTGCGCGACTGGATGGGCAATCGTGCGGACGCCGGCCGGCTCGCGCCCAAGGGCTTCCCGGAGTCCAACACGTTCAAATGACGCGTGCCGGTATCGCGCTTGGTTTCGTCGCGGCCTTCGCTGCGCAGACAGCCAGCGCATGCATGATCGCGAACCGAGACGGCGAGGAAGCCGAGGGCCGGCTCGAACGCGTGAAAATTACCACCGAAGCCTACGATCAGACCGAGACGGCCTTCATATTATTGTTGCCGAAGCCGGCTTGTCTGGAGGGCGAGGACGAATACGATAAGATTGAAAGCACAAAGCGAATACATATTTTTTCGATGGACGAGAAAATCCGCCGGAAGTTAAGCACCAGTGTCGGCAAAACGATTCGGGTGAGGGGCTGGGCGTTCGGCGAGCACACAGTGCATCATCATGCGCCCATCGTCTTGAATGTAACGGGGTTTGTCGAGCGTAGGTAAAATCTGCTCCATGAAAATTTCAATTTTTGCGCTGTTCGTATTTCTGTCTGCGATTACCGCAGCGATCGCACAAACACCATCCGCGAAAGATGTCGCGCCGACCGGAACGCTGCGCGTCGCGATCGGGGTGGGGCCGGCAGCCTCGGCCTTCTACTGCGTCAAGGACGCAGAGAACGGAAAACCGCACGGCGTTGCGGTCGATCTGGGCGCCGAGCTCGGACGTCTCCTGCATGTGCCGGTGGAGTATATCGAATATCCGAGTTCGGGCGCGATCACGGAAGCGGCCGACAAGGATGCGTGGGATGTCGCCTTCATGCCGGTCGACCAGGAGCGCGCGAAGTCGGTCGATTTCGGTCCCAACTACTATATTTTCGAAAGCAGCTATCTCGTTCCGGCGGACTCGGCGATCAAAACCATCGACGATGTGAACAAGCCAGGTGTGCGCGTCATCGGCGTCGCGAACACGACAACGGGCAGGGCGGCAGAGGCTTCGCTGAAATTCGCGAAGTTCACCGCTTTCCGCTCGGTCCCGGAGCTGATTGACGAGCTGCGCGCCGGCCGGGCCGATGCAGTGGCGCTCTCGCGCGAGTCGCTCAAAAATTTCAGCAAGCAGTTCCCCGGCTCGCGCGTTCTTCCGGGCGCGTTCTGGCGCACGGGCGTCGCGGTCGCCGTGCCGAAGGGCCAGAAGGCGAGGCTCGCCTTCGTCACAAACTTCCTCGAGAACGCGAAGGTGACCGGCAGCGTGCGCCGCGCGCTCGACAGCGCCGGCCTCTATGAGGCGTCTGTGGCTCCGCCTGAGGCCAAACGAAACTAATCGCTTTTCTAGCAATCTTCACAGCGCGTTAAACGCGGCCGTGGCGATTTACGGGTCGCGGACAAGATGTAGCATCTTGCGGAGCATTATCCTAAGAAATGCAATTGCAAATCATTTGCAACTATATAATATTAATATAGATCCTGAGGTAGATTCGATGCTCGACCGGGTATCACCCAAGGACGTTGAGACCGGCGGCGGCTGGCGGCGCGAGCGCGGGCGGCCATCGCTGTCGGAGGTCTTCGGGTCAATCCGGACGCGTCCCAAGGGCCCGTATTGGAAGAAGCTTCTTGCCTTCCTGGGTCCGGGTTATCTCGTCGCCACCGGCTATATGGACCCCGGCAACTGGGCCACCTCGCTCGCGGGCGGGTCGAAATTCGGCTACGCGCTGCTCACCATCGCGCTTCTCTCGAACATGATGGCGATCCTCTTGCAGGCGCTTTGCGCGCGGCTTGGCATCGCCACAGGGCGCGATCTTGCACAGGCCTGCCGCGATGCATTTCCGCGTGCGATTTCGTTTCCGCTGTGGCTTCTGGCAGAGACCGCGATTTGCGCCACCGACCTTGCCGAAGTGATCGGCACCGCGATCGGGCTCAATCTTCTGTTCGGAATTCCACTTGAGATCGGCGTCTTGATCACGGCCCTAGACGTATTCTTCATTTTGCTTCTGCAAAATCTCGGCTTCCGCTGGATCGAAGCGCTCATCGTGATGCTGCTCGGCGTCATTACCGCCTGTTTTGCCGTCCAGATCGGCATGGCGAATCCGGACTGGCGCGCTGTAATTGTCGGTTTCGCGCCGACGACCGAAATCGTAAGCAATCCGGACATGCTCTACCTCGCGCTCGGCATTCTCGGCGCGACCGTCATGCCACATAACCTTTATCTGCATTCCGGTGTCGTGCAGACGCGCGATTACGGCAAAACGCTTCCCGAAAAGCGCGAGGCAATCGGGCTCGCCACGCTCGACTCGACCATTGCACTCATGTTCGCGCTCTTGATCAACGCGTCGATCCTCATTCTCGCCGCCGCCACCTTCAATAAGACCGGCCAGACCAATGTGTCCGAGCTCGGCGAAGTTCATTCGCTAATCGCGCCGCTTTTGGGTTCGGCGATCGCGCCGACCTTGTTCGGTATTGCGTTGCTCTGCTGCGGTCTGAATTCGACCGTCACGGCAACGCTCGCCGGCCAGATCGTCATGGAAGGGTTTCTCGATCTGCGGCTGCCGTCCTGGGCGCGGCGTCTGATCACGCGCGCAATCGCGATCGTGCCGGCGGCGATCGTCACGGTCTGGTATGGCGAATCCGGCACGGCGAAGCTTCTCATCTTCAGCCAGGTGGTGCTCAGCCTGCAGCTTCCGTTCGCGATCGTGCCGCTCGTGCTGTTCACCGCCGACCGCAGCAAGATGGGCGCGCTGGTCGCGCCGCGCTGGGTGACGGCGCTCGCGGCGCTTACGGCGCTTGTCGTGATCGCGCTGAACGTGAAGCTCTTGGTGGACGCGGCAACCGGCGGCTAGGCGTCCACTCGCTGCCAGCCGTCGGGAAGCAGGCGTTCCTGCGGCAGGAAGCGCCGCTTGTAGTCCATCTTGCTCGATCCCTTCACCCAATAGCCGAGATAGACGTGCGGCAAGCCCATTTTCCGAGCGCGCTCGATATGATCGAGGATCAGGTACGTGCCGAGTGAGCGGCCGGGGATTTCGGGATCGTAGAACGAATAGACCATCGATAGCCCGTCCGCGAGCACGTCGGTGAGCGCGACCGCGAACAGCGGACCTTCGCCGCGGCCGGTGAGCGCCGTATCGGGGCCGCGCATGCGATATTCGATGAGTTTGGTATCGACGTGGCTGTCTTCGACCATCATGGAATAGTCGAGCACCGTCATGTCGACCATGCCGCCGTCGGCATGACGTGTGTCGAGATAGGTACGGAACAGCGAATATTGCTCGGCGGTGGGAGCCGTCGCGCGCTCATAACCCACCATATCCTTGTTGGCGGAAAGCACTCGTCGGAAGGCGCGGGTATAATTGAATTCGTTCACCAACACCCGCACGGAAACGCAGGCGCGGCAGGCCTCGCAGGCGGGCCGATAGGCGATCGACTGCGAGCGGCGGAAACCGCCTTGCGTGAGAATGTCGTTGATTTCGGGCGCCCGCTCGCCGACGAGATGCGTGAAGACCTTCCGCTCCTGCTTGCCCGCAATATAGGGGCATGGCGAGGGGCTCGTTAGGAAGAATTGCGGAGTGTCGCGCGGTTGCTGTGTCACGGCTATCCACCAACGCGCCGTCCTCGGCGGCAGAATCTCTCCCCTCCAAGCATCGCGCCGGAAACCGTCGGCGTCAAAGGGCAAGAAAGGGGCAAGCGAAAAATTTTTTGTCCAGTATTTGTGCGGCGCTTTATGGGCGCCTGAGGGCCGCCGCGCGCGTCTCGTTGTTGACCATGACCGTGCCGGTGCAAAAATCATGCAGCAGCCGGTGCTTGCGGTTTACCAGTGCGACCAAAAGGATCAGTGGCGAAAGAAAACTTACTGAAATCCAGAAAAAGATTACGTGCACCGCAGCAAGCACGAAATACATTTTGCCGCCGTACCAGGTGCGCAATTCCAGATCGACCATGCGCATGCCGATGGTGGCGGAGTG
>JAJPHK010000059.1 GCA_021325315.1 Alphaproteobacteria bacterium
CGATCCCCGCCAAGCACGCCTGCAGGACGGCCCCTCGTGGATCAGGACGGGCACACCCTAAGGCCGCCCGGCGGGCTGGGGATAAGGAATCGCAAAAAATTTTTAGCGTTGAAATCATTTAGGAATTTAGGCCGAACTTATTCACCGCAGGCCCTTCACCAGCCTTTTCGCAGCATCGGCGACAAAACCCTGCATTTTCGAGGGGCTCACCCGCACGCGGCGATGCAGAATCTGCTCGACCACGCCGGTGAGTGCCGCGACAAACAGCAAGGCGCGCCCGCGCGACAATTCCGGACGAACTCCTGCCTCGATGAAACCCCGAGCAAAAATTCGCATCGCATCCGCAACGGCTGTCTCGAACTCCGGGAAAGAACCCCGCAGATTGATGCGCGGTCCTGCCATCAGATGGAAAAGGTTCGGGTATTTTCGGGCAAAGCGAAAAAACCCGAGAGCGTAGGCAACGAGCGCTTTTTCACCGCGCTGCCTTCCTGCTTCCCGCGACATTTCCTTTGTCAGGCACTGCCAGCCCTCACGCGCGACTTGCGCCAAAAGCGAGAGCTTGTCGGGGAAATGGCGGTAGACCGCGCGGTGGTTGACGCCGGCATCGCGCGCGAGCTCGCGCAAACTCAGCGATTCCGCGTCTTCGGTCTTGAGCCGCCCGAGTGCCGCCACAATCAACGCCGCCGGCAGGTTGCCGTGACGGAATGTGTTTCGCTTTTTCGCCGATTCCTTCACCATTCCCGCGATATCGCCTGTGGTCTTCTACCTTCCGCGATGATTTGACCCGTCGCTAAGCCTGGCATATGTCTCCAATGGAGACAATTGGCAGAGGAGACAATCAAATGACCGGTCTGCTGTTCCGCACAAGCGTTTTGCTGGGCGTAATCGGTATGGTTCTCGGCATCGTCATGGGCATCCGGCAGGATTTCGCGCTTGCGCCCGCGCATGCGCATCTCAACCTGGCCGGCTTTGTCGTTCCTTTTCTTTCGGCGCTCTACTACCGCGCCGTGCCTGAGGCGGCGGAAGGGGTCGTTGCAAAGATCCAAGCGGCGGCGGCGATCGTTGGCGCGATTCTTTTTCCGATCGGGATCGCGGGAGTCGCAGTGGGCGATCACGATCGTTTCATGCCCGTTGTCGTGAGCGGCTCGTTCATCGTCTTGTTGGGCATGCTGCTGTTCACCTTCGTCGTCTTCCAAACCAGCGGCGCAACGAAGCAAGGAGCGCACAAATGAAAGATCATCCGAACGTCGTGATTTTCCCTCCGCTCATTCCGCTCGCCATTCTGCTTGCCGCCTGTGCGCTGCAATGGCTCGCGCCGCTCGGCTTGCTCGCGAATCTCGGACAGGGCTTGCGTGCGGGCACTGGTTTGGCCATCGCAATCGCCGGTATCGCAATCGCCGCCAGCGGGCGGCGGGCTCTGGTGCGCCGCGGCACGAACGTCAACCCGTTCCAGCCCTCGACCGCGCTCGCAACCGAAGGAATCTATCGCTATACGCGCAACCCGATGTATGACGGCGGCACCCTCATATTGACCGGCATCGGGGTCGTTTTTGCGCTCGACTGGATTTTCCCGCTGCTCGTCCTCGGCCTCGTGACGCTGCATTTCGGCGTCGTCCGGCGCGAGGAAGAATATCTCGCGCGAAAATTCGGCGACGAGTACCGACGCTTTCAGGCGCGCGTCCCGCGCTACTTCGGCTCCGTCAAGCGAGCCGTATCCGCAGAACCGCAATGACCGCGAGATTGATCGCCCGGCAACTTCACACCGTAGAACGCGGTCGTCGCGGACAAGCTTTAAGCCTTGTCTCGCCTGTTGTAGAATGTCCTTACCAATCGGGAAGCTCCGATGTCTGACAGTCTCGTCTTCGATCTGGTCGAATGGGTCGCGAAGCAAGAGCGGCCCTATTCGGAAGTCATGGAAACGTGGCGCACGTCCTGCCCGCGGCTCACGATCTGGGAAGATGCAATCGACCGCGGGCTTGTCGAGCGCAGGACGATGCCGGGCGGGCGCGTCGTCGTCACCGTAACCGCCGAGGGCCGGAAATTTCTCGCGAACCGCCGGCGGCGCGACTCGCGCGGAAAAGCCGAGCCGCATCCTATGCGGCTTTCCTAGAATTCTCAGCGATCCGGTATCGTCAGCGTCTTCTCGCCGCTGTTGACGACAAAAACCGCGAGCAATTTCGCCGGTTCGGTATCGCTCGCGTTTTCGCTCACCCGGTGATGCGCGCCCGGCCGCTCAATCCAGCTTTCGCCCGCGCGATAGACCTTGACCGGCTCGTCATCGACCTGACTCTTCACCGCACCGGAGATGACATGCGCATAAATGAAAGCGGAAGCGGCATGGCGATGTGCCGCAGATTTTCCACCCGGCGCATAATCCACGACGACGGCAACGAGGCTTTTTCCCGGAATGTTGGGAATCTCCTGTTGTGAGCTCATCGTCACGCGCGGAGGATCGGCCGCCGGTGCGGCTACGCAAAGAATGGCTGTGATCGAAATGACGATCGTGAAGATTCGGGTCATGCTTTCCTCCGCACCGTCGTTCCGGCAATAACGCGCCTGCTCTCGAAATGTTCGGCCAGCGTCTCTTTTTCGGTCGTCACCGGGCCGCAGCGTCCCGCGAGCAAAGCGAGCGGACGACGCTGCGAGACACTCAAGTCGGCTGTTGCCGACTTGAGCATTAATACACGCAACTCGGGCAAGCCCGAGTTGGGGTGATCCATGAAAACTGTCAGCGCACTTTGAAGGTCATCATGGATTACCGGGTCTCGTCGCGCCAAACGGCTCGCTTCCGCTCGCCGGGCGCGACGGCCCGGTAATGATGGAGTATAGACGAATGCGCGCAAAACTTGCCGCACCGCAGCGCGGGTGCTATTTCCGCGCGCCATGACCGAGACGCCCATTTCCAACATCCGCAACTTCTCGATCGTCGCGCATATCGACCACGGGAAGTCGACGCTCGCCGACCGCATCATCCAGCTCACCGGCGGGCTGGAAGCGCGCGAGATGAAGGAACAGGTGCTCGACTCCATGGACATCGAGCGCGAACGCGGCATCACCATCAAGGCGCAGACCGTCCGCCTCAAATACAAGGCGAAGGACGGCAAGGATTATGTGCTGAACCTGATCGACACGCCGGGGCATGTGGACTTCGCCTATGAAGTGAACCGCTCGCTTGCGGCCTGCGAAGGGTCGCTTCTCGTGGTCGACGCTTCGCAGGGCGTGGAAGCGCAAACGCTTGCGAACGTCTATCAAGCGCTCGACAACAATCACGAGATCGTGCCGGTCCTGAATAAGGTCGATTTGCCCGCGGCGGAGCCGGAGAAGATCAAGCAGCAGATCGAGGACGTGATCGGACTCGACGCTTCCGACGCGATTCTGATTTCCGCGAAGACCGGGCAAGGCGTGCCGGATGTCCTGGAAGCAATCGTCACGAAACTGCCGCCGCCCAAGGGCGACGCGAATGCGACGCTGAAGGCGTTGCTGATCGATTCCTGGTACGACTCCTATCTCGGCGTCGTCGTGCTCTTCCGCGTCGTCGACGGCGTGCTGAAAAAAGGCCAGCGCATCCGCATGATGGGCACGAAGGCGGCCTATGACGTTGACCGCGTCGGCGTCTTCACCCCGAAGCGCGTGGAGATGGAGCAAATCGGCCCGGGCGAGATCGGGTTTCTCACCGCCGCGATCAAAGAAGTCGCCGATACGCGCGTGGGCGACACGATCACCGACGACAGGAAGCCCGTGAACGAGCCCCTCTCCGGCTTCCGCCCGGCGATCCCGGTCGTGTTCTGCGGCCTCTTCCCGATCGACGCGAACGACTTCGAAACGCTGCGCGCGGCGATGGGAAAATTGCGTTTGAACGACGCGAGCTTCTCGTTCGAGATGGAAACTTCGGCGGCGCTCGGTTTCGGGTTCCGCTGCGGCTTTCTCGGCCTCCTGCATCTCGAAATTATTCAGGAGCGGCTGGAGCGCGAGTTCAACCTGAACCTGATCGCGACCGCGCCTTCGGTGATCTACAAGATGAAGCTCACGAACGGCGAGGAGATCGAGATTCACAATCCGGTCGACATGCCGGAGGTGACGCGGATCGCCGAGATCAAGGAGCCGTGGATCGAGGCGACGATTCTGACGCCCGACGAATATCTCGGCAGCGTGCTCAAGCTCTGCCAGGACCGGCGCGGCGTGCAGAAGGAGCTCACTTACGTCGGCTCGCGCGCGATGGTGAAATACGAATTGCCCTTGAACGAAGTCGTGTTCGATTTCTACGACCGGCTGAAATCGGTATCGAAGGGCTACGCCTCGTTCGACTATCACCTGACCGATTTCAAGGAAGCCGATTTGGTGAAGATGCAAATTCTCGTGAACGGCGAGCCGGTAGACGCGCTCGCGATGCTCGTGCACCGGACGCGCGCCGAGGGCCGCGGGCGCGCGATGGTGGAGAAGCTGAAGGAGCTGATCCCGCCGCACATGTTCCAGGTGCCGATCCAGGCGGCGATCGGCGGCAAGATCATCGCGCGCGAAACCGTGCGCGCGCTGCGGAAAGACGTGACGGCAAAATGCTATGGCGGCGACGCCACGCGTAAACGCAAGCTTCTCGAGAAGCAGAAGGAAGGCAAAAAGCGCATGCGCGAATTCGGCAAGGTCGAAATTCCGCAGGAAGCCTTCATCGCGGCGCTGAAGGTTGATAGTTAAGCTTCTTATCCCTCCCCCCTTGCGGGGGAGGGAAGCGAGCATCGATCTCGGGCTTGCCCGAGATCGAGATAAAGCGAGAGGGTGGGGGCAATTCGCAGCCCATCATGTCACCCCACCCGGCCAGCTCCGCCGGCCACCCTCCCCGGAACGGGGAGGGATTGAAACCGTCCCGGGTGATCATCCAATTGATACAATTCGAATTTCTCGCGCCATTTGGCCGCTGAAAAAATTTCTCAGAAAACCGCCAGGCCTGTCGAATCCGCGCCTGCCCGTTCGACGTAGGGTCAGAGCCGGGGATTGTCCCCGGCCGCGATCGAAGGAGACAGAAATGCGTTTCATGATGATCATGATCCCCGAAGTCTACAACAAGCCGATTCCGCCGGACTGGATGCCCGATCCGGAAGAGCTGAAGAAAATGGGCAGATACAATGACGAGCTGCGGAAGGCCGGTGTCCTGCTCACGCTCGACGGCCTGACGCCGCCGTCGGCCGGCGCGCGTGTGTCGTTCAAAGGCGGCAAACCCAAAGTGACGGACGGTCCCTTCACGGAAAGCAAGGAAGTCATCGGCGGCTTCTGGATGATCCAGGTGAAGTCGCAAGAGGAGGCGATCGAATGGGCGAAACGTTGCCCGGCGGAGCCCGGCGACGTGATCGAAATTCGCCGCGTGCCCGAGCCGGAGGAATTCGGGCCTGAGCTTGCACGCAACTGGGCGAGAGATTGATTCAGGCCGGGCAGCTCGCCGCCCGCTCCAGCAGCAGCCTTCGCTCGCGTTCGTTTTGCGTGAGCGAGGCTGCGCGCTCGAATTCGGCGCGCGCTTCGTCGAGGCGGCCGAGCTTTTTCAGGAGATCGCCGCGCACGCTCGGCAGCAGGTGATAGTTCCTGAGCGCGGGCTCCGATTTCAATTCGTCGACGAGATCGAGCCCCGCCTGCGGTCCGAAGGCCATGCCGACCGCGACTGCGCGGTTGAGCTCCACGACCGGCGAAGGCGAAATGAACGCGAGCACCTGGTAAAGCGCCGCGATCCGCACCCAGTCGGTTTCCGCAGCCGTTCGTGCCTGCGCATGACAGGCGGCAATCGCCGCTTGCAGCGTATACGGACCGCGCACGCCACTGACTGCGTCGGCGCGATCGAGCGCCGCAAGCCCGCGGCGGATCAAGAGCTGGTTCCAGCGCGCGCGATTCTGATCGAGCAGCAGGATCGGCTCGCCTGAGGGTGCAGTGCGCGCGGGAAGGCGCGAAGCCTGCAGTTCCATCAGCGCAACGAGACCGTGCACTTCCTTCTCGTCGGGCATCAGCTCGGCGAGGATGCGGCCGAGGCGCAGCGCCTCTTCGCACAGCGCGGGGCGCATCCAGTCGCCGCCTGCGGTCGCCGAATAACCTTCGTTGAAAACGAGATAGATCACTTCGAGCACCGATGAGAGACGCGCGGCGCGTTCCTCCCCGTGCGGCACCTCGAAGGGAACGTTTGCCTCCGTGAGTGCGCGCTTCGCCCGCACGATCCGCTGCGCGATCGTGGGCTCCGGCACGAGAAAAGCGCGGGCGATCTCGCCGGTGGTGAGGCCGCCGATGAGCCGAAGCGTCAGCGCGACCCGCGCCTCGGTCGAAAGCACGGGATGGCAGGCGGTGAAGATCAGGCGTAGAAGGTCGTCGCCGATGTCATCGTCGAGCGCGGCGTCGATCTCCTCTACGACCGCCTGCTGTCCGGCATCGAGCTCGCGGCCGAGCTCCGCGTGCTTGCGCTCGGCGAGACTCGCGCGGCGCAGCCGGTCGATCGCGCGATGTTTCGCGGCGGCCATCAGCCAAGCTCCCGGCTTCTCGGGAATCCCGGAGCGCGGCCATTGTTCGAGCGCCGCAACCAGCGCGTCCTGCGCGAGCTCCTCGGCGACGCCCACATCGCGCACGATGCGCGTGAGGCTGGCGATGAGCTTCGCCTGTTCGATCCGCCAGATGGCGTCGATGGTGCGGTGGGTGTCGGCGGCCGTCATGGCGGCCGATGACAGCTTTTTCGTTCCAGCGATGCAAGCTCGGCGTCATGCCCGCGCTTGTCGCGGGCATCCACGTCTTAACGGCTTATCCGCAAGGAAGGCGTGGATGGCCGGGACTTCAGGCGCGAAGACGGCACTTCGCGCCTTTTGCCCGGCCATGACGCGGTGTCACTTGTTCTTCGCCATCTCCTCCCCGAGCCGGCGGTGATGTTCGACCGCCTCGCTCGGGCCGAAGTCCTCGAGCTCGAAGAACTGGCGGAGTTCGATCTCGCCGTCCTCGTTGTAGGGGTTCGGACAGCGCATCATCCATTCGATCGCTTCTTCCTTCGAGCGCACCTGAATGACCCAGTAGCCCGCGATCAGTTCCTTGGTTTCGGCGAAGGGACCGTCGATCACGGTGCGCTTGCCGCCGGAAAACCGGATGCGCGCGCCCTTCGAGCTCGGCTGCAGCCCCGCGCCGTCGAGCATCACGCCGGCCTTGACCAACTCCTCGTTGAATTTCGCCATGGCCGCGAGCATTTCCTCGCTCGGCATGACGCCCGCCTCGGAGTCCTTCGTCGCCTTCACAATCACCATAAAACGCATTGTCTTTGTCTCCCTTTGTTCGAAGCGGGCTCCGGACGGTTCCGGCCGGATCAAAACCGCGCTCTAACCCCACGTCGAACGAGGACCAGCGGAATCGACACGCCCGGTGGATTTTTTATAGCGCACCGAAAAAGCTTTAAGATTGGCGGATATAGCGGGCTAATGCGCCACGCCGATTACCGACCTTCATCTTGCACCGCACCCAATGCTAGCGTTTCGCCTTCTTATAAAAAGGGGAAACGCCACGATGGATCGCCGGGACTTCTTGAAGGGAGCCGCCGCGCTCCCGATCGTATTGCGCGCGGGAAGCGCGCTCGCCGACACCTATCCCGAACGTAACGTCATCATGATCGTCCCCTTCCCGCCGGGCGGCCAGGCGGATCTTGCCGCGCGGCCGGTGGCGCAGAAGCTGCAGGAATTGCTCGGCAAGGCCTTCGTCGTCGACAACCGCGGCGGCGCGGGCGGCGGGATCGGCAACGCTTACGCCGCGAAGGCGAATCCCGACGGCTACACGCTCCTGATGACGCTCTCCTCGCTCGCCGTGCTGCCGGAAGCCGACCGCATTCTCGGCCGCCCGGCGCAGTACGAAGTCACGCAGCTTACGCCGGTCGCGCGCGTACTCGCCGACCCGACGCTGCTTGCGGTGAACGCAAAAGCACCGTGGAAGAACGTGCAGGAGCTTGTCGAGGACGCGAAGAAGCGCCCCGGCTTGATCCCCTACGGCTCGTCGGGCTCCTACGGCACGCTGCATGTCTCGATGGCGATGTTCGAGTCGGCAGCCGGAATCAAAATGCTGCATGTGCCCTACAAGGGCGCGGGGCCGGCGGTGACCGATTTGCTGAGCGGACAAATTCTCGCGCTTGCTTCCGCGCCGGGTGTGCTGAAGCCGCATGTCGACTCGGGCGCAGTGCGCGTGCTCGCCAATTTCGGCGCGAAGCGGGTCGCGATCTTCCCGGACACGCCGACCTTCCAGGAGCTCGGCTACAAGGACGTCGAGTTCTACATCTGGGCCGGGCTGTTCGCACCGGCGAATACGCCGGAGCCGGTCATCAAGACGCTGCGCGAGGCAATGAAGAAGGTGATGGCCGACCCGCAGACCACGAAAATTTACGAATCGGCCGGAAGCCCGCCCGCCTATCTCGATCAGCCGGAGTTCAAGCAGTTCGTCGATGCCGACAGCGCGCGGCTCATCGCGGCGGTGAAGAAGATCGGGAAGGTGGAGTAGCCCCCACCCGCTCGCTTCGCTCGCCTCCCTCCCCCGCTTGCGGGGGAGGGATTAAGGGCGGGGGCGACGCGCGAAGCGCATCGTCAAATCCCCACCACGATCCGCGAATTGCTCATCCCGTGCTCGCGCACGAGCATGAACAATTCGCGCGCGGCTGAAGTGGGAAGCCGCACGCAGCCGTGCGAGGCGGGGCGGCCCAGCGAGCGCGTCTCGTACGTCCCGTGCACAGCGAAGCCGTAATGGAAGAAGATCGCGTAAGGCATCGGCGCGTTATCGTAGACGCGCGAATACCATGTCCGCTCGAGCCGGACGGGACGGAAGCTTCCGCGCGGCGTGGCGTAAGGCGCCCGCGCGGTCGAGACCGGCCAGCTGTAGCGCGGCACGCCGTCGACATAGACCGTCATGCGCTGCGCCGACACGCTGATCCGTGCGACGACGTCGGCATGGGCTGCGGCAATCGGGAAAGCAAACAGGCAAACGAACACCAAAACAATTTTACGCATTACCCTTACCCCTCACTGTCATTCCGGGGCGCGAGCACCAATCTCGGGCTTGCCCGAGATTGGCATTTTGATTGCGTAAGTCGGCAACAGCCGACTTACGTGCTCACGAGCCCGGAATCCAGAAACGCTCGCCTGTGTTTCTGGATTCCGGACAGCCTCGCTGCGCTCGGCTTCCGGAATGACTCCAGCTGGCTCAGTGAATTGAAGCGGGGGCGGGAACTTCGTGCAAGCGCCGTTCCTTGCACTGGTTAAGCGCATTCCTCCCGCCACAAAGCCGCGTTAGACTGCGGCATCATGCGGCGACTCGCTCTCATTGCGCTTTTGCTTTCGGCGGCATCTGCAAACGCGCAGGCACCGCTGCCACCAAAGCGCGTCGAGCCGCAGACCGCCGCGGTCGCGCCCGTGCCGAAACCGGAAGAACTCACGAAGTCGCCCGCCAAGGTGCTGTTCGGCGAGAAGCGCGAGCCGGCATCGATGAAGGCGCGCTCGATCGGCTTCTACGCGCACGGCTGTCTCGCCGGCGCCGTCGCGCTCCCGATCAACGGCAAGACCTGGCAGGTGATGCGGCTCTCGCGAAACCGCAACTGGGGCCACCCGGACCTGATCGCGTTTCTGGAGCGCTTCTCGAACAAGCTGCCGCAGATCGCGGGCTGGCCCGGCATCATGGTCGGCGATCTCTCGCAGCCGCGCGGCGGACCGATGCTAACCGGCCACGCCTCGCACCAGATCGGGCTCGACGCCGACATCTGGCTTACGCCGATGCCGACGCACACGCTCAATTGGGAAGAGCGCGAGAAAATCACGCCGCTCATGATGGTGCGCGCCGACCGCACCGACATCGATCCGAACACCTGGACGCCGTCGCATCTCAAGGTGATCAAGGCGGCGGCGGAGGATCCGGTGGTCGAGCGGATTTTCGTGAACGCCGCGATCAAGAAGGCGCTCTGCCGCGAGGCGGGGTCGGATCGAGCATGGCTCTCGAAAGTGCGGCCCTACTGGGGTCACGACTATCACATGCATATCCGCATCCGCTGCCCGGCGGGGAGCGCGAATTGCGAAAAGCAGCCGGAGCCGCCCTCGGGCGACGGCTGCGGGCACGAGCTCAACTGGTGGTTCCGGCCATCGGTGCTGCATCCGATCCCGCCGATTATTCCGCCGAAACCGAAGCCGCCTCTCACGATGAAAGATCTCCCGGCGGAGTGCCGGCAGGTATTGCTCGCGCCATAACGCGAAGTCATTCCGGACGCCGCGTAAGCGGCGATCCGGAATCCAGAAACACACGCGTGTTTGTCTGGATTCCGGGTTCGCGAGCTTTCGCTCGCGCCCCGGAATGACAGCGGCCTAGCTCATCCCGGAAACGCGAAGAGCCCGCTCAAGATCCAGCTCAGAATGAGCCAGATGACGGCCGCACATACGACGGCGGCGAGCGCGTAGACGAGCGCCTTGTCCGCCGGCGCGCGCATCAAGACCGGCAGGCCAGTCCACAACAGATAAAGCGCGTAAGCGAGTCCGGCGACCGTGATCAGCGGGATGAGTAAGCCGAGCGGCGGAAGCAGCAGGAAGAAGCCGGCGAGCGCTATCGGCGTGTAGGAATAAGAAGCGGACTTCAGCGCGCTTTCGGAATGCTTGCGGCCGCCGAAAGTGGCCGCGAGCGCGTCGATCACCAGTGCCATGACATAGACGCCGGCAAGCGTAAGCAGATAGCTGACGATCATGAGCGCCAATCCCTGTCCGACGCCGATGCGCACCGTGCCCGTGCCCGGAATGCTGTAGCCGACGATCGACGAGCCGATAAAGCCGCAGATCGCGGGGATCGCCGCGAGGATCGCGACGTAGTTCTTGAACAAGGAAGCGGCATCGCCCGGTTCGCGGTCGATCACGGGCCATTCGGTTTTCGGCGTCATCATGATGTTTTTCACGCGATCTATCAGAGTCATGGCGGCTCTCCCCGGAAGCATTGGCGCGAATCGAGGGATTGTTTCGCGCGGTGCGGGCAAAGTCACGCGCGATTGGAAAGCCGTCCTTGCTATCCACCCGTCATGGCCGGGCTTGTCCCGGCCATCGACGTCTTTCTTGTTGATAGCTCGTTAAGGCGTGGATGCCCGGCACAAGGCCGGGCATGACGATTTCTGCGTTGGGCTATCGCTTCGCATCCTCCAGCACCATCATGGCTCCCTTCTCCGCGATCATGATGGTGGGCGAATTGGTGTTGCCGGAGGTAATGGTCGGCATTACCGAGGCGTCGATCACGCGCAAACCCTCAAGCCCCATAAAGCGGAGCCGCTCGTCGACGACGGCCATCGGGTCGGACGGCAAGCCCATCCTCGCGGTACCCACCGGGTGGAAAATCGTCGTGCCGATGTCGCCCGCCGCGCGTACGAGCGCGGCTTCATCGTCGTCGCGCACTTGCGGCACCGGCAGAATTTCCTCCGGGCGGTATTTCATCAGCGACGGTTCGCGCACGATCCCACGCGCGACGCGGATCGAATCCGCCGCCACCTTCCTGTCCTCGTCGGTGGAAAGATAGTTCGGCCGGATCGAAGGGCCTTCCGCCGGATTCTTGCTCTTCAGGCGAATCGTGCCGCGACTCGTCGGCTGCAAATTGCAAACGCTCATCGTGAAAGCCGGAAACTTGTGCAAGGGCTCGCCGAACTTGTCGAGCGAGAGCGGCTGGATGTGAAACTGGATATTCGCACGCTCGCGCGACTTATCCGAGCGCGTGAAGATTCCCATTTGCGACGGCGGCATCGTCAG
>JAJPHK010000141.1 GCA_021325315.1 Alphaproteobacteria bacterium
CGATCCCCGCCAAGCACGCCTGCAGGACGGCCCCTCGTGGATCAGGACGGGCACACCCTAAGGCCGCCCGGCGGGCTGGGGATAAGGAATCGCAAAAAATTTTTAGCATTGAAATCATTTAGGAATTTAAGCCAATAACCTTCGCACCTGCAAAAACCCGATCGCCGGAATGCAATCTTTGACCTTTTTCTTCAAGTGCAGCACATAAACACCCCGACTTTCGGAATATCGAATGCCCCCTCGCCGCCTGCACCGCGATTTCTTCGACCGCAGCGTTCACAAGGTTGCGCCGGATCTCATCGGCGCGACGCTTTTGTTCAACGGCGCAGGCGGAATCATCGTGGAGGTCGAGGCGTATCATCACACCGATCCGGCGGCGCATTCCTATAACGGGCGGACGGAACGGAACGCTGTGATGTTCGGCCCGCCCGGCTATCTCTATGTCTATCGCTCCTACGGCATTCACTGGTGCATGAATTTCGTCTGCGAGAAGGACAGCAGCGCGAGCGCAATCCTGATCCGCGCGATCGAGCCCACGCACGGCGTTCGCAGAATGCAGCGGCGGCGCGGCGTCGACGACATCCGGCAGCTTTGCTCAGGCCCGGGAAAAGTCTGCCAGGCGCTCGGGGTTACGCATGCGCATAACGCGCTCCCGCTTGACGAAAAGCCCTTTGAACTGTTCGCGCGCGAGGGAAAAGTAAGCGTCGTGCGCGGGCCGCGCATCGGGATCACGAAAGCGGCGGAAAAGCCGTGGCGCTACGGATTGAAAGGCTCGAAGTTTCTGAGCAAGCCATTCAGGGCATGATCCGGAAAAGTGGATACCGGTTTTCCGAAAAGATCATGCCCATTTTCAAGATCGCCGCTTCGAAAAATCGATCGTCGGCGTGAGCAGAACGAGCGGCAGCGCGGCAATGGCCATGGGCAGGAAGGCAAACGCGGCGTCGCCCGTGATGTCCCACGCGACGCCCGCGAGCACCGACACGATCACCGCGACGCTGTAGCCGATGGTGAACATGCCTGCCGACATGCGCGGCACGTCGTCGGGCGCGACGAGCAAGGCGGGCAGCGCCAGCACCAGCGTGAGGATCATCGCAAGGGCAAAGCCCGCGAGCGAGGTCGCAGCCGTCATGCCCCACAGGCCGGAGGCGGTGAGCATGCCCGCCATGCTCGCAAAGGCGAAAGCGCCCGCCAGAAGCAGCGGCCATTTTTTCCGCTCCCAGCGGCTCGCCATGACGAGCAGCACGAGGGAAGCCGGCAATTGCCCGGTGTTCAGGCCCGAGAGCGCGGGCGCGATCAATTCGGTCCGGCCGCTTTGCAGCAGGAATCCCGGAAGAAAGGCGTTGGCGCAGAAATAGAACTGGTTCGCGCTGCTCATGATGAAGCCGAGCTTCCATAGAAGCGGATCGCGCCAGTCCGGCATCCAGTGGCGCGCCGGCTTTATTTCCCCGGACTTCGATTTCGGCTGCCAGAGAAAAATCGCGGCGGCGATCAGGAACAGCGGCATCGACCAGAACACGAGGCTCGAACGCCAGCTTCCGGAAAAGAGCGGCAGCACGAGCGGAACCGCCAGCACGACCGGAATGATTTCGCCGACGAGAAGACCGTTCGTGTAAACGGCGGTCGAGAACCCGATCTTGCCCGGCATCCATTGCCGCACGACGGGCGGCAGTGAGGGCTGCATGATGGCGACGCCGATCGCCATGATCGCGGTTGTCGCGTAGAGCGCGAATGTATTGAACGCCGCGCCCCGTAGCGCGGAGCCCACGGCTGCGACCAGAAGGCCGATGATGAGCGCAGGCACGGCGCCGGCGCGCGCGATCAGGAGCGAGCCGGGGACGGACGCGAGCGCGAAAATCAGAACGGGAATGCCGTTCAGGATGCCGACCTCGGTGCCGGAGAGCTTCAAGTCCTGAATGATGAGCGCGAGAACCGGCGGCACGGCCAGAATCGTGAGTCGCAAGCCGTTCCCCGCGAGCCAGAGAAGAAAAAGCGCGCGGAAGGAAGAACCGATATTGCTGCTCATGCGACGCCTTCCAGGCGTTCGAAACACGTCATGCCCGGCCTTGTGCCGGGCATCCACGCCTCAAGGCATCGCCGCGCAGCAAGGCGTGGATGGCCGGGACAAGCCCGGCCATGACGAGTAAACGCCATCATGCCGCGCCCTTCAGCCGCTCCACTGCTTCCAGAATCTTGGCGCGGCGGCCAACGGCCTCCTCGCGCTTTTCGCGTTCGTTTTCGACGACCTCCTCGTCGGCGTTCTCGACGAATTTCGGATTGCCGAGCTTCTTGTCGACGCGCTCGATGTCGGCATCGACCTTGGCGAGCTCCTTTTCGAGCCGCGCGCGCTCGGCGGCGAGGTCAACAACACCCTTCAGGGGCATGGCGGCGACTTCGCCGCGCACGAGAAGCTGCACGGAGCCGGAGGGCGGCGCGTCGGCAAAGGAGATTTCCGAAAGCCGCGCGAGGCGCTTCAGGGCGTCGCCCCAGCGCTCGGCGCGTGCGCGGGTCTCCTTCGCGGCGACGAGCACGAGCGGCACCTGCTGCGCCGCCGGCACGTTCATCTCGGAGCGCACGGAGCGAACGGCGGAAATAAGATCGACGAGCCAGCCGATTTCGGCTTCGGCCTTTTCGTTCTCGAGTCCTTCGAGCTTCGGCCATTGCGAGAGCGCAAGCAGCGTCTCGCGCTTCGGGCCGGTCTCACCGGTGACGCGCCAGAGCTCTTCCGTGAGGAACGGCATGAACGGGTGCAGGAGCTTCAGGATTTCGTCGAGCACGAAGGCGGCGGTGGCGCGCGTCTCGTTCTTCGCCGCGCCATCCGGGCCGGTGAGCACGGGCTTCGTGAGCTCCACATACCAGCCGCAGAACACGCTCCAGACGAAGCGGTAAACCGCGTTCGCGGCGTCGTTGAATTTGTAGGCTTCGATGGCGCTCGTGACTTCGCGCGCAGTCGCGGCCGCCTCTCCGAGAATCCACTGGTTCAGCGTCTCTTTCGCCGACTTCGGATCGAAGGCGACGCGCGCAGCACCGTTCATCTCCGCGAAGCGCGCGGCGTTCCAGAGTTTGGTCGCAAAATTGCGGTAGCCCTCGACGCGCTGAGTCGAAAGTTTGATGTCCCTGCCCTGCGCCGCCATGGCGGCGAGCGTGAAGCGCAAAGCGTCCGCGCCGTAGTCGTCGATCAGGTGCAAGGGGTCGATAACGTTGCCCTTGGACTTCGACATCTTGGCGCCGCGCTCGTCGCGCACGAGCGCATGAATATAAACTGTATGAAATGGCACCTGCTTCATGAAGTGCAAGCCCATCATCATCATGCGGGCGACCCAGAAGAAGATGATGTCGAAGCCAGTGACGAGGACCTGCGTCGGGTAGTAGCGCTTGAGCTCCGGCGTCTTGTCCGGCCAGCCTAACGTGGAGAACGGCCAGAGCGCCGACGAGAACCAGGTATCGAGCACGTCCTCGTCGCGTTTCAAGGGAACGTCGCGGCCGAAATGCTTCTTTGCCGCGGCTTTCGCCTCCTCTTCCGTGCGCTCGACGAAAATTTCGCCGTCCTCGGCGTACCACGCCGGAATCTGATGGCCCCACCAGAGCTGGCGCGAGACGCACCAGGGCTGGATGTTCTCCAGCCAGTCGAAATAGGTCTTCTCCCAGTTCTTCGGAACGAAAATCGTCTTGCCGTCCTTCACGGCCTTCAACGCATCGACCGCGAGCTTCTTCGCGTCCACGTACCACTGGTCGGTGAGCCGAGGCTCGAGCACCACGCCCGAACGGTCGCCGTGCGGCACGGTGTGCAGGTTCGGCTCGATCTTCTCAATCATGCCCTTCGCATCTAACATCGCGACGATTTCCTTGCGCGCGGCGAAGCGGTCCTTCGCGTGCAGCGCGAGCACGGCGGGCAAGTCAGGCCCCTTGGCGGCGCCCGCTAGGAACGCCTCGTTCGCATCCAGCCAGATGCGCGCGTCCTCGCTCATGATGTTGATGGGTGCGAGCTTGTGCCGACGCCCGACCTCGAAGTCGTTGAAGTCGTGGGCGGGCGTAATTTTCACCGCACCGGAGCCCTTTTCGGGATCGGAATATTCGTCGGCGACGATCGGAATTTTTCTCCCGACGAGTGGCAGGATCGCGTTCTTGCCGACGAGTTTTTTGTAGCGCTCGTCGTCCGGGTGAACCGCAACGCCCGTGTCGCCCAGCATCGTTTCGGGCCGCGTGGTCGCGACCACGATGTAGGTGGACGGGTCTTCGGGGTTGAAGGTCTTGCCCTCTAACGGATAGCGCAGGTGCCACAGATGCCCCTTCACCTCGACCTGCTGCACTTCTAGGTCCGAAATCGCGGTCAGCAGTTTCGGGTCCCAGTTCACCAGCCGCTTGTCGCGGTAGATCAAACCTTCCTTGTGCAGCGTGACGAAGACTTCGAGCACGGCTTTCGACAAGCCGTCGTCCATGGTGAAGCGCTCGCGCCGCCAGTCGCAGGAGGCGCCGAGGCGCTTGAGCTGGCGGATGATCGTGCCGCCGGATTCTTCCTTCCACTCCCAGACACGCTCGACGAATTTCTCACGGCCGAGGGTGCGGCGGTGCTCCTGTTTCTCCATGAGCTGGCGCTCGACCACCATTTGCGTGGCGATGCCCGCGTGATCGGTGCCGACCTGCCAGAGCACGTCCTTGCCGCGCATCCGCTCGAAGCGGCAGAGGATATCCTGCAAGGTATTGTTGAGCGCATGGCCCATATGCAGCGAGCCCGTCACGTTGGGCGGCGGGATCACGATGCAATAAGGCTCGGCATTCTTCCGCTCGGGGCGGCCGCTATCGAAGGCGCCGGCGTTGAGCCAGGCCTGATAGATGCGGTCTTCGACTTCGTTGGGCTGGTAATGCTTCTCTAGCATGACGATTCAGGGCGCTTCGGGCGTTACAAAGCGGAGGCATTCGCCTAAGTCAACGCGACCGCTCGCGGACGGATCGCGTCTAATTGATTTCCGCCGTTACCGATATTCCCTCTAGGGTTGCCGGGTTAGGAGGACATCATGCTCGCCCGCCGCCTTTTGTTGAAGAGCGCCGCCGCATTTTGGCTCGTTTCGGGAACCGTGCTTCTCGCAACGCCGTCGCGGGCTGAGGAAGGTATCGTCATTCCTGCCCCTGCCGAGGATGTCGTGCCGGGACACGAGGCGACCGAAACCGCGGTGCTCGCGGGCGGCTGTTTCTGGGGGGTGCAAGGCGTCTTCCAGCATGTCGAAGGCGTGAAGAACGCGGTCTCCGGCTACGCGGGCGGCGACAAGAAGACGGCCGTCTACGAAACCGTCGGCTCCGGCGCGACGGGCCACGCGGAGTCGGTGAAAATCACCTTCGATCCGAGGAAGATTTCCTACGGAAAAATTTTGCAGATTTATTTTTCCGTCGCGCACGATCCGACGCAACTCAATCGCCAGGGGCCGGACCACGGCACGCAGTATCGCTCGGCGATCTTTCCGCTAAACGACGAGCAGGCAAAGGTCGCGAAGGCCTATATCGCAGAACTCGACCGGGCGAAGGCGTTCCATGCGCCGATCGTGACCAGGATCGAGCCCGGGCGCGAATTCTATCCGGCCGAGGATTATCACCAGGATTTCCTCGCGCTGCATCCGCACTATCCGTATATCGTGTTCAACGATCTGCCGAAGATCCGGAATCTCAAGCGGCTCTTCCCTGATCTCTATCGCGAGAAGCCGGTGCTGGTTTCCGAGGCGAAGTCGTAACTCGGCAGTTCAACCAGACACCGTCATTCCGTTTCACTCCTAGAAAGACGCACGATGGACCAGCACGCGATCATCATCGCCGACCAGCAGGGCATTATCACCTTCTGGAGCAAGGGTGCCGAACGGCTCATCGGCCACCCGGCGGTCGAAGCGGTCGGAAAGAAGCTCGATCTCATCGTGCCGCACGAATTTCGCGCCAGGCATTGGCATGGTTTCGGCAAGGCGATGGATGGCGGGCCCGTATCGTCGGCGGGCCAGTTCTTCGACCTGCCGGTGCAATGCCAGAGCGGCGAAACGAAGACGTTCCGCGGGCAGCTTCATGTGTTACGCAACGAAGACCGCAAGACCATCGGAGCGATGGCGATTTTTTCTACGTCCGATTGACGCAGCGCCAACCGTTTAGCCGGTGTCCCGCGAAATCTACCGCCCGCGCGAGACGCGCTCGATCTCCGCGCGCACGAGCCGCTCCACGAGGCTCGGCAGATTGTCGTCAAGCCAGGCCTTCAGCATCGGCCGCAGCATTTCGCGCACGAGTTCATCCACCGTGCGGGAGTCGCCGGTGAACATGGAGTTCGAGAGCGCGCCGAAAGCCGACGATACCGCCGTGCTTGTCTGATGCGACATGATCGGATCGTCCATGCGCTGCGGCGGCGGGCTGAATCGCGGCGCGGGCTCGGGGTCGCGGAACATCACGTCGGCCGCGACCTCGGCCTGCCGCGGTTCCCCCTGAGGCTTGGTCTCGACCATCTCGGTCAACTCGAGAACATCCGGCTCTTCTTCCTCAGCGGCCGGAGACGGCGGCGGGGGTGGAGGCGGTGCGGCTTTCTTGGCGGCGGGCGGCGGAGCCGCGGGTTTTGCCGCCGGGGGCGCCGGCGCTGCTGCAGGTGCAGCCGCAGGCTGCGCCGAGGCATTATTTTCATCGGAGATGATTCTGCGGATGGAGGCGAGAATTTCCTCCATCGACGGCTCGGGTGCTTTCGCTGCCGGTTTCGACATGGCCCAGTGTCAGTCTTCTAACTGCCGCGGTGCGAATCGCTACAAAATGTAGCGTTTACGCAGTATGGCATTGCGTGCAAGCGCCGCCAAACAATGCCGTAAAAAGGTTGTGCGTTCGTTAGTTAACGGCCGTCGGGCGTCCTGAGCCCGATCCAGCTGTCGCGCACCTGATGATAGTGTTCCTGCGGGTCGTAAGTGACGACATTGAGGTTCAGGGTCGAGGCATCCAGGTGGCCTATCGCGCCCAGCACTGCATAGGAAGCGACCACCCGGTCACGCTGTGAATTCACCAGATTGCTTTGCGCCTGCACGAGCTGGGCCTGCGCGTTCAGGACGTCGGTGATAGTGCGCTGGCCGACCTTGTATTCCTCGGTGATGCCGTTCAGCGCGATCCTCTGGGCATTGACCTGCGTTTGCGCCGCCTGAATGCTGGATTTTGCCGCCTGCAACTGGCTCCAGAACTGCACGATCATCGCCCGCACCTGCTCGCGCGTCACGTCCATCTGGATGCGGGTCTGGCCGAGCACTTCCTTCGCTTGCCGTACCGCCGCGTATTCGCCGCCGCCCTGATAGACCGGCGCGGTCGCGTTCAGACCAACGGAAGCCGACGTCTGACGATCGATGCCGATTTGCGGCTCGTTGTTGCGAGACAGGATGCCTTGCGCGTTCACGGATGGAAGCAATGCGCCCTCCGCAACCTTCACTTGCAGCGCCGCGAAATCAATCGCGTATTGCGCGGCGACAACAGCAGGATGCCGGTCAACCCCTTCGAGCACGGCTTCATTGAAGGAATGCGGAAGCAGCGGGTCGACCGGACGGCCCGGTGTCAGTTTGCGCGGATCGAGCCCGATCACCTGGCGATAGACCGCACGCGAACTTTCCAGCGCCGACTGCGCCTGGATGAGCGAGGAGCGTCCGCCTGCTTCGGCGGCCTCCGCTAGGGCCGTGTCGGTGCGAGTCACCTCGCCGACCGCAAAACGGTCCTTGGCGGCTTTCAACTGCGAGCCGAGCGCCTGGAGATTTTGCTGCTGAAGTTGCAGGAGCGCTTCGTCGCGCAGCACATTCATGTGGGCGGTCACGGCGTCGAGCAGCACCTGCTGTTCGGTCTGGCGCAGGATTTCGCGCGACTGCCGCACCTCCGCTTCGGCGGCCCGGGTGTTATTCGCGGTGCGAAAGCCGTTGTAGAGATTCTGAGTAATCGTGATCGAAAGTTGCGACTGGTTGAGAACCTTGTTCGTCGTGATGGAAGGGTTGGTGGGTGTGGCCGCCGTAATCACACCGGCCGAATTCCGGGCTACACCGGCAGACCCCTCGATCGTCGGCCGATAGCCCGACAACGCGCGCGGAACGTTTTCGTCCGACGCCCGCGTCGCGGCGCGCTGCGTATTCAGGGTGGCATTGCTGCCGTAAGCTGCGACGAGCGACTGCTCCAGGGTCTGCGCCGATGCACCCTCGCCGGCTGCAACCAAAATGAACGCCGAACTAAGGCTGGCAAGCGCCGCCTGTTTCATTCCCTGCTTGAAAAACATTCAGTGCCTTCCGCCCCGCCGGATTGGAGCCGGCTGAGATTCGAGATTCCCTGTTGGGCTGCAGCATAAACGCCCGATGTCCGGGAGGAAACCTAGGGGAAAGGTCTAACTACCGCGCCTAGCGTAACAATTTTCCGGGCCGCGACGTTCCTGCAACACCCGCGAAGACCGCAGACCGAATGGCTGCCGTAACGTCAAAAGCCGACTTAAACCAAAAGACGAAATCAAAACACGAATTGTGGCGGACGGGAAAATCCCGGCAGTGGCGGAATGGCGGCGTCGAAAATCGGCCGGGCGCTAACGAATTCACCCGAGCGGAGATGAATGAGCGCCTTCGCCGCGCGGCCAGTTCCCACCACCGCCGCGAGCCTGCCGCCATCCTTGAGCTGCGCTGTGATCGCTTCCGGCACGAACTCCACCGCGCCGTCGATCAAGATCGCGTCATAGGGCGCGGCATAGGGCCAGCCGGCATTCATCGGGCCCGTGACAACGGTGATGTTCGGCTGGCTGAGCAAGCGGCGCGCTTCCGCAGCGAGCGCCTCCTCGCCTTCCAGCGCGACGACCTCGCGTGCGAGCTTGGCGACGAGCGCGGCGGAATAGCCGGTCGCGCAGCCGATCACGAGCGCGCGCTCTTCCGGCTCGATTTCGAGCGCCTGCACGAGTTTCGCGAGCACCATCGGCTCCATGAGAAAGCGCGCGGGGGCCGCGCCATGCGCCTCGCGGATCCGGATGTCTTCGTCGATGTAGGAAAGCTCCATGCGATTTTTGGGCACGAACCGCTCGCGCGGAATTTCGAGCATGGCCTCAAGGATGCGCGGATCGGTCACATCGTTCACGCGGATCTGGCCATCCACCATGGCCTGGCGCTGGCGGGCAAAATCAACCATTCGGGCCTCGGAAACGTCTTCGGTTGGCTGCGCAGAGCAATGATCCAGCTCACCCGAAAATGCAAGATATTGCTTTGTCTTCCAGGGCGTTCTTGATTGCCCCGGGGTGACCCCTTTGCTATCACCGCGCTGGCTCCGCGCCGTTGATTTCAAGGGTAAGGCCACGTGGCGGAGTGGTTACGCAGCGGACTGCAAATCCGTATACCCCGGTTCGATTCCGGGCGTGGCCTCCAATTTTCCGTTCCGCCGGCTGGCGGCTTGGCAAGCGCGAAAGCGCGGTTTATAGCCTCGCACGGCCGAGCGGCCCATTCCGCGGTAGCTCAGTGGTAGAGCAATCGACTGTTAATCGATCGGTCGCAGGTTCGAATCCTGCCCGCGGAGCCAGCTTTCCCGAAGGACAAAACGGCTTCGATTGGCTCGCGATCACGCGGCCCGCTCACGCTTTTTGCACCGATTTTTTCTGCCACGCGTCGTAGAGATGTGGCCGGCCGTCCGGGCGGACGGGCACATGAGCGGTTTTCATCGACTGCTCGGCGAAAGGTTTTGCGAGGTCGGCATAGATCGCCGCCGTCGACAAGCCATAGGGCTCGCCGTCATCGTTCGAATAGGCAAAGGCAACTTCTTCGACCCCGGCCATGCGCATCGCCGCCATACACATCGGACACGGATTGCCGCTCGCATAGACGGCGCAGCCTGAAAGAAGCGGAGAACCGAGCGTCCGGCTCGCCGCACGGATCGCGTTCATCTCGGCATGCGAAGTCGGATCATTGGTCAAATGGATCTCGTTCACGCCCGTCGCGATGACCTTGCCGCCCTTGACGACAACAGCACCGAACGGCCGCCCGCCTGTCTCGACATTCCTGCGCGCCAGCTCAATCGCTTCGCAAAGGAAACGCTCTGGGTTGTTCATACTTCGTGCTCCTTTCAGCGCGCGCCCACAATGAATAGTATCGTGCGGTTCATGCGTGTTTTACATTTCATATTCTTAGTTGTGTTTATCGCGGCGGCAGAAGCACGCGCCGCGAGTTTCGATTGCCGAAAAGCGCGCACGCCCGACGAGATCGCGGTCTGCCAACATCGCGAGCTTTCCGAACTCGACAGCGAGATGGGCGCCTTGTGGTTCAGCTACCGGCAATTGCCGTTTCTGATGGGCATGAACGGCGTGCGGCGCGACGACGCCGGCACCTTTCTCGCGAAGCGCGCAGCCTGCGGGCCGCGCGTTGCCTGTCTGCGCGAATTATACATCGAGCGCAACAAGGCGCTGCGCGAGGACATCACGGCCGCGATGCGGGAGTTGAACCGCGAGCGGCAATAGTAGCTCCGGAAAACTAGCGCCCCCGAAGTGCCCTTGCCTTGGTTTCGTATTCCTCGGCCATTTGATTCAACGTCTGGAGCACCTTGCGGTCGAGCACCGTGAGTGCGAGACGGCGGCACTTCTGCGCCTGCTGTTCCAAAAAGTCCGCCTGCCGACTGTCGGTGACGTCAATGAGAACATTGATCGTGCCGAGAAACTCGCCGTCGTGGCCGAACAATGGCGTCGGAAAGGGAAGAAACTTCACCCGGCTGCCATCGGGGCGCTCGGCTACCGCAAAGACGCCGCGAACCCGTTGCCGGGTTTGAACGGCGACAGCCATCGGGCAACGATCGTGCGGCAGGTATTCGCCGTCCTCGGTGAACAGCTTTCCCGCCACGCACCAGCGATCTCTGCCGACTTTCGGCGTTCGTCCGGCGAAGTCGACACAAGCGGAGTTGAAGAAGCTGACGAAGCCTTCGGCGTCGGTGACGTAGATCGCGGCCGGTAGTTCCTCCAGCACGCAGTGCAACGCTTCTTCCCCGGCTTCGGCGGCAGCCAGCGCCGAGCGGAGAATGTCGTCGGCCATGTCAGGGGTAGCAAAAACCATCCACCCTCACTCCCACGCGGCTAACGGCGCAGGAGCAAAAAAGCTCCACAGCGGGGATAAAATTGAATGACCGAGTATGTCCCTGATTTTACAGGTGTTTTCCCTCTACTTGGCGCTAACCTTGCTTGCGGCGCGGGCTTTTTTTCGAGCGCATGCTTGCTAAAGTGCTACGACATAACTTGCCGGTTCCGCACCTAGCCTGTTCCGCCCTGCCGATGCCCGACGGGCACCGGCTTTTGAAAGAGCCGTATGCGTATTCCTTTTCCGGAAGAGTGGGGCGTTGTGCTCGGTGCGATGGCGGCGCTCGCCGTTCTCGCCGACAATGCACGCGCACAATACGATCCGCGCTACGACCGTTACTACGGCCGGTATGAGCATTACGATCGATACGATCGTTACCGGCGCTACGACCCCTACGACGACTACTATGCCCGCCGCCGCACGCGGCGCTTTCCGGATGACGAGTTCCTGCCGCGCGAGCCGGTACGGCATAACAAACCGAAACACCGCGAGGAACCCGCAAAACAGGCGGAACAAAAACCCGTGCGGGGGCCGTACCAGATCGTCGTTTCGATCGCCTCGCAACGCATCTATCTTTACGGCGCGGACGGCTTGATCCGGGAATCGAAAGTTTCGACCGGCATGCGCGGCCATTCGACCCCGACCGGCGTCTTCAGCGTAATCGAGAAGGATTACTATCACCGCTCCAACATCTACAGTGGCGCGCCGATGCCGCTGATGCAGCGGATCACCTGGTCCGGCGTCGCGTTACATGAAGGCGTCCTGCCCGGCTATCCCGCCTCGCACGGTTGCATCCGCATGACCGCCGATTTCGCGAAATTCCTCTGGCGCACGACGCCGCGGGACACGCGCGTGATTGTGGCGCGGAGCGAGATCGACCCGCCCGCGCCGATCGTAAGCCCGAAATTATTCGCGCCGGTGCAGAAGCCGGCGGAAAGGGCGGAGAGCGCAAATTCCATCGCGAAAGACGCCGCGGAGCAGAACGCTCTTCTCGTTCAGGCGGCGGCTTCGGCCGGTGAAGCGGCCGAAGCCAAAGCAAGCGAAGCTGTCTCAACCGCCGCCACGACCGAGAAGAGTTTTTACAAGGCGCCGATCATGCCCGCGCGCAAAGGGCAGGTCGCAGCCTTCATCAGCCGCAAGACCGGGAAACTCTACGTCCGCTACGCCAACACGCCGATGTTCGAGACCCCGGTTGAGATCAAGGACAAGGATCAGCTCATCGGAACCCATGTTTTCACTGCCATCGAGCCGATGGAAGACGGCAAGCAAATGAAATGGGTGGTTGCTTCGATCCAGACGCACATGGCTCCGCCGGAGGCCACACGAAAGAAATCGCGCAACCAGGTCGCGGATATCGCGGTGCAGCCTTCCCTTCCCGCCGTGCCGCAAACTGCGGCGGCGGCGCTCGACCGCATTGCTATTCCGAAGGACGCGGCGGAGAAAATCGGCGAACTGCTGACGCCCGGCTCCTCGCTGACGATCTCGGATTACGGCATCAGCGAAGAAACCGGCGAAGGCACCGAGTTCATCATCCTGACGCGGTAGCGTTTATTTCGTCCCGAAGTGCCAAGTCGCACCCGCGCCGTAATACGTATTATTTGCGGGTGCGTAGTCTACTTTGCCGCTGCCGTCGACGCCCGGCAATTTGCCGTAGTTGGAAAGACCCGCGAATCCGTTGATGGAAAGGTCTTCCGACGGCTTGTACGTGATCTTCGCCTCGCCGTTCGAGAAATTCGGCGAGGTCGATTCCGCGCCACCACCGTTTGCCGCGGAAAGCGAAACACTTCGGGAGGCGCGGCCATAACTGCCGCCGACGCCGATCGCAACCTCCTTGCTGAGATCAAGCTTCGAGTCGAGCCCGACTTTCGCGCCGGTGTCGCGCCAGCCGAGAGTTGAGGCAGCGCCGCCGCTGAAATTCTGCTGCGACTGGCTGTTGAAGACCGTTACCGAGGGCGTGAGCGTCAGCGTGTCGAATTTGTAGTCGCTGGCCGCCTTCGCGCTCATCTCGGTCGCATCGTAGCCGGACGTTCCGCCGCAGGTAGCACAGCCGCCGAGTGCGATGCCGTTATAAACCGTCGGCGCCGCCGACCCGCCCGAAAGCGGCGTGTTGACCGTGGTCTGCGAAAGGCCGAGCTCCGTGCGGACGTTCGAGCCAAACTGAGGCGAAAGCGTACCGTCGGGCAAGATGTAACCGACCGCGCCACGCGTCGAAGCGCTGCTCGCGGCAGGGAGCGGCATGTCGGGGGTTTGCGTCTTTTGCGACGCGGGCGAATTCGCACCGTTCTCGGCGTTCGGATCGGAAGGCTTCTGCTGCATGGCATCCCATGCGCCGCCCTTGCCCCACATGTAAAATCCGCCTAGCGACTTCACCACCGCGCCAGACGGGGCGTTTACGGGAAGATCGGAAGGTTTGCTCTCGGTCCCGCTGTCAACAGAAACGGTTTCTTGCGCCTGGATGGGAACCGCTGTCGCAGCCAGAAGAGCAACTGTTGCGAGAAGTCTGGCTTTCATCAACGCTGGCCTTGAATCGCTGGAGGGGGAAGCCAGCCTTGTCTCACCTAGTTTAGGCAAAGTTTTGACAACGAAATTTTACGAGTGTGACAAAGCCGCCCAGCTTGACCTTAGACAGATGCTCGTCTCGCCGGTTGTCTTTGCCGCTCGACCTTCGCTCACGCTAACACTTTTGGCCGCAAGTGGACGGCTATTTCCGGTTCGCACGCCAAAGCATTGAAAGCCTCTGGCGCGCCGTGGGAATAGCCAATTGCCTCATCAGGCTCCGTGATTTACGTGTTTTGCAACCTTCCATAACGACGCGTTTCTCCCATGGATTTCCGCAAAGATACGATCGAGGCGATCGGCAACACGCCGCTCATTCAACTCTGGCGCGCTTCGCAAGCGACCGGTTGCAATATTCTCGGCAAGGCCGAGTTCATGAACCCCGGCCAGTCGGTGAAGGATCGCCCTGCCCGGCAGATCATCCTGGAAGCGGAAAAGCGGGGCGAGCTGCGCCCCGGCGGGCTCGTGGTGGAGGCGACGGCGGGCAATACCGGGATCGGGCTTGCGCTCGTCGCCAACTCCCGCGGCTACCGCACGCTGATCGTGATCCCGGAGACGCAGAGCCAGGAAAAGAAAGACATGCTGCGGCTTCTCGGTGCGGAACTCGTGGAAGTTCCGGCGGTGCCATATGCGAATAAAAACAACTACCAGCACGTCGGCCGCCGGATCGCCGAAAAATTGAGAAAGACCGAGAAGAACGGCGTCCTGTTCGCCGACCAGTGGAACAATCTCGACAATCGCAAGGCGCACTACTTCTCCACCGGCCCCGAAATCTGGAAGCAGACCGACGGCAGGATCGACGCCTTTATCTGCGCGGTCGGCACCGGCGGCACGCTCGCGGGCACCTCGCAGTTCCTGCGCGAGCAGAAGAAAGACATGGTGATCGGCTGCGCCGACCCGGAAGGCGCGGGCATGTATAATTTTTTCGCCAAGGGCAAAGCCGATGCGACGCCGGGCAATTCCGTCACCGAAGGTATTGGCCTCAACCGCGTCACCGACATCGTGAAGGATGTGAAGGTCGACAAGCCCTACGTCATTCCCGACTCCGAAGCGCTGCCGGTCGTGTTCGATCTTTTGGAGCACGAGGGGCTCTGCATGGGCGGCTCGTCCGGCATCAATGTCGCGGGCGCGATCCGGCTCGCGAAAGAACTCGGCCCCGGCCATACGATCGTGACGATACTTGCCGACTACGGCACGCGCTACCAATCGAAACTCTTCAATCCGAAATTCTTGCGCGAAAAGAAGTTACCCGTGCCCGGCTGGCTCGGACGCAAGATGGAAGTCCCGAACGTGATGGAGTGATCGAATGCAGGGCCAGCTCAAGCAGGATCAGGTCGAAAAATTCAGGGCGCCCGCCGGCCGGCTGTGTGCGAAAGTCGCATGAGCATCACGGGCAACCAGAGCCGCTGGCTGATCTCGACGGACGCGCTTGCCGAAAAAATGAAGAACGGCAATCTCGCGATCGTCGACGGCTCCTGGTACCTGCCGCAGCACAACCGTCAGGGCTTCGAGGAATATCTCGCACATCACATACCGGGCGCGGTGTTCTTCGACATCGACGAAATCTCCGACCACTCCTCGCAGCTTCCGCACATGCTGCCTCCGGTGCACACCTTCGAGCTGCACATGACGCGGCTGGGGATCGCGAACGACATGGATGTTGTTGTCTATGACGGCATGGGTCTCTTCTCAGCGCCGCGCGTGTGGTGGACGATGCGCGTCTTCGGCATGAAGAATGTCTTCATTCTCGACGGGGGCTTTCCGAAATGGCTGAAGGAAAGACGGCCCATCGAAAAAGGCATGCCGAAGATCGCGCCGGTGGACTTCGTCGCGAAATTCGACGCTTCCCTCGTCGCGGACTATGAGCGCGTCGCCAGCGCCTTAAACGATCACTCCGCGCAGGTCGTGGACTCGCGCCCCGCCGACCGCTTCCGCGGCGAGGCGCCGGAGCCGCGCGAGGGCGTTGCTTCCGGCCACATGCCGGGTAGCCTGAATTTGCCGGCGAGCGAGCTCGTCGAAAACGGCGCGCTCGCATCGCACGAAAAAATCGAGCAGGCGGTGAAGAAGGCGGGGATCGATCTTGCGAAGCCCGTAATCACGAGCTGCGGATCGGGCGTATCGGCGGCCGTTCTGTGGTTCGCGCTCGACAGTATCGGCAAGCCGCCGAAGGCGCTCTATGACGGATCCTGGACCGATTGGGGCTCGCGCGAGGACGCGCCGGTGGCAAAGGGACCGAAATAGGCTAGGATAATCAGTTTGGAGGGCGCGATGATTTTCCGCCAGCTCTTCGACAGCGTATCGGGTACCTATACCTATCTCCTCGCCAGCCGCCGCGGCGGCGAAGCGCTCATCATCGACCCGGTGCTGGAAAAGGTCGACCGCTACCTGCAACTCATCAACGAGCTCGATCTCCGGCTGGTGAAGGCCGTCGACACACACATCCATGCCGATCACATCACCGGCCTTGGCGCCCTGCGCGACCGCACGCGCTGCATCACGGTGATGGGAGAAAACAGCAAAGTCGACGTGGTTTCGCTGCGCGTGGCCGAGGGCGACAAATTGACGGTCGAAGGTGTCTCCCTCGACGTGCTCTATACGCCCGGACACACCGACGATTCCTACAGCTTCCTGCTGAAAGACCGCGTATTCACCGGCGACACGCTTTTGATCCGCGGCACGGGACGCACCGACTTCCAGAACGGCGACCCGCGCAAGCAATACGACTCAATCTTCGGAAAATTATTGAAATTGCCGGAGGAGACGATGGTGTTTCCGGCGCACGATTATAAAGGCGAAACCGTCTCCACCATCGGCGAGGAAAAACGTTTCAACCCGCGCCTGCAGGTGAAATCGATCGACGAATATGTCGACCTCATGAACAACCTCAAACTGCCGAATCCGAAGATGATGGATGTTGCGGTGCCGGCGAATCTGCGGCAGGGGCTGCAACAGGAAGAGGTGGCAAAACGCGGCTGGGCGCTGCCGATCGCGCAGGCAACGGAGCTCATGGAGCGCGACGGCCTGACGCTGATCGACTTGCGGGATACAAGCGAGCGCCAGAAACACGGCACGATCCCGGGATCCGTGCATGCGCCCTACCCCGAACTCGCGCGCAATCTTCAGCCGGGCGGCAAGCTCTATGAGCTCGCACGCAAAGACAGCCGGCGGATGGTTTTCTACTGCGCCTTCGGCGAACGCTCGGCCATGGCCGTGCAGGCGGCGCAGGATGCGGGAATTCTCGGCGCCTGTCACATCCAGGGCGGGCTCGACGCCTGGAAAAAAGCGAACGCGCCGATCGAGCGCTAGGCTCGCCCGGTCAATGCAAAATCTGGCTGAGGAACAGCTTCGTTCGCTCGTGCTGCGGATGGGAGAAAAACTCGTCGGGCGAATTCGCCTCGATGATCTGCCCCGCATCCATGAAGACAACCCGATTTGCGACCTGCCGCGCAAAGCCCATCTCGTGGGTTACGCACAGCATGGTCATGCCGTCCTTGGCGAGCTGCACCATGGTGTCCAGCACTTCCTTCACCATTTCCGGGTCGAGCGCGGAAGTCGGCTCGTCGAACAGCATGAGCTTCGGCTTCATGCAAAGGGCGCGGGCGATCGCGACGCGCTGCTGCTGGCCGCCCGATAGCTGGCCCGGATATTTGCTCGCCTGTTCGGGAATCTTCACGCGCGTGAGATAGTGCATGGCGATTTCTTCCGCTTCCTTCTTCGGAATTTGGCGGACATAAATCGGGGCAAGCGTAAGGTTTTCCAAAATAGTCAGATGCGGAAATAAATTGAAATGCTGGAACACCATGCCGACGTCGCGACGGATTTCGTCGATCTTCTTGAGATCGTTGGTGAGTTCCGTGCCGTCGACGATGATACGGCCAGCTTGATGCTCCTCCAGCCGGTTGATGCAGCGGATCATAGTCGATTTGCCGGAGCCTGACGGCCCGCAGATCACGATGCGCTCGCCGCGCGCCACCTTCATGTTGATGTCGCGCAGCACGTGAAATTGGCCGTACCATTTGTTGACGCCGATCATCTCCACGACATTTCCGGCTTCAGCCATGTCCCGCTCCCCTAACGCCTGCGCCCGGCGGACGTACGGCGCTCAACGAACATCGAGTAGCGCGACATGCCGAAGCAGAAAATGAAATAGACGACGCCAGCGAAGGCGAAGCCCGTGAACAAGGTCGTCGGCGTCGCCCAACTCGGATCGGAGAACGCTGCACGGATCTGCCCGAGCAAATCGAACAGCGCCACGATCAGGACGAGCGTCGTGTCCTTGAAGAGCCCGATGAAGTTACCGACGATGCCGGGGATCACGAGCGCGAGCGCTTGCGGCATCACGACTTTGTTCATGGTCTGCCAATAGCCCAGGCCGAGCGCATTCGCCGCTTCCGTCTGCCCCTTGGGGATCGCCTGCAGGCCGCCGCGCACGACTTCCGCCATGTAAGCCGCCGAAAAGAGCGCAACGCCGATCAGCGCGCGCAGGAGCCCGTCGATCGTGAGGCCGCCCGGCAGGAACAAAGGCAACATGTAGGTCGCGAAGAACAAGACGGTGATCAGCGGCACGCCGCGCCAGAATTCAATGAAGCACACGCTGAAGACCCGCACGATCGGCAGGTGCGAACGGCGGCCTAGCGCGAGCAAAATCCCGAGCGGCAACGATGTGACAATACCCGTCACCGAGACGACGAGCGTGACCAGGAGACCGCCCCATTGCCGCGTTTCGACCGGCACGAGCCCGAAATCGAAGTCGAGCGTGAGCAGAACGGCACCGAGACCGATCAACAGCGCAGCCGCGGCGCGCGCGGCAAAGCGGCCGTCGGCACCGAGCGCATTCGCGACGAAATATGCAACGGCCGTGATCAAAACGGACGAAACGACGAAATCAAGCCAGAAGCTGAGCGTGAGCCCAAACAGCTCGGCGCCCTGCAGCATCGCGGCGAGCGGAATAATGCGACCGATAATGAACTGGTTCAGGCTGAAATTTCCGCCGCCGAGGAAAATCAGTGCGACGATCGGAAACACGCCGAAGAACAGGATCGAGTTCCAGCGCTTGAACGGCACACGCGGGATCAGAAGGCCCGCAAGCAATATCGCGCCAAGCGCGAATACGATATCGGGCCGCCAGCGCTCCGCGATGGGGTAGAAGCCGTAGACCAATTGGCCGAACTTCGCCTTGATAAACGGCCAGCAGGCACCGCTCGCGCCAAGACAGGCCTCGCGACTGTCGCCGGCCCAGACGGCGTCGAAAAAGAAGAAGCGCAGCAACGGCGGCAGGATCAAAGCGATCAGCGCAAGACTCATGACGGTCATCGCGATGTTGAACCAGCCGGAAAAGAGGTTTTTTCGCATCCATCCCAAGATGCCGCCGACCGCAAGCGGAGGCGGCGCCATTGGCGCGATTTCCTTGCGGACGAATGCGATATCGCTCATCGCTCCACCAATGCCATGCGGCGGTTATAGATGTTCATCAGGGCCGACGTGATCAGCGAGATCGTGAGATAGACGGCCATGGTCATGGCGATGATCTCGATCGCCTGCCCAGTCTGGTTCAGGGTGGTGCCGGCGAAAACCGCGAAGAAGTCCGGGTAGCCGATCGCGACCCCAAGCGAGGAGTTCTTTGTCAAATTGAGATACTGGCTGGTGAGCGGCGGGATGATCACGCGCAGCGCCTGCGGCACCACCACAAGGCGAAGGATCGGACCGGGACGAAGCCCGAGTGACTCCGCCGCTTCAGTCTGCCCGCGGCTCACCGCCATGATGCCCGCGCGAACGATTTCCGCGATGAACGAGGCGGTATAGGTCGAGAGCGCAATGAGGAGCGCCACGAATTCGGGAAGAACGCGAATGCCGCCGCTGAAATTGAAGCCGCGCAGCTCCGGCCATTCGATCGAGATCGGCGCCCCGGTCGCGGCGAAAGCAAGCAAGGGCAGACCGAAGATCAGAGCTAGCGCCGTCTTGATCACGGGGAACGGCTGGCCGGTTTGCATCTGGCGGCGATGCGCCCACCAGCGCATGGCGGCGGCAAGAATGATGCCTGCAAGCAGCGCGAGTCCTACGATATCGCTTCCTTCGCCGAATATGGGCCGGGCAAGCACTACGCCGCGATTGTTGACGTAAGCCAGACCGAATAACGAGAGGCTCTGCCGCGCCGCGGGCATGGCGGCAAGCACGCCGAGATACCAGAAAAGAATTTGAAACAGGAGCGGGAGGTTACGGATCACCTCGACATAGACTTCCGCCAATTTCGACAGCAGCCAATTCTTGGAGAGACGCGCGATACCGACCGCAAACCCGATGATGGTCGCGAATACGATACCGATTCCGGATACGAGCAAGGTGTTCAGCAGGCCGACAAAAAACACACGCCCGTAGGTCGCGGTATCGTCATAGCGGATCAGCGATTGCGAGATATCGAAACCGGAAGACTGTTCGAGAAAACCGAAGCCGGTCGCGATGTTGCGCGCGGCAAGATTGGCGCGGCCGTTGGAAATAAAAAACCACAGGGCGACGGCGACGGCTACAAACAGGACGCCCTGAATCAGCAACGAACGCGTCCGCGGATTCGTAAGGAGTGAACTGCGTTCCCGCTTCGGTGCGGGAGAAGCGATGTCGGTCATGGCTCCCCTCGATAGACGTGGGGCCCGCGTTTTGGCGTGGGCCCCAGATTTTTATTACCGGACGGGGGGTGCGTACTGGATGCCGCCTTTCGTCCAGAGGCGGTTGTAACCGCGATCGATTTTCAGTTTGGAACCGGCACCGAGGTTGCGGTCGAACACCTCGCCGTAGTTTCCAACTTTCGAAACGATCCGGACGATCCAATCGTTGGTAAGCCCCAGGCCTTCTCCGAGGCTTCCTTCGACGCCGAGGAGACGGCGGATCTCGGGATTCGTCGATTTCTTCATTTCCTCGACGTTTTTCGAGCTCACGCCCAGCTCTTCGGCGTCCAGCATCGCGAAGAAAGTCCACTTCGCGATATCGAACCACTGGTCGTCGCCGTGACGCACGACCGGGCCGAGCGGTTCTTTCGAGATGATTTCCGGAAGAATGACGTGGTCGTCAGGACTCGCGAGTTTCAGACGCGTCGAATAAAGCTGTGAAGCGTCCGTCGTTAAGACGTCGCAGCGGCCGGACTCGTAGGCCTTGATGGTCTCGTCCACGGTCGCAAACGCGACGACTTCATATTTCATTTTGTTGTTGCGGAAATAGTCCGCGAGATTGAGCTCGGTGGTGGTGCCGGTCTGGGTGCAGACCGAGGCGCCCGAAAGTTCGAGCGCCGAGTTAATCTTCATGGACTTTTTCACCATGAAACCCTGACCGTCGTAGTAGGTGGTGCCCACGAAGTTGAGGCCGAGCTTGGTGTCGCGGTCGAGCGTCCAGGTCGTATTGCGCGACAGGATGTCCACTTCGCCGGATTGCAGGGCGGTGAAGCGGTCTTTGGTGCTGAGCGGCGTGAACTTGACCTTGTTCGGGTCGTTAAAGATGGCAGCGGCCAGCGCACGACAATAGTCGACGTCGAAGCCCGACCATTCGCCCTTATCGTTCGGAGCGGAATAACCGATAATGCCCTGACTCACACCGCATTGGATGAAGCCCTTCGACTTCACCTGATCGAGCGTTCCTGCCGCCGACGCGGGCAGTGCAGGAAATGTAAGAGCTGCGGCAGCAATAGCTACTTTCCACATACGCGTCATCGAACAACATCCCCTTTTTGGCGCTTAAGCGCGCGGTGTAACAACAGGCCGCCAGCCCGCCATGCCCGCGGCAACGCTATGACACGCCAAGCGGAAAGGCGGGTCAAGTGTTTACAACTGCCTTGCTTTGATGCAGCGCAGCCCGTTACCTAGGCGGTCCCGGAGGAAATATGACAACAAAGAAAAGCGGTGGAAAACCCCGCCAATATCGCGCCGCAACCGGCGTGGTGGTCGCGGGCCGAACGCCGTTCGATTTCGAGGGGTTCGTGAATACCCCGATCTTCCGCGGCTC
>JAJPHK010000193.1 GCA_021325315.1 Alphaproteobacteria bacterium
CGACTCGCCGGTAAGTTCCGAAAAAATGCGGTTCGTTTCCCGAACCGCTCAACAAAGCGGGAAAGCTTTCAATGACGGCCAAGTCTCTTACCGGCTGGCGGACGCCGGCGATTATCCTGATTTGCGGCTCTCTGATCGCGATGCTCACTTTCGGGCCGCGCTCGGCCTTCGGCTTCTTCCTTACGCCGATGTCGAACGCCCATGGGTGGGGGCGCGAAGTGTTCGCGCTCGCCTTCGCCGTCCAGAACCTGCTTTGGGGTATCGGACAACCGATCGCGGGCGCGATCGCCGACCGTTTCGGCAGCGCGCGCGTGCTGTGCGCCGGTATGCTGCTTTATGCCGCGGGCCTCGCACTGATGACGGTTTCGACGACGCCCGTGACGCTTAACATCACGGCGGGTGTCCTGATCGGCTTCGGGCTTTCGGGCTGCTCGTTCAACATCGTGCTCTCCGCTTTCGGAAAATTGCTGAAGCCGGAATGGCGCGGTCTCGCGCTCGGCCTCGGCACCGCCGCGGGCTCGTTCGGGCAGTTCCTGTTCGCGCCCTTCGGGGTCGCCATGATCGATCACTATGGCTGGTCGTCGGCGCTTCTCGTGTTCGGGGGATTACTCGTGCTCGGCGTTCCGATGGCGCTCGCGCTGATGACGCCGCCTTCAACGAGCCATGCGGAAACCGGCAAGCAGCAAACGATGACGAACGCGCTGTGGGAAGCATTCGGCCACCGCTCCTACGTTCTTTTGGTGCTCGGCTTCTTCACCTGCGGCTTTCAGCTCGCTTTCGTGACGGCGCATCTTCCCTCGTATCTCATCGATCGGGGCTTAAGCGCGGAGATCGGCGGCATCACGATCGCAATCATCGGGCTCTTCAACATCGTGGGATCGCTCAGCTCCGGCTATCTCGGGAACTTCATTCCGAAGCGTTACATTCTTTCCTTCATCTATTTCACGCGCGCCTTGTCGATCGTCGGATTCATCCTGCTGCCCGCGAGCGTGCCGGCAACGCTCGTCTTCGCGGTCATTACCGGCCTCACCTGGCTTTCCACCGTGCCGCCGACTTCGGGGCTCGTCGCCGTGATGTTCGGCACGCGGTGGCTTGCGATGCTCTATGGTTTCGCCTTCTTCAGCCACCAGGTCGGCGGCTTCCTGGGAGCTCTCCTCGGCGGGATCGTGTTCGAGGCAACAGGCTCCTACAACCCGGTGTGGTGGCTTTCGGTGTTCTTCGGCGTGATGTCGGCGCTCATCAACCTCCCGATCGTCGAGAAGCCGGCGGGACGTTTTGCGGCTGTACCGGCGTAAGAATGTGCTAAAAGCTTTCGCATGAAAGCCATTGTCATCGAGAAAACCGAGGGCGGCTCAAAGGCCGCCCTCTCCGATTTCGACGAAGCGAAGCTGATGGACGGGGATGTCACAGTCCGCGTCGAATACTCTACTATCAACTACAAGGACGGGCTCGCGATTACGGGCAAGGCGCCGGTGGTACGGCGCTGGCCGATGATCGCAGGCGTCGACCTCGCGGGAACCGTGGAATCCTCCACGAACCCGCAGTGGAAGGCGGGCGACAAGGTAATCTTGAACGGCTGGGGCCTTGGGGAAACGCATCTTGGCGCCTATGCCGAAAAAGTCCGCGTGAAAGGCGAATGGCTGGTGCGCCTCCCCGACGGGATCTCGGCGCGCGACGCCATGGCGATCGGCACCGCAGGCTATACGGCGATGCTTTGCGTGCTCGCGCTCGAGCGGCATGGTGTGAAGCCTGCGCAGGGCCCCGCGATCGTCACGGGCGCCGCGGGCGGTGTCGGCTCGGTCGCGGTCGCGCTGCTCTCCAAGCTCGGCTACCACGTCATTGCATCAACCGGCCGCACATCGGAAGCCGACTATCTGAAATTGCTGGGTGCTGCCGAGATTCTCGACCGCGCGGAACTTTCCGGTCCGGCGAAGCCGCTTGGCAAGGAGCGCTGGGCGGCGGGCGTCGACAGTGTCGGCTCGGCGACGCTCGCGAACGTCATCTCCATGACCAAATATGGCGGCGCGATCGCCGCCTGCGGCCTTGCACAGGGGATGGATCTCCCCTCCTCCGTCGCTCCGTTCATCCTTCGCGGCGTTTCGCTTTTGGGCATCGACTCGGTGATGTGCCCCATTGAGTGGCGGCGGCAGGCGTGGAAACGGCTCGCGGACGATCTCGACCGCAAGAAGCTCGCGGCCATGACGACCGAAATCGGCTTCGGCAAGGTGATCGAGACCGCGCCTTCGATTCTCGCGGGTCAAGTTCGTGGCCGGATTGTGGTGAGAATTGCCGAATAACAAGATTGATCCGCGCTTGACAAGAACGTGTCTTTTTGGCGCAAGTTACGAAATGAAGACGCTGGCCGCCGCTTCGATGTTTCGCCAAAAACACATTCTTATCACGGCGTTTCTGTTTGCAAGCGCGCCCGCGCTCGCGCAGGAAGTCATGACGGCGGACATGGCACGCGAATTCGTCATCGGCCGCTTTTTCACCTACCAATGCTTCGATGGAACCTACGGCTCCGGCCGCATTGAGGGCGACGGTTCCGCCGTCGGCACCATCCGCGTCACCGGCAAGGGCGTTTCGCATTATCTGCGGCTGCCAAGCAACACGCTCTACGTCCTGGGGAACCAGGTTTGCGCGCGTCTGAAGGGCTTGCCGTTCGAGCCCTGCTTCAACCTCGTCAAAACCGGACCCGAAAGTTTCCGCGGCTCGCTCAGCAACATGAACTTCATGTATTGCACGTTCGAGCGTAAAGGCGGCGCCGTCCAGCTCGCACGGCGGCGCGGCACGGGCGAAAAGACCGA
>JAJPHK010000187.1 GCA_021325315.1 Alphaproteobacteria bacterium
AGGCGAGGATTTATTAGGGCTACACACGACTCGCCGGTAAGTTCCGAAAAAATGCGGTTCGTTTCCCGAACCGCTCAACAAAGCGGGAAAGCTTTCAATGACGGCCATGTCTCTTACCGGCTGGCGGACGCCGGCGATCATTCTGATTTGCGGCTCTCTGATCGCGATGCTCACTTTCGGGCCGCGCTCGGCCTTCGGCTTCTTCCTTACGCCGATGTCGAACGCCCATGGGTGGGGACGCGAAGTGTTCGCACTCGCCTTCGCCGTCCAGAACCTGCTTTGGGGTATCGGGCAGCCGGTCGCGGGCGCGATCGCCGACCGCTTCGGCAGCGCGCGGGTCATTTGCGCCGGGATTCTGCTCTACGGCGCGGGCCTGATGCTGATGACCGTCTCGACGACGCCGATTACGCTCAACATTACGGCGGGCGTGCTGATTGGCTTCGGGCTTTCAGGCTGTTCGTTCAACATTGTGCTCTCGGCTTTCGGGAAGCTCCTGAAGCCGGAATGGCGCGGGCTCGCGCTCGGCCTCGGCACCGGCGCCGGCTCGTTCGGGCAATTTCTGTTCGCGCCCTTCGGCGTCGCTCTGATCGACCACCAGGGCTGGCAGGCCGCGCTTATCGTTTTCGGCGGGCTTTTGCTTCTCAGCATGCCGGTGGCGCTTGCGCTGATGACGCCGCCTTCCACGAGTCACGCCGAAAGCGGCAAACAACAGTCCATGAAGAGCGCGCTCGGGGAAGCCTTCGGTCATCGTTCCTACGTTCTCTTGGTGCTTGGCTTTTTCACCTGCGGCTTTCAGCTCGCTTTCGTCACCGCGCATCTTCCCGCATACCTTCTCGACCGGGGCTTAAGCGCGGAAGTGGGCGGCTGGACGATCGCGATCATCGGACTCTTCAACATCGTAGGATCGCTTACCTCGGGCTATCTCGGGAACATCCTGCCGAAACGTTACATCCTCTCCTTCATTTACTTTGTGCGGGCGCTGTCGATCGCGGCTTTTGTTCTCCTGCCCACGAGCGTGCCGATCACACTTGCATTCGGAGTGGTCACAGGTCTCGCCTGGCTCTCCACCGTGCCTCCGACTTCAGGCCTTGTCGCCGTGATGTTCGGCACGCGCTGGCTTGCGATGCTCTATGGTTTCGCCTTCTTCAGCCACCAGGTCGGCGGTTTTCTCGGCGTATGGCTCGGCGGCATCGTGTTCGAGGCGACCGGCTCCTACAACCCGGTGTGGTGGCTTTCGGTGTTCTTCGGCGTGATGTCGGCGCTTATCAACCTGCCGATCGTCGAGAAGCCAGCCGGGCGTTTTGCGGCTGCGCCAGCGTAAGAATGTGCTAAAAGCTTTTCGCATGAAAGCCATTGTCATCGAGAAAACCGAGGGCGGCTCAAAGGCCGCCCTCACCGATTTCGACGAAGCGAAGCTGATGGACGGGGATGTCACCGTCCGCGTCGAGTACTCCACCATTAACTACAAGGACGGGCTCGCGATCACCGGCAAGGCGCCGGTGGTGCGGCGCTGGCCGATGATCGCGGGCGTCGACCTCGCGGGCACGGTCGAATCCTCCGCCAATCCGCAGTGGAAGGCGGGCGACAAGGTGATCTTGAACGGCTGGGGCCTCGGAGAAACGCATCTCGGCGCCTATGCCGAGAAAGTCCGCGTGAAAGGCGAATGGCTGGTGCGTCTCCCCGACGGACTTTCGGCGTGCGACGCCATGGCGATCGGCACCGCGGGCTATACGGCGATGCTGTGCGTGCTCGCGCTCGAGCGGCATGGCGTGAAGCCCGCGCAGGGGCCCGCGATCGTCACGGGCGCTGCCGGCGGCGTCGGCTCGGTCGCGGTCGCGCTTCTTTCCAAGCTCGGCTATCACGTCATTGCGTCGACCGGACGTACGTCGGAAGCCGACTATCTGAAATCGCTGGGTGCGGCCGAGATTCTCGACCGCGCGGAACTTTCCGCTCCTGCGAAGCCGCTTGGCAAGGAGCGCTGGGGGGCGGGCATCGACAGCGTGGGCTCGGCCACGCTCGCGAACGTCATTTCCATGACCAAATATGGCGGCGCGATCGCCGCCTGCGGCCTTGCGCAAGGGATGGATCTCCCCTCCTCCGTCGCTCCGTTCATCCTTCGCGGCGTTTCGCTTTTGGGCATCGAGTCGGTGATGTGCCCCATTGAGTGGCGGCGGCAGGCGTGGAAGCGGCTCGCAGACGATCTCGACCGCAAAAAGCTCGCGGCCATGACGACCGAAATCGGCCTCGGCAAGGTGATTGAGACCGCGCCTTCGATTCTCGCGGGCAAAGTTCGTGGCCGGATTGTGGTGCGGATTGCCGAATAACAAGGATTGATCCGCGCTTGACAAGAACGTGTCTTTTTGGCGCAAGTTACGAAATGAAGACGCTGGCCGCCGCTTCGATGCTTCGCCAAAAACACATCCTCATCACGGCGTTTCTGTTCGCGAGCGCGCCCGCGCTCGCGCAGGAAGTCATGACGGCGGACATGGCGCGAGAATTCGTCATCGGCCGCTTTTTCACCTATCAATGCTTCGACGGAACCTATGGCTCCGGCCGCATCGAGGGTGACGGTTCCGCCGCCGGCACCATCCGCGTGACCGGCAAGGGCGTTTCGCATTATCTGCGGCTGCCGAGCAACACACTCTACGTCCTGGGAAACCAGGTTTGCGCGCGTCTCAAGGGCTTGCCGTTCGAGCCTTGCTTCAACCTCGTCAAAACCGGACCGGACAGTTTCCGCGGCTCGCTCAGCAACATGAACTTCATGTATTGCACGTTCGAGCGTAAAGGCGGCGCCGTCCAGCTCGCACGGCGGCGCGGCACGGGCGAAAAGACCGA
>JAJPHK010000040.1 GCA_021325315.1 Alphaproteobacteria bacterium
TGAGTGGGAGTGAGCGGCCGCGCTCTTGGAGCGGCCTCCGTTCTTCCCAAGCGAATCCTATTTGTGGCCTTGCAACTTGCGCGCACAAATTTGCGCCGTCGCGTTCTCCCAGCACGCACCTTTACGCGTGAGCGTTCCAAGCGGCGAATCCGCGTGGAATGACTTCGGATTCTTGTTCCAACTGGCTTCTGCCGTGTTTCCGTCCACGTTGACATAGACGGTATGAACGTTGTCCCAGATGCGGAACGATCCGTCCGGATCAGCCTCGAAATTGCACGGGCCGTTGAGGTAAGTCTTGCCTTCGACCGTGAATTTGCACAGCGCCTGCCGTTGCGCGGCAATCGCTGCGCCGCTCGTCAAAGCGCATGTTGCAACTACGGCAATCGCGACGACCGATCTCATCGTTTCGCTCCCCGGTCCGCTCTGAGGCGCTACTGATTAATCTCCGGCTCCACGAGCTTCGCAAGATTGCGCAGCGACTCCTGCCAGCCGAGATAGCACGCCTCCACCGGAATAAGATCGGGGATGCCTTCCTGCACGATGTTGACCTCGGTGCCGACGGAAACCTGCTTCAGCGTCACGGTCACGCGGATTTCGCCCGGCAGATTCGGATCGTCGAATCTGTCCGTGTAGAGCAGGCGCTGGCGGGGCACGAGTTCCAGAAATTCTCCGCCGAACGAATGGCTTTTTCCCGTCGTGAAATTGCGGAACGACATTTTGAACTTGCCGCCGGCTTTCCCCTCGAGGTGATGCACGGTGCAGGTGAAGCCGTTCGGCGGCAGCCATTTCGCGAGCGCGTCCGCCTCGACGAAGGCGCGATAGATCTTTTCGGGCTTCGTCGCCAAAACGCGATGCAACCGAACGGTACCGGGCATAACTGTTTCTCCTGGGCAACTCTTCGATGAAACGGCGAGGGGCGATCTTACCTCACCAAACTCCCGGCACCAGCCGGTAGCGCACGTTTCGCGCATAGGCCTCGTAGCCTTCGAGTTCGCCAAACAACATTTTTTCCTCGTCAAGGATGCGCACGACGAGAACGGGAACCGTAAGCAACGCGAAGAGGAGCCCCCACCATGAACCGAGCGCCAGCGGAACGCCGGCGGCCATGATCAGCGCGCCGACATACATCGGGTGGCGCACGAAAGCATAGGGGCCGGTGGTGATGACCTTCTGGCCTTCCATTTTTTCGATGGTGGAAGCGCCATAGCTGTTCTCGCGAAAGACACGCAGAATGAACATCAAGCCGAGCGCGACGAGCGCGTCTCCGAGCACCGATATCCACGGCGCGACGTGCGACCAGCCGAAGCGCCAGTCGAGCACGGAGAAAACCACAAGCAGAAGAAAAATCACGAAGCACAACGAGATGATGATCTTTTGCACGAGCCGCTTCTCCGCCGCCGGTCCCACCTTCTTGCGGCGTTCGAGCAGCGCGGGGTCCTTCAACGCGAGATAGAGGCCGATGATCAGATTCGAGATGCTGAAGACGGCGATGAACGTCCAGCCTTGCCAATAAGCGACCGTGCCCGCCGGAATGAAGATGAGGGCGCCGGAGACAAGAAGCCCGATGACGGTGCTCCTGAGAATGCGCATGAAAAGCTGCATCACGCGAGAGCCCGCAACTAGCCCGGCATCGCTTGCGCCTCATCCATGACAGAGGCTCGGCTTGCGCCGACGCATCCGGCAGGCCATCGTTCGACTGCGGATGCCATCGGATTCACTCCGTATAGACAGGACGGTACGCACGCGCGCGGATGAGGCCGCCTATGTCCTTCGGCCGGGGCGCGCGGGCGAGGCCTTTGTCGAAGATGTGTATGGCGACTCGCTCGGCGACGTGGAGCGAGGCCTCAAGGATCCTGGTCTGGGGCGGATAGATGAGTCCGGTCGCAAGGTTTTCCTCGGTGACCTGCTCCGCTACGGCCCTGGCTGCGACAATGAACATCTCGTCAGTCACCCGCGTTGCTTCCGTGGCGAACACGGCCATTCCCATCGCGGGGAAGATGTAGACGTTGTTTCCCTGACCCGGCACGAAGGTGCGGCCGCCGATCTCCACCGGCGGGAACGGACTGCCGCTTGCGAAGATCGCGCGCCCCTGGGACCAGCGGTAGGCTTCCTCTGCCGTGCATTCCGAGCGCGAGGTCGGGTTGGAGTACGGGAAGATGATCGGCCGTTCGTTGATCTCGGCCATGGCCTCGATCACCTGCTGGTTAAAGAGCTTCGGTACAGTGCTGACACCGATGATACCGGTCGGCCTGAGAGCCTTGACGGCATCTACGAAGGTTTTGATCAGCGCATGGTCAACCGCAAATGGTTTCTGGAATTCGGCTAGGTCTGTCCGTGATTTGACCAAGAGGCCGTTGATGTCGAAGAGGGCGTTGCGGGATCGCGCCTCGCCGATATCCATCCCCTCATGCACCATGGCCTGGCTGATGAGTTCCGCGATGCCGGTCGCCGCGGAGCCGCCACCGAGAAAAAGGAAACGCTGCTCGGTGAGCTTGCTCCTGGAAATGCGCAGTGCCGCGAAGAGACCGGCCAGCGCCACTCCGGCAGTACCCTGGATGTCGTCGTTAAAGGTGCAGATCTTATCGCGATAGCGGGCGAGAATGGGCACCGCGTTGATGTTCGCGAAGTCTTCCCACTGGATGCAGCACTTGGGGTAGAGCGCCTGCGCGGCCTCGACGAACTCGTCGACAAAGCCAGCGTATTCGTCGCCGCGCACGCGTTGCTGCCGCAAGCCGAGATAAAGCGGGTCTTCTAGCAGGTTCTGGTTGTTGGTGCCGACGTCGAGAACGATCGGCAGGCAAAACCGTGGCGGCACGCCGGCGCAGGCCGTGTAGAGCGCGAGCTTGCCGACCGGTATGCCCATGCCGCCGGCGCCGAGATCGCCGAGGCCGAGGATGCGCTCGCCGTCCGTAACAACAATGAAGCGCACATCCTTTTCCGGCCAGTTGGAAAGGAGCTCCTTGAGACGGCCCCGTGCAGTGATCGGGAGATAGACGCCTCGGGGCTCGCGGAAGATATGGCCGAACTTCTGGCAAGCCTCGCCAACGGTCGGCGTATAGACGAGCGGCATGTAGGTGGCCGGGTCCGACATGAGGACAGCGTAGTAAAGCGTCTCGTTCCGCGACTGCAGATCCGAAAGAACCAGGTATTTCTGCAGGTCGTCGCCGAGATTGGCGATCTCGTCATGACGGCGTGCCACCTGAAGCTCGATCGGAAGCACGGCAGGCGGCAGCAGCCCTTCGAGGCCATATGCCCGGCGCTCCGCTTCGGTGAACGCAGTTCCCTTGTTTAAGCGCGCGTCGTGAAGCAACTCATACCCTTTCGCAGGCATGGCCTCATCTCCGCTCCGGCTCGTAGTTGCTGAAAAACGTTACGGAAGCCTGCCATGCTGGAGCGCGGCAGGGCAACCACGAAAGCTGCGCGACAACGTGTCGATGATGCCTACTTCGAGTAAATAACAAGGTAGCGAACGTCATAAACGGCATGTTCTGGAATCCAAGTCAGGTGGAACCGTGAAGCTTCCATTCTTCACTATCGGCCATTCCAACCGAAGTCTTGAAGAATTTATCGGACTGTTGAGCGGAGCCGAGATTGGTCTTGTCGCGGATATTAGAACGATCCCGAAATCGAGAGCCAATCCGCAATTCAATAAGGACACGCTTCCCGGCGCTCTGGCAGCCTTCCGCATTTCATATGAGCATATGGCAGCCCTAGGCGGTCTGCGCGGAAAAGCAAAAACGATACAGCGGGATGTCAACGCTTTCTGGGCGAACGAGAGCTTTCACAACTACGCTGACTATGCGCTTTCGGGGGAGTTTCACGCGGGCCTCGATCATCTGATCGAACGAGGGCGCAAGCTGCGTTGCGTGATCATGTGCTCGGAGGCCGTGTGGTGGCGATGTCATCGGCGCATTGTCGCCGATTATCTGATCGCCCGTGGCGAAACGGTCTTTCACATGATGGGGCAGGGCCGCCTGGAGTCCGCGCGTCTTACCGAGGGCGCCGTCATTCAGCCCGGCGGGACGATCGTTTATCCTGGCGGGAAGCAATCGGACCGATAACCGTCGGTTATTCGCCTCGTACGGCCGCCGCTTCGATTAGTCTCGCCTGGGGCGGCGGACGACCCTTACTTTCCCGCTGTTGCCGCCGCCGCAGAAAAACGCGTCGCCGCCGTTCGATTCCAGGCCCGACACGATCAGGCCGGGCGGCATGTCCAGCTGTTCGAGAACCTCGCCGGACTGCGGATCGATTCGCCGAATTTCGCTCTGTTCCTCCTCCCAGGTGCCGTGCCAGAGCTCGCCGTCGATCCAGGTGACGCCGGTGACGAAGCGGTTCGAGTCGATGGTGCGCAGGATTTTGCCGGTCTCGGGATCGACCTGATGGATCTTGCGCTTGCGATGTTGCGCGACCCAGAGCGTGCCTTCCGCCCAAGCCATACCGGAAGCGCCGCCTTCGGGGGCCGGGACGGTAGCAACCACGCGGCCCGTATCCGGATCGACCTTTTGAATGCGCTCGCCGGAAATCTGGTAGAGGTGCCGGCCGTCGAAGGCGGTGCCTGCATGCGCAGGGACATCGAGCGCGCGCACCATTTTGCCGCTCGCCGGGTCCATCGCGTTCAGCCTGTCGCCGGTCGCGATCCAGACATTGGTGCCGTCATAGCTGACCCCGGCCACGTTCGTGACATCAGGAAAGGGGCCATATTCGCGGACGATTTCAGCTTTCGATTGCTTCATGGTTCGATCCTTACGCTCCATTGTTTTCTGGCGCGACCCTAGCCGCCCGGAAGCGGAGCAGGGAGTAACAAGGTCGTCGCGAATCCCGGCATGGGCGGTGTCACCCAGCGGCGCGCGCGGCCACGGCCGAATGCCTGCACCTTGCCCGATGCGGCAAGCTCATCGAGCGCCCGCTGCACCGTGCGCTGGCTTGCGCCGAGCGCAAGCGCGAGCGCGGAGCTCGACCACAACTCTCCGTCGGCGAGAAACGCCAGCACCGCCGCGTGTTCTTCCTCGACGGGCCGCGCCAGCACAACAACCTTGCGCGTGCGAACTGGCGTGAGCGCAAAGCCGCGCTTGGTGGCGCTCACGCGAGCCACTGCACGCAAAAGCCGGCGGAGCCGCCCGATCTCAACGCGAAGCCGGGCGCGATGCGATTCGTCGGTGAACTTCGCCCCGAATGCGCGGGCGAGCAACACCTCGCGCGGAACATCCTCGGGCCATGTCTCAGCGAGCGTGCGTGCAAGCGCGAACAGCACCGGCCGCGTTGCGAGCGAGATGAGCTTTTCTCCGCCGCGCACGACATAACGGCATGCGTCGACGACGAGCGCTTTCGAGGAAAGCAGCGCCTCGACCTCTTCGAGCAGAAGCGGACGATCCTTGCCGCGCGCGATAAGCCGCGCCACCGGCTTGTGGAGGACAGTGAACGCCTGTTCGACCTCCGCGGCGAGCGCCGGAATACGCGCCCCGCGCGCGGATTCCTCGGCGCGGTCGAGCGCGGTTTGCGCCGCCTTGCTGCGAACGCGCCGCATGGCGATCCCGGCGGCCGCGAGCTCATGGACAGCACGCAGCGCCGGCGGAAGGGCGGTGAGGTCGAGCTTCGCGAGCATGCATTCGGCTTCGTCGAGACGACCGATCAGCAGAAGACGCCGTATTTCGAGATAGCGCGCATGCGCGGCATTAGCGCGGTCACCATGCAGTTCGAGCGTCGTCCGCGCCGTGTCGAGCGCCTTCGCGGGCCAGGCCAGATCGCGCGAGGCGAGCGCGATCTCCGCCTCGGCGACGACACAGCGCGCACGGGCCATGGCTTCCCGTGCACCGAAGGCGCGCGCAGCGCGCCGCAGAAGCGCTTTCGCCCGGTCGAGATCGCCGAGCTGCGCCATTGCAATCCCGCGCAGCGCAAGCGCCGGCCCATCGTCGCGCAAGGCGATAAAATTCAATGCGCTGAGCGGATTACCTGTCGCGAGCGCGCGCGCCGCGGCCGTGATCAGCGAGTCCATCGGAATCCCGACACACTTGTCACTCCCGGCCCATCAAGGGTCGGCGGTAAATCTACCTCACGATCGACGCCCGGCAACTCGCCGTCGAAACGCGGCGGGCCCGGACAACGAAAGGAGAGACAAGATGACGACACATACCATCGCAACGCATGAGAAGTGGCTGGAAGCGCGGCTCGATTTGCTCGCCGCCGAGAAGGACCTGACGCGCAGGAGCGACGAAGTCGCCCGGCTGCGCAGGCAATTACCCTGGGTCCGGGTCGAGAAAAATTACGTTTTCGAAGGCCCCAACGGCCGCGAGACGCTCGCCGACCTGTTCGGCGGCCGCTCGCAGCTCATCATACAGCACTTCATGTTGGCCCCCGGCTGGGAACAGGGCTGCAAGAGCTGCTCGTTCATGGCCGACCACACGGACGGCATGACCGTTCACCTGGAGCATCGCGACGTTACGATGGTGGCGATCTCGCGCGCGCCGTTCGCCGAGATCGAGCGCTTCCGGCGGCGCATGGGCTGGAAGTTCAAGTGGGTGTCCTCTTACGGCACCGACTTCAACTACGACCTCCGCGTCAGCTTCACACCGGAAGAGAGAGCCAGGGGCAAGATCGACTACAACTTCGGCAATTGGCCGTTTGTCGGCGAGGAATGGCCCGGCGTCAGCGTGTTCGCCAAGGACGAAGCGGGCAATGTCTTTCATACCTACTCGACCTACGGCCGTGGCGTCGAGGTGATGATGGGGACGTACCGGATGCTCGATCTCACGCCCAAGGGCCGCGACGAGGGCGGCAACAACATGGCCTGGGTGCGTCACCACGATAAGTACGAACAGGTGACGCGATGATCGCGGCCCGGCGTCAAACTGTCGCCGCCGGAGAAAACGGCAAGCCGGCTGCGCTCAACGCAGCCGGTTGGTTGTCGCTCGCGGCCGCACCGACTTTCGCGGTCATGGCGCTGTTTACGGGCGTGCTGGGCGACAGCGCGGACATGATGTGCATGGCCGCTCACGGTCAGGCGCCAATGAACGGAATGGTCTTGATGTACTTGTTGATGAGCCTCTTTCACGCCGCGCCTTGGCTGAAATTGCTCTCTTCGCAACGGTGAGCGCCAAAAACTGATCGGATCGTGGAAATTTCTGTTGAAAATTTAAGAGGCCGCTCGTGCCCGTAAAAATTTACGCCGCCGGCCCGGTACGTTACCATGACCGGGAATAGCCGGGCGGGAAGGCGAGCGCAGGGGGCATGCCTGGTGCCGCAGACCGACATGGAGCAGGGCGACTGGGTGGCCGAACGAATCCGCAGGAAGGTTGAGGCGGCGGCGTTCGACGCGGCAGGGTTGCAAGTGAAGGTGACGGTCAGCATCGGCGTCGCCTCGACGGCGATCGCGGGCTACGACCTCGACATGCTCTTGCGCGCCGCCGACAGCGCGCTTTACGCGGCGAAGAAGCGGGGGCGCAATCGGTGGTTGCCGCTGAAACGGAAGCGCACGCAGCCATTCGCTCGATCGCGGGACAGGCTATAACGTCATGACGCAGCGTCATCAGACGGTGCTGAAGCGCGCCCGGTAGTCCTGTGGCGTGGCCGAAAGCTGACGCAGGAAACTGCGCCGCATGGTTTCCTCGGAGCCGAAGCCGCAACGCTGCGCGACCCGCTTCACCGGCAGTTTCGTGTCCGTCAGCATCATGCGCGCAGCTTCGACGCGGAGCTTTTCGACGGCGCGCGCCGGTGTTGTTCCGGTCGCTTCGGCATAGCGGCGGCTGAAGTTGCGTTCGCTCATGTGGGCCTGGCGGGCGAGCGCAGGCAGCGAAAGATCACGATCGACGTGGTTCGCCATCCATTCATGTAACGCGCCGAATTTCTCGTCTGTCAGCTGCAGCGAGAGCGCCGCGCTGAATTGCGCCTGACCGCCGGGACGTTTGCGGAAAACGACGAGATGACGAGCGACTGCAAGCGCGAGCACCTGTCCGAGATCCTCTTCGACCAGCGCGAGCGCAAGATCGATCCCCGCGGTTACGCCCGCCGAAGTCCACACCGCGCCGTCGCGAATGAAGATCGGGTCGGGCTCGACGCGGATTTTCGGGAAGCGCCGCGCGAGCGTCTCGCATTCGGTCCAGTGCGTCGCGACCCGGCGGCCGTCGAGAAGACCCGTGGCCGCAAGCAGGAATGCACCGGTGCACACCGACGTGACGCGTCGCGCATGGCTGGCACGGGCCTTTATCCACCGGATTAGTTTTGGATTTGTCGAGGCATCGCGGACGCCGGGCCCGCCGGCAATGATCAGCGTGTCGATGGCGGCGCGCGGCGGGGGAAGCAACGAAGAGGCAAGCGTGAGTCCGGCTGAAGCTGTGACCTCGCGCCGCCCCGCCACCACGCGGAGGCTGTAGGGCTTCGGGTGGCCTTTTCGTACCGCGTAGTCGTTCGCCGTCGCAAAGACCTGCATCGGCCCCGCGACGTCGAGGAGCTGCACGCCGGGAAAAGCGACAATTTCGACCGCGGCAGGGTTTGGCGGAAAACGAGGGTTCTTTGGCATATCTGCCAAAGCTTGGCAGGCTAGAATCGCTTTGTCCATCATCAACCGAGGAACCGCCCATGATTTCCCCCGACAGACACTTGCAGATCGGCTCGCTCGTCTTCGAGGGCCTCGACCAGATCGACCTTACCGGGCCGTTCGAGGTACTCGCGCGCATCCCGAACGCGACCTACAGGATTTACGGAAAGACACTCGAGGGGGTGCGCGACCTGCGCGGCCTGAAGCTTGCGGCCGATGCGCTGATCGGGGACGCGCCGCAACTCGATGTTCTGCACGTACCGGGCGGCTACGGTCAGGAAGCGCTGATGGAAGACGAAGAAGTGCTCTCCTGGGTGAAGAAGCAGGCGGCCTCCGCCGAATGCGTCTTTTCCGTATGCACCGGCGCGCTGATCTGCGGCGCAGCGGGCTTGCTCAAGGGCCGCCGCGCGACGACGCACTGGACGGCGTTCGAGCTTCTGCCGATTTTCGGCGCGATCCCAGTGAACGAGCGCGTGGTCGAGGACGGCAACATGGTGTTCGCCGCGGGCGTCACCTCCGGGATCGACGGCGCCTTGCGGGTCGCGGCGAAGCTGCGCGGCGACGAGGTGGCGCAATCGATCCAGCTCTACATGCAGTACGCGCCCGAGCCGCCATTCAACAGCGGCACGCCCGAAACGGCGCCGGCGCGCGTTCTCGGCAATGTGAAGAAGGCGGCGCAAGCGATCACCGAACAGCGCCGCAAGACGGCGGAGCGCGTCGCGGCTAAGCTCTGACGCATAGCTGGTGTGACGCTACCGCGTCTCGCCCCTGCAATTCCGGGAGTGCTAATATGGCGTCACTCATTCGCGGGCGCCATTCGCGTGTCCGTTCTCCCGAGATTTCAGACGGATACATCCATGCGCTACAAGACCCTCGGCAACACCGGCTTGCTCGTTTCCGAAATTTGCCTCGGCACCATGACCTTTGGCTCCGGCGATGGAATGTGGAGCCATATTGCGGGCCTAGATCAGCAAGCCGCCGACCGCATCGTTGCCCGCGCCCTCGACGCGGGCGTGAATTTTGTGGATACCGCGGACATGTATACCGACGGCCTGTCGGAGGAGATCACCGGCCGCGCGATCAAGAATGCCGGGCGTTTGCGTTCGGACGTCGTGCTCGCGACAAAAGTGTACAATCCGGTCGGCAACAAGGGCCCGAACGATCGCGGCGCCTCGCGCGTGCATGTCATGGACGGCGTGAAGGCGAGCCTGAAGCGCCTTGGCACCGATTACATCGATCTTTACCAGATTCACGGCATCGATCAGGTGACGCCGGTCGAGGAAATGGTGCGCGCCTTCGAGGATCTCACCCGTGCGGGCTACATCCGCTATTTCGGCGTCTCCAACTGGCCCGCTTGGATGATCATGAAGACGCTCGGTGTCGCCGACCGGCTGAACGCGCAGCGGCTCGTGAGCCTGCAGGCCTATTACACCATCGCTGGCCGCGATCTCGAGCGCGACATCGCGCCGATGCTGCAATCGGAGAAAGTGGGCCTCATGGTCTGGAGCCCGCTCGCCGGCGGGCTTCTCTCCGGCAAATACGACCGCGAGGGGAAGGGACCGCAGGGCTCGCGCCGCGTGAACTTCGACTTCCCGCCGGTGAACCGCGAGCGTCTGTTCGATTGCGTCGACGTGATGCGCGAGATCGCGAGGGAGCACAAAACGACCGTCGCCGGGATCGCGATTGCGTGGCTCCTGCACCGGCCGTTTGTGACAAGCGTGATCGTCGGCGCGAAGAACGACGAGCAGCTCGACGCGAATTTAGCCGCGACCGAAATCAAGCTCACGCCGGAGGACATGCAAAAGCTTGATCAAGTGAGCGCGCTTCCGCCGGAATATCCCGGCTGGATGATCGAACGCCTCGGCGCGAACCGGCTGCCGGGGTGAGCCATGGTCACGATCTACGGCATCAAGAATTGCGACACGATGAAGAAAGCGCGCGCCTGGCTGGAGAAGAACGGCGTCGAATACAAATTCCACGATTACAAAGCCGAAGGCATCGAGCGCGAACGGCTCGAGCGCTGGGCGAAGAAGGCCGGCTGGGAAACACTCCTGAATAAATCCGGCATGACCTTCCGCAAGCTGCCGCCGAAGGACCAGAAGGTTTCCGACGCGAAGAAGGCGATAGCGCTGATGCTGAAGCAGCCCTCAATGATCAAGCGGCCGGTGCTGGAGCTTTCGGGCGGGAAGCTGCTCGTCGGGTTCAAGCCGGAAGTGTACGAAACAGCGCTCCGATAATTCCGGCGCAAATTTCTCGCGCAAAAGTCGAAGAACGTTTCGTGTCCCAAGTGGCGCAGAATCGTGCGCCGCCAAAAAAACGCCGCAAGTCAGGTCAGATTTATTGCGGCTGGAATCGGCGAAACCTTCGGACTTCGCGGGTCTCCGGCAGAGGGGCGACACCACAATCTGATCTGTTTGGCATGGAGACTTTCCCGTGCAGCTGTCGCATTTTGTCTTTGCCGCCTTACTTACCATCGCACCGCCGCTCGCAATCGCCGCTCCGGCGGACGACACATCGAAAGACATCAAAGGGCTTTACCTGATCACCGATTATCCGGCGATTTCGGTGCGGCCCGGCACAACCTCCACCATCGCCCTGAAATTGCAGAACTACGGCCTCGCGCCGGATCGCTACCGCTTGGCGGTGACCGGCGTGCCCGCTGGCTGGACGGCAACGCTCTTGGGCGGCGGCCAGCCGGTCGGCGCCGCCATGCCGCCGACCGACGGCAGTGTGCCCTTGCAACTGCGCCTCGAAATTCCCGCCAATGCCGGCACCGGCAGGGAGACCGTGACGGTGACGGCGGAGGGAAGCGGCCGCAGCCTGGCTTTGCCGGTTACGGTGACGCTCGCAAAAGAGCTGCCGGCCAAGCTGCACGTGGAGGCGAAACTTCCGGATCTGCGCGGCAGCGCCAAATCGGCGTTCGACTACCAGATCACCATCAAGAACGACAGCGGCCGCAACCTGGTGGCGAGTTTCGCCGCCGATGCGCCGAAGAATTTCGAGACGTCTTTCACTGAAGCCTATGGCAGCCAGGAATTGTCGGCGATTCCGATCGATGCCGGGCAGTCGAAGGACATCAAGCTTCACGTGCGGCCGCCGTCTACCATCGACGCTGGCCGTTATCCGGTGACGGTAAAAGTGAACGCCGAGGACGCCACGGCCGATACCAAACTCTCGCTCGAAATCGTCGGTCAGCCGCGCCTGAGCCTCGCCGGACGCGATGGCCTGGTCAGCGCTCGCGCCGAGGCAGGCGCGCAAAGCACCATCCCGGTCGTGGTGTCGAACACCGGCAGCGCGCCCGCCGACGACATCAATCTCTCCGGTTCCGGCCCGAGCGGCTGGAAGATCGCCTTCGAGCCGAAGACGGTCGATCGGCTTGCGCCCGGCGAGCAGAAAGAAGTGCAGGCGCAGATCACACCGACAGCGAAGTCGCTCGCCGGCGACTATATGGTGTCGCTCAACGCCGCCGCGCGCGGCGAGAACGCTTCGGCGCAATATCGCATCACCGTCAGCACCTCGACCCTTTGGGGCATGACGGGCGCGGGCGTGATCGCCGCGGCGCTTCTGATCATGGTGGGCGCCATCGCGCGCTATGGCCGGCGGTGATGGGCACGGTCATCACGGCGCACGGACTGACCAAGCGCTACGGCAGCGCCACCGTCGTCGCCGGCATCGACTTTGCCGTGGACAAGGGAGAAACGTTCGGGCTCCTGGGCCCGAACGGCTCGGGCAAGACCACCACGATCCTGATGATGCTCGGCCTCACCGAGCGCTCTGCCGGCTCGGTGGACGTGCTCGGACAGGATCCGATGCGTTCGCCGCTCTCCGTCAAGCGCCGTGTCGGCTATCTGCCGGACTCGATCGGCTTTTACGACAACCTGACGGCTGTCGAGAATCTTGCCTACACCGCGCGGTTGATGGGGATCGGCTCGGCGGAACGGCGCGAGCGCATCGCCAAGGCGCTTGCCCGCGTGCGTCTTTCCGACGTCGCCGAGAAGCGCGTAGGTACTTTTTCCCACGGCATGCGGCAACGATTGGGTCTCGCCGAGATCATCATGAAACGGGCGGAGATTGCGATTCTCGACGAGCCGACGTCCGGCCTCGACCCGCAATCGACCGCCGACTTTCTTGACTTGATCCGCGAACTGCGCGGGGAGGGTGTCACCGTGCTGCTCTCGTCGCATCTCCTCGATCAGGTGCAGCGCGTCTGCGATCGCGTGGCGCTTTTCCAGTCGGGCCGCATCGTGCTGATGGGCTCGGTCGCGGAACTCGCGCGCAAGGTGCTCGGCGCGGGCTTCGTCGTGGAGGTGGAAGCGGAAGGAACCGATCTCGAGCGGAAGCTTGCGGCAGTGCCCGGGGTCACCGCGGTCGAAACCGTGGCTCCCGATCGTTATCGGCTGACAGCCGACCGCGACGTGCGCCCGGGCGCCGCGCGGGCGGTCGTCGTGGCGGCAGGCTCCTTGAAGCGGTTGTCGGTCGACGAACCCAGCCTGGAAGCGATCTACGCACGCTGTTTCCAGCCGGCGGCGAAGGAGGAGATGCCCGATGCGGCGTGAGGGATCGCCCTGGCAGGGGCTCGGCGCGGTGGTGCTGAAGGAGCTCGCCGACAACCTGTCGAGCGCGCGCATGCGCGTGCTCGAATGGCTCATTGTGCTCACCGCCTTCGCAGCGCTTTACGGCGCGATCGGTCAGTTGCGTGACACCACGGCGGAGGACCCCTTCCTGCTCCTGCGGTTGTTCACGGTTTCGCGCTCGCCGCTGCCTTCGTTCGTCGCCATTCTCGGATTCCTGATCCCGCTGATGGCGATCGGTCTCGGCTTCGACACGATCAACGGCGAATACAACCGGCGTACGCTCTCACGCATCCTGGCGCAGCCGATCTATCGCGATGCGCTCATGATGGGGAAATTCCTCGCGGGTCTCGCGACTCTCGCCGTGTCGCTCACTTGCATGTGGCTCCTGGTGCTCGGTCTTGCGCTCCTCTTCCTCGGCGTTCCGCCGGGCGGCGAGGAGATCGCGCGCTCGCTTGTGTTCCTGATCGTCGCCATTGTCTATGGCGGCGTGTGGCTGGCGCTCGCGATGCTGCTCTCCGTGATTTTTCGCTCGCCCGCGACCGCGGCGCTCGTCGCACTCGGCATCTGGCTGTTGCTCACGCTGATCTGGCCGATGCTTTCGCCTGCGATCGCGAGCGTCATCGCGCCGCCCGATATACGCTACGAGGCGCTCGGCTTGCCGACGCCCGAAACGCTTGAGTGGCAGCAAATGCTCGCTCGGCTGTCGCCCAACAATCTGTTTGGCGAAGCGATGCTCGCGGTGCTGTCGCCCACGACGCGGGCGCTCGGCGCGGTGTTCATCGATCAATTGCAGGGAGCGATATTGGGCGCGCCGCTGCCGTTCGGCCAGAGCTTGCTGATCGCCTGGCCGCAGATCGTGGGGCTTATTGCCGCGACGATCATGCTGTTCGTCGCGGCCTATATCGTTTTCCAGCGGCAGGAGATTCGGGCCTAGGCGGCGTTTCCCGCCGTGCTATGGCCGCGCCTCCAGAACCAGGTTGAACGGCGTCTCCGTGGCGCGGCGGAATCGCGAAAAGCCCGCTTCCTCTGCGACTTTTCGGAGCCGCGCTTCGCCGGCCTGCGCCCCGAGCGCGAGCCCCACCTCCTGATCGAGCGAGACGGGCGTACAGATCATCGTTGAGGCCGCGTAATAGATGCGCCCGACCGGATTGAAATTGTCCTCGAGCCGATCATTGGCGAACGGCTCGACCAGCATGACAGTGCCCTCGGACGCGATTGTGCTGCGTACGTGCCGGAGCGCACCCACCGGATCGCCCATGTCGTGCAGACAATCGAAGAAGCAAACGAGATCATAGGCCTGGGCGGGGACCGACTTCGCCGTGGAGACCCCGAACTTCACGCGGTCGCCGAGCCCGGCCGCATTGGCCGCGCGCTGCGCTTCCGTGATCGAGCCCGGATGGTAGTCAAAGCCGAAGAAACGTGATTTCGGGAAGGCTTGCGCCATCAGGATCGTCGATACGCCATGGCCGCAGCCGATATCCGCGATCTTGGCGCCGCGTTTCAATTTTTCGATCACACCGTCGAGCGCGGGCAGCCATTCCTGCACCAGATGATGCTTGTAGCTGGTGCGGAAGAATCGCGCCGTGCCGCAGAACAGACATTCATTGCGCTTGTCCCATCCGACGCCTTTGCCGCTGCGGAACGCTTCGCTGATCAGCGGCTCGTCGCGCAGCGTCGCCGCAACAACATTGCCGACACCCGCCAGGAACACGGGGCTGTCTTCGTCGGCGAATATCGCTGCTTGTTCCGGCTCCATCGAAAATTTCTGGCTTGCCTTGTCGTAGTTGACATAGCCCGACGCCGCCTGCGCGGCGAGCCATTCGCGGACGTAACGCTCCGTCGTGCCTGTCTTTCGCGCAAGTTCCGCCGAGGTCATCGGGCCGCCTTCGGCGAGCGCCCTATAGAGCCCGAGCTTGTCGCCGATCAAAAGCAGCGAGGCGCTCATCGCTGCGCCGATGTCGCCGAGCATCTTGCCGAGAAATGCGTTCAGTTTTTCTTCGTTGAGGGCCGTGGTCATGTCCTCGCCTCCCATCAAGGTGCCCGCTGCGACCGGGTCTCGGATTGTGAAGCAGCCGGCGGGCAGCGTTTTCGTCAAACCGAGAGACCTCGCGAAGTCTGAACAAGAGGGTTTTTCGGGTCAACGGACAAAGGCCGATCTTCGCGGGGGTTTGATGGCGTCACAAATCCCTCTCACGCGGCCGTCATCGCATCTTGATCCCGCCGCGCAATGCTGGCACACGCATGCCCGCATGAATCAGCCCTTGAGACAAGACAATACCGGCACGGCGCGCTCGCCGATTGCCGCCGAAGTCGAACGCCGCCGCACCTTCGCGATCATTTCGCACCCCGACGCCGGCAAGACCACGCTCACCGAAAAACTCCTTCTTTTCGGCGGTGCGATCAATCTCGCCGGGCAGGTGAAGGCGAAACGCGACCGCCGCTCCACGCGTTCGGACTGGATGGCGATCGAGCGCGAGCGCGGGATCTCGGTCGTGACCTCCGTGATGACGTTCGAATACGGCAATCACGTCTTCAATCTGCTCGACACGCCCGGCCACGAGGACTTTTCCGAGGACACCTATCGAACGCTTACCGCGGTCGATAGCGCCGTCATGGTGATCGACGCCGCGAAGGGCATCGAGGCGCGCACGCGCAAACTCTTTGAAGTCTGTCGCCTGCGCGATATCCCCATCGTCACCTTCATCAACAAGATGGATCGCGAGAGCCGCGATCCGTTCGATCTCCTGGACGAGATCGAAAAGACGCTCGCGCTCGACACCGCGCCCATGACCTGGCCGATCGGTCGCGGGCGCGATTTCGCCGGCACCTACGATTTGAACGCGAAGGCCGTCCGCCTGATGGAAGAGGACGGAAAGACGAACGAGCTGCGCAAGATGAGCGTCGAGGAGATCGCGAGTGCGCGGCCTGCGATCGAGCCGAATGCGCTTTCGGAAGAACTCGCGCTGGTGCGGGAAGCATGCAAGAAATTCGACCTCGCTTCGTTCCTCGAAGGGCATCTCACGCCCGTCTTTTTCGGCTCGGCGCTGAAGAATTTTGGCGTGAAGGATTTGCTCGACGCCATCGGTGGCTCGGCGCCGCCGCCGCGCGCGCAGGTCGCCGATACGCGCACCGTTGCCGCCGAAGAGCCGAAATTGACGGCCTTCGTGTTCAAGATCCAGGCGAATATGGATCCGAACCATCGCGACCGCATTGCCTTCGCGCGGCTCTGCTCCGGCAAGCTCACGCGCGGCATGAAAGTCAAGCAGACGCGCACCGGAAAGCAGATGAGCCTGAACGCGCCGCAATTCTTCTTCGCGCAGGATCGCTCGGTCGCCGACGAAGCCTATGCCGGCGACGTGGTCGGTATTCCCAACCACGGCGTTCTCCGCATCGGCGATACGCTCACCGAAGGCGAGCAGCTCACTTTCATTGGTGTCCCGAGCTTTGCGCCCGAGATCATCCGCCGCACCAAGCTGGGCGACGCGATGAAAGCGAAGAAGCTGAAGACTGCGCTCCAGCAAATGGCGGAGGAGGGCGTGGTGCAAATCTTCAATCCGCAGGACGGCTCGCCCGCCTTGGTCGGCGTTGTCGGCCCGTTGCAGCTCGATGTGCTGAAGGCGCGGCTTTCCGCCGAATACAATATCGAGGTGTCGTTCGAGCAGAGCGAATTCCAGCTCGCACGCTGGATTTCCGGCGAGGACAAGAAAAAAGTGGACGAATTCGTGAACGGAAAATCGTCTTCCATCGCGGCCGATCTTGACGGCGATCTCGTCTTTCTCGCGAAGAGCCAGTTCGACCTCGACTACACGCGCGACCGCGCGCCGGGGGTGGAGTTCACGGATGTGAAGGACGTGAAGGGGAAAAAGTAGTCAGGATGGATTTGGTGCATCCTCATCCTGAGCTGCGAGCAGCGAAGCTGCGAGCCTCGAAGGATCCATCTGGGATGCTCGGGCCTCGTCCTTCGAGACGGCCGCTAATGCGGCCTCCTCAGAGGTTGGCCGAAAATGCGAGCAATATCTTCAGAGACTTTCTAATCGCCTGAA
>JAJPHK010000021.1 GCA_021325315.1 Alphaproteobacteria bacterium
CTTCTAGAGGCGTTCTTGAAGCGGGGTAGGGTCGGCGGCCTGCTGCTGCGCCTCGCGAGCGCGGTACCGGGACGCCCCAGGTAGCCGTCCGTGGGGTAAGACAGGCCCCGCCGCCTTCAGTGGCTGGACGTGGACCGGCTTGGGCGGGGGAGATCCCTGTCCGCGTGCGCGGCATGGACCCCGCCGAGGCCCCCCGACGCCGCCTTGTAGCCGGCCCCGGAAGCACGGCCCCTGGGCGAGAAATCGCCGCGCGCCGGAAGGAAATGCCTGGCGCGACCCGGAGCCGCCGTCAGGCGGTGCGCGCCCCGCAAGGGCGCGAAACGGAAGACTGGTGCGCCGGACGGCGCTCCGGGCCCCTTCGTTTTCTGAAGGGGAGAAAAGCAATGCTCCGGACGCGTGAAAACGCGGGCGCGGGGACGATGGTGTTTGGGATTTCAAAAAATACGGAGGGACAAGATTTGCGCAGACGGCGAAAAAAATTCTGTCATGCCCGGCCTTGTGCCGGGCATCCACGCCTTTGGGCGTCGACAGGCATTAAGGCGTGGATGGCCGGGACAAGCCCGGCCATGACGATGGAGGGCTACTCCCCCGCCACTCCCGGCACCGCGGGATTTTCCGCCGCGTCGGCGACGCGCGCTTCGCTCGCGGTTTTCCGCTGCCGGCGGATATAGAAAATCACCTGCGCGACGATGAGAATGACGCAAAGCGCAATGAACACAGCGCTGATCGGCCGTTCGATGAAGGTCATGAAGCTCCCGCGCGACAAGAGCATCGCGCGCCGGAAATTCTCTTCGAAACGCGGCCCCAACACGAAGCCGAGGAGCACGGGCGCGGGATGAAAGCCGAGCCGCAAGAGAACGTAGCCGACCACGCCGAGGAACAAGACTTCCGCGACCTGGAAGAGATCGTTGTTCGTGCTGTAGACGCCGATGCAGATGAAGAACATCGCCGACGGATAGAGATAGCGGTAAGGGATCATCAAAAGCTTCACCCAGAGCCCAATGAGCGGCACGTTCAAAATCACGAGCAAAATGTTGCCGATCCAGAAGCTCGCGATCAGGCCCCAGAAAATGTCCGGATGCTCCGAGATCAAGGACGGCCCCGGCGTGATACCCTGAATGATCAGCGCGCCCAGAATGAGCGCCATCACCGCGTCGCCCGGAATGCCGAGGCTCATGGTCGGGATGAAGTCGCCCTGCACCGAGGAGTGCGTCGAGGTCTCGGGACAGACGACGCCCTTGATGTTGCCGTGGCCGAAGGTCTCGGGATTTTTCGAAATCTTCTTTTCCGTGGCGTAGGCGACGAAGGAGGCGATCGTCGGCCCCGTGCCGGGGATCAGCGCGCAGAGCGAGCCCACCAGCGTGCCGCGGATCATCGCCGGAAACGCTTCCTTCAAGTCCTTCTTCGAGGGCCGCATGTCGCGGATGCGGACATTGGAATATTTCGTGTCGACCTTCGCGACCTGGTTCACGCTGTTCATGAACTCGGCGATGCCGAAAAGCCCGAGCGCGAGCGCCGCGATCTCGATTCCGTCCGCGAGCTGGATCAGGCCGAAGTTGAAGCGCGGAATGCCGGTCTGGATGTCGGAGCCGACAATACCGATCATCAGGCCGAGCACGGTCATCGCAACGCCTTTCAAGGGCGAGCCGCGCGCGAGCGTGGAGCCCGCGAGCAACCCGAGGAGCATCAGCGAGCAGATTTCCGCTGGGCCGAATTTCAGCGCGACTTCCACGAGAAACGGCGCGAGGAACACCATCTCGGTGATGCCGAAGGAAGCGCCGATGAACGAGCCGATGACGGTCACGCCCAGCGCGACACCGCCGCGCCCTTGTTGCGTCATCGGAAAACCGTCGAGACAGGTCACCGCATGCGGCGGATGGCAGGGGAGGTTCAGGAGGATCGAGCAGATCGCGCCGCCATATTGCGCGCCGTAAAAGACGCCGGAGAGCATCAAAATCGCCGCCACCGGCTTCATCGCGAAAGTGAGCGGCAGGAGAATCGAGATCGTCGCGATCGGCCCGAGCCCCGGCAGCACGCCGACCATGTTCCCGACGAACACGCCGAGGAAGCACCACATGACGTTCTGCGGCTCGAGCGCAACGCCGAAGCCGTAAGCGAGGTCGGTGAGCGCGGTCTCGATCACAGCCACACCCCGCGAATGACCGGGAAGGGGATCTTCAGCAGAAGCGTGAACAGCACGATGCCGAGCACCGTGATGAAGGCGGAGAGGCCGAGAGCCTGTTTCAGCGTCGTTTCCTTATCGCCGACCGCCGCGATGAAGACGCAGGCGAAAGTCGCGGGCAGCAGCCCGCCATATTCGCCGAGCACCATGAAGGCGATCGGCGAGGCGATAATGCAGGCCCAGGCGAACCATTGCGGCTGGGCCGGGAGAAAATTCTCGTGATCGGGCTCGCTGGAAAGATAGGCGCTCCCCGCGATCAGGATGCCGATAAAAATCAGCACGCCGCCGAGCGCGACCGGGAAAAACCCCGGGCCCATCCGGGTGAGCGTGCCGATGCCGTAACGCTGGCCTTCGAGGATGGCGCCGAGACCGATGAACATCATCAGCGCGCCGCCGTAATAATCGCGTTTGTGTTCGCTAAACTTCGTCAAACTCATTTCCTCACGCGTGAGCGTGACGCCCTGCGTTCCCCTTCGAGGATGAAGGCCGACCCTATTCAGCGATGGCCAAAGAGTCGCGTGGCAAGTTGCCGCAGCGGAACTCTCCCTCTAAAAGAGAGAGCTAGTTCATGAACTTCGCGCCATCTCGCAGCGCACATCGTCATCCACAGATCGGCTTCGCCGAGC
>JAJPHK010000120.1 GCA_021325315.1 Alphaproteobacteria bacterium
CCAAGATCGTTTCCGCCAAGGACGCTTCGAACGCCGATATCGTCTTGAAGGTGCGGAGGCCTTCGAAGGCGGAGCTTTCGAATTACAAGGCGGGTTCGGTCGTCGTCGCGATCATGGATCCCTACGGCAACGACGCGGCGCTCGCGGATCTGGCGAACGCGAAGGTTTCCGCCTTCGCGATGGAATTGATGCCGCGAATTACCCGCGCGCAGGTGATGGACGTTCTCTCGTCGCAAGCCAACATTGCGGGCTATCGCGCGGTGATCGACGCGGCTTACGAATACGGCCGGGCGCTGCCGATGATGATGACGCCCGCGGGCACCGTGCCCGCCGCGCGCGCCTTCATCATGGGCGTCGGCGTCGCCGGGCTGCAGGCGATCGCGACCGCGCGGCGCCTCGGCGCAATCGTGACCGCGACCGACGTGCGGCCCGCGACGAAAGAGCAGGTTGAATCGTTAGGTGCGAAATTCGTCGCGGTCGAGGACGAGGAATTCAAGCAGGCGGAGACCGCCGGCGGCTACGCCAAGGAAATGTCGAAAGAATATCAGGCCAAGCAGGCCGAGCTCGTCGCCTCGCATATCGCCAAGCAGGACATCGTGATTACGACTGCGCTGATCCCCGGCCGCCCGGCGCCGAAGCTGATTACGAAAGCGATGGTGGAATCCATGCGCCCCGGTTCTGTGATCGTGGATCTCGCTGTCGAGCGCGGCGGCAATTGCGAGCTCGCGCAGCCCGGCAAGATCGCCGAACATAACGGCGTGAAGATCGTCGGCCACCTGAATGTCGCCGGCCGCTTGGCCGCGACTTCATCCGGGCTCTACGCGAAGAACTTGGTCGCTTTCCTCGACGTCCTGATCAAGGACAAGCAATTGAACGTTCCGTGGGACGACGAGATCGTGAAGGCGACGCTGCTGACGAAGGACGGCGCCGTGGTGCATCCGAATTTCAAGCCGAAGGGGGCCGCGTGATGGGCGAAATGGCGGTGGTCGATCCGTTCGTATTCCGGCTTTCGATTTTCGTGCTGGCGGTGTTCGTCGGCTACTACGTGGTTTGGTCGGTGACGCCGGCGCTGCACACGCCCTTGATGTCGGTGACGAACGCGATTTCGTCGGTGATCGTGGTCGGCGCTTTGCTCGCGGTCGGCGTATCGCTCGCGGGCGACGAGAACGCGACCTGGTGGGCGAGGGGACTCGGCTTCGTCGCGCTCGTGTTCGCCTCGGTGAACATCTTCGGCGGCTTCCTGGTCACGCAGCGCATGCTGTCGATGTACCAGAAGAAAAAGAAGTGACGATGGCTTCCGAAGCGATTTTTCTTGTCACCTCTCCCCGCGGGGGAGAGGTCGTCCGAGCGAAGCGAGGGCGGGTGAGGGGGTACGGACCGAGCGAAAGAGCTGAGCCCCCTCACCCGGCTCGCAGCTACGCTGCTCGCCACCCTCTCCCCGCCGGGGAGAGGGAAGACAACGGATGGCTCCTATGACCGGCAACATCGTCGCGCTTCTTTACCTCGCCGCGGGCGTTCTCTTTATCCTCGCGCTGCGCGGGCTTTCGAGCCCGGAAACGTCGCGTCAGGGCAATCTGTTCGGCATGCTCGGCATGGCGATCGCGATCGGCACGACGCTCGCCGCCTCGCCGCCTTCGAGCCCGATCGGCTGGGGCCTGGTCGCGGGCGGACTTGCGATCGGCGGCCTGATCGGCGCGGTGGTCGCGCGGCGGATCGCGATGACGGCGATGCCGCAACTCGTCGCGGCTTTCCATTCGCTCGTCGGCATGGCGGCGGTTCTGGTCGCGGCCGGCGCGCTCTACGCGCCTTCCGCCTTCGGCATCGGCACGCCTGGCCATATCCACGGCCAGAGCATCATCGAGATGTCGCTCGGCGTCGCGATCGGCGCCTTGACCTTCACCGGCTCGGTGATCGCGTTTTTGAAGCTCTCCGGCCGCATGAGCGGCGCGCCGATCATGCTGCCCGGCCGCCACATCATCAATATTGCGCTGGGCTTGGCGCTTATTTTCTTCATCTACGGCTTCTTCGTCTCGCAAAGCCATCTCGATTTCTGGATCGTCACCGGCCTCGCGCTTCTCTTGGGCGTTCTCATCATCATCCCGATCGGCGGCGCGGACATGCCGGTCGTGATCTCCATGCTGAACTCGTATTCGGGCTGGGCGGCGGCGGGCATCGGCTTCACGCTGGGGAACACCGCGCTGATCGTCACCGGCGCGCTCGTCGGCTCCTCCGGCGCGATCCTTTCCTACATCATGTGCAAGGGCATGAACCGCAGCTTCATCTCCGTGATCCTCGGCGGCTTCGGCGGCGAGACTTCGGGCGCGGGCGGCAAGGCCGAGACGCGGCCGGTGAAGCAGGGCTCGGCGGACGACGCCGCCTTCATCATGAAGAACGCGTCGAAGGTGATCATCGTGCCGGGTTACGGCATGGCGGTGGCGCAAGCGCAGCACGCGCTCCGCGAAATGGCCGACAAGCTGAAAGCCGAAGGCGTCGAGATCAAATACGCGATCCATCCGGTCGCGGGCCGCATGCCGGGACACATGAACGTGCTGCTTGCTGAAGCGAACGTGCCTTACGACGAAGTCTTTGAGCTCGAGGACATCAACTCGGAATTCGCGCAGGCGGACGTTGCCTTCGTCATCGGCGCGAACGACGTGACGAACCCCGCCGCGAAGACCGATCCAAAATCGCCGATCTTCGGCATGCCGGTGCTCGACGTCGAGAAGGCGAAGACGGTGCTCTTCGTGAAGCGCGGCATGGGCTCCGGCTATGCCGGCGTCGAGAACGAGCTCTTTTTCCGCGACAACACGATGATGCTGTTCGCCGACGCGAAGAAGATGGTCGAGAACATCGTCAAGGCGCTCTGACATTTCCTGTCATGCCCGGCCTTGTGCCGGGCATCCACGCCTTACTTTTATGAATCACCGTAAAGACGTGGATGGCCGGGACAAGCCCGGCCATGACGAATCTTGCGTTTAGCGAACTCTCCCTACAGCACCAGCTGTTGGATACTTGGTCAATTTGCCCGGGGCGCTACGAGTATTTTACGGGTACCAACCGGCCCATTTTTCCTTGCGCTTTTTACGCTTCAGGCGTTTTGCTGCCCTAGCAGCTTCTTTCTTGAACATCGGACGTGGTCCCGGCATAGCGCGCTTGCCGGCATCTACACGTTTCTGGGTATTATTTGACGTAGTCTGTACATTTATTCCTCTATGTGACGATCTTGGCCATGATAAGTAGAGGTAAGATTTCTATTCTCATCCCCACGGCCCCTGCTGCGGCCGCGGCGCTCGTTGCGGCGGCGGGTCGCCCCAGGGGTTCGGCTTGTCATCCGAGCGATCCTGGGGAATTTGCGGGCGCTCGTCGGGCTCGATCTCGTCGCTTTCCTCGTCATCGAGCGGCGGAAGCGCGATCGGCCCCGGATCGTGGCCGCCCGCGAGCGTGACGAGCTTGTAGATGCGGCTTTCGACCGAAGGATGGGTCGCGAACAAATCGGAAAACCCCGTGCGCGGGTTGTCGACGCACATTTCCATGATGCCGGAAGGCGAGCCCGGAAGCTCGCCGCGGCCCTCGATCCTGCGGAGCGCCGAAATCATGGCGTCGGGATTTTTGGTGAGCTCCACGGAGCCGGCGTCGGCGAGATATTCGCGCGAGCGCGAAAGGGCGAGCCGGACGACGATGGACAGGAGCCATGACACAATAATCAGCGCAATTGCGATCGCGATCGCCGCGGCCGCGCCGCCGCCTTTGCGCTCGTCCGAGGAGCGATAGCGGAAGCCGCCGCTCATGAACATCCGGAACAAAAGCTCGCCGAAAAACGACACGGCGCCCGCGATGATCATGGCGACGACCATCATCTGCACGTCGCCGTTCCGGATGTGCGTGAGCTCGTGCCCGAGCACGGCTTCGATTTCCTGATCGTTCAGCCGGTTCAGGAGCCCGGTGGTCACCGTGATGGAGTATTGCCGCCGGTTCATGCCGCTTGCGAAGGCGTTCAGCGCGTCAGAGTCCATGATCTTGAGCTTCGGCATCGGAATGCCGCGCGAGATGCAGAGATTTTCGAGAATATTATAGAGGCGCGGCTCTTCCCGGCGGGTGACGGATTCCGAGTCCGTCACCGCATCGATCATGTTCTGATTGAAAAAATACGCAATCGCGATCCAGATCGCTGCGCCCACGGTCGCATAGGGAATCGCCTGCACGAGGTCGCGCTTTGCCAGCAGCACGATGGTATCGAGCGGATAATTGCCGTGCAGCCAGGCCTCGGCGACGAGCGCGCCGGCGAAGACCATCACATAGACGAGCAGGAACAGGCCCGCGAGCAGGAAGAGCGAGCGGATCTTGTTCGCGCGGATATGCGAGTAGAGTCCGTAGGCCGCCATGCCCGTCTCTCTCCGAAAAAGCGGGCGGTGCGAGCCGTCCGCCAGGATGAATTAGAACTTCACCGTGGGTGCTTGCTCGTAGGTCGCGCGGGTGTCGCCGAGGTCGAAGAACTGTTTCTCGGTGAAGCCGAGCATGCCCGCAAAGAGCGCCGCCGGGAAACGCTGGATGCCGGTGTTGTATTCCTGCACCGCGTTGTTGAAGAAGCGGCGCGACGCGGCGATCTTGTTCTCCAAATCGGAAAGCTCCGTCTGCAACTCCTGGAAGTTCGCGCTCGCTTTCAGGTCCGGGTAGGACTCGGCCAGCGCCAGCAATCCGCGGATCGCGCCGGTGAGCTGGTTTTCGGCGGCGGCGACATCGCCGGGCGTTTTCGCGTTCACCGCAGCATTGCGCGCTTGAATGACCGCTTCGAGCGTGCCGCGTTCGTGACCCGCATAGCCTTTCACGGTTTCGACGAGATTCGGGATGAGATCGTGGCGCTGCTTGAGCTGCACATCGATGTCGGCAAAGGACTGGTTCACCCGTTGCCGCAGCGTCACGAGGCCGTTGTAGACGAAGATAATCGAGAGAATGAGAAAGCCGATGATTCCGAGAACGATCCA
>JAJPHK010000107.1 GCA_021325315.1 Alphaproteobacteria bacterium
CACAGCTTACCCCCTCGGCGCCGCCGCGCGCATGAGCCGGTCGTTGATCGCCTCCCCGAGGCCCGTCTGCGGAATGGGTGCCACCGCAATCGTCGACACGCCCGCTTCGTCCATCGCGCGCATATAGGCGAACAAATTCGCGGCGGCTTCGACGAGATCGGCGCGATGCGAAAGATTGAGCGTGAGCACCGCGCGCTCGGCATCGCGCGGCAGCGGCTCGCCGAAGGCGAGCAACGCTTCTCCCGCCATCACCTCGCGCGCGTTCAGGCGAAGCTTCGCGCGCGTAGCGTAATGCGAGGCAAGCCGGCCGGGCGAAGCGGGCGCATGCGTGTCGCCGTTTTCTGCAATCTCGATTTTCTGCCCAAGCGCCTTCTCGATTTCCTCGCGCGGCACGCCGCCCGCACGCAAGAGGCGCGGGACGTCGCTCGAACAATCGATGATCGTCGATTCGAGCCCGAGCGGCGTGGCGCCCCCGTCGAGCACGAAATCGATTTTTCCGGCGAGATCCGCGAGCACATGTTCGGCCGCGGTCGGTGAAACGTGCCCGGAGCGGTTCGCGCTTGGTGCCGCGACCGGCTTGCCGAACGTCGAGAGCATTTTCTGCGCGGCGGGGTGTGCGGGCACGCGCAGGCCTACGGTATCGAGCCCCGCCCGCGCGAGATCGCAAACGAGTTCCGTCGCCGGCATCACAAGCGTGAGCGGCCCCGGCCAGAATTTTGTCGCGAGCGCCATCGCGAGCGCATTGAAATGCCCGGCGCGTTTCGCCGCGGGAACGTCGGCGACATGCGCGATCAGCGGATTGAACGAGGGCCGTCCTTTGGCGGCATAGAGTTTCGCGACGGCAGCCGCGTTCGTCGCGTCCGCGCCGAGGCCGTAGACCGTCTCGGTCGGAAACGCGACCAGACCTCCCGAAGCGAGCACCGCCGCGGCTTCCGCGATTCCGGCCGCATCGGCGAGCATCCGGCGCGTTGACGTTACGGATTCCGGTTTTGTCGTCACGTTGACGTTCCTTGTGCGCGCGCCCACTCTTGTGTCGCCGAACCGTATTGACTTTCCGGGGTCATGCTCTAGCGAAAATCACCGGACGGCAGAAGTAGAGGTTTCCATGAGCTATTCCGCGCCCGTCGACGAAACGCTGTTTTTCCTCGAAAACTGCACGAACCTGAAGCGTTTCTCCGGCCAGGGCGCCGCCGACGTCTCGCCCGATCTCGTGAAATCGGTGCTGGAAGAAGCCGGAAAATTCGCGGGCGAAAAGATCGCGCCCTTGAACCGCGTCGGCGACGTCGAAGGAACAAAGTTCGAGAACGGCGTCGTGCGCATGCCGAAGGGCTGGAAGGAAACCTACAAGGCCTGGTGCGAGGCCGGCTGGCAGGGGCTGGCCGCGCCCGTGGAATATGGCGGGCAGGGGCTCCCGAACATCATCAACATGGCCTGCGCGGAATACTGGACCTCCGCCGCGATGTCCTGGGCGCTCGGACCGCTTTTGACGACCGCCGCGATCGAGGCGATGCACGCGCACGCGTCCGAGCCGCTTAAGAAAAAATATCTCGCCAAGCTCGTCTCCGGCGAATGGACGGGCACGATGCAGCTCACCGAGCCGCAGGCGGGCTCGGATCTCTCGCAATTGCGCACCCGCGCGGTGAAGCAGGGGGATGGAACCTATCGCCTGAAGGGGCAGAAAATCTTCATCAGCTACGGCGAGCACGACATGACCGACAATATCGTGCATTTCGTGCTCGCGCGGCTTCCCGATGCGCCGCCCGGCACCAAGGGGATTTCGCTCTTCCTCGTGCCGAAATTTCTCGTCAAGGACGATGGCACGCTCGGGCAGCGCAATGACCTTCGCGCGGCGAGCGTCGAGCACAAGATGGGCATTCACGCATCGCCCACCTGCGTGATGGTCTATGGCGATCATGACGGCGCGGTCGGCTATCTCGTCGGCGAAGAGAACAAGGGCCTCGCCTGCATGTTCACGATGATGAACAACGCTCGGCTCGGAGTCGGCATTCAGGGCGTCGCGATCGCCGAGCGCGCGATGCAGCAGGCTTTCGCTTACGCCCGCGAGCGCAAGCAGGGGCAGGGCATGAGCCCGAATGGCGGCATGGTGCCGATCATCGAGCACCCCGATGTGAAGCGCATGCTGATGACCATGCGCGCGCTCACCTCCGCTTCGCGCGCGATCTCGCTGAAATGCGCCGACGCGCTCGATTGCGCAAAGTTGCTCAAGGATCCGGCGGAACGGAAAGCCGCCTTCGAGGAGGGAAATCTCCTCACGCCGATTGCGAAGGCCTTCTCTACCGACGCCGGCATCGAAGTCGCCTCGCTCGGCGTGCAGGTGCACGGCGGCATGGGCTTCATCGAGGAGACGGGCGCCGCGCAGCATTATCGCGACGCGCGCATCACCGCGATCTATGAGGGCACGAACGGCATCCAGTCGATCGATCTTGTCACGCGCAAGATCGGCCAGTCCGGCGGCGAGACCCTGAAGCGCATGCTCGCGGGCTATCACGCGATCTCCACGCGCGTGAAAGCCTCCAAGGAATCCTTCGGCGTGACGGCGGCGCGCCTCGACGAGGCGCTTGCTTCGCTGGAAAAGACCTCGCGTTATCTCTTCGAGACGCTTCCCAAGAAGCCCGCCTGCGCGCTCGCGGGCGCGACGCCGTATCTGCGTCTCTTTGGCCTCGTTGCGGGCGCGGCCTATCTCGCGGAGGTGGCGCTCGCTTCGGCTGCCGCGAAGGCGGGCGGCGGCACTGACCCCGCGCACGCAGCGCGGATCGAGACCGCGCGCTTCTTTGCGGAGAATTTACTGCCCGCCGTGCACGGGCTCGAGCCCGTGGTGCTCGCGGGCGGCGAATCCGTGCTCAATTCCGAAATCGCGCTCGCGGTCTGACGTGTCGCCCCTTCCTGTCATCACCGGGCCGCAGCGTCCCGCGAACGCGAAGCGTGAGCGGCTGACGCTGTGAGACCCGGTGATCCATAATGGCTTTCCGAGTATGCCGCGCACTTTCATAGATTACCGGGTCTCGTCGCGCCAAACGGCTCACTTCGTTCGCCGGGCGCGACGGCCCGGTAATGACAAGAGGGGAGGCTGAGACGCTGTCATGTCGCTGAAAGGAAAAACCCTCTTCGTCACCGGCGCCTCGCGCGGCATCGGGCTTGCAATTGCGTTAAAGGCGGCGAAGGACGGCGCCAATATCGCAATCGCCGCGAAAACGGATCAGCCCAATCCGAAACTCAAAGGCACGATCTATACGGCCGCGGATGAAATCGGGAGGGCCGGCGGCAAGGCGCTCGCCATCGTCTGCGACGTGCGCGACGAGGAATCGGTGAAAAGCGCGCTCGCGCAAACCGCGCAGAAATTCGGCGGCATCGACATCGTCGTGAACAACGCCTCCGCGATCAACCTCGCGCCGGTGCAACAGATCGAGATGAAGCGCTTCGACCTCATGCATCAGGTGAATGCGCGCGGCACCTTCATGGTTTCGAAATTCGCGATCCCTTACTTGGAGAAGGCGGCGAACCCGCACATCATGATGATGTCGCCGCCCCTCGACATGAAGGAGAAGTGGTTCGCCGGGCATACCGGCTACACCATGGCGAAGTTCGGCATGAGCATGGTGGTGCTGGGCCTTGCGGGCGAATTGCGCCCGAAGGGGATCGCGGTGAACGCGCTCTGGCCGCGCACCACGATCGCGACGGCGGCCATCGAAAATCTGCTCGGCGGCGACAAGGTGATGAAGATGAGCAGGAAGCCCGAGATCATTGCCGACGCCGCTTATCGAATCTTTCACAAACCCGCGCGCGAGTTCACCGGCAATTTTCTGATCGACGATACGTTTCTTGCCTCCGAGGGCGTCACCGACTTCGAGCAGTATCGCATCACGCCGGACTCGCCGCTCGCCCCGGATTTTTTCGTGCCGGACGACCGCCCGCCGCCGAACGGCGTCACCCTCGGTCCGCGGAAATAATCAGCGCGCCACGCTGATCGGCGACGGATTTTGCGGCAGCGGAATCTGCGGCGGCTCCGGCTGCAAGAGCGCCTCGACATACGGAAGCAGGTTCTGCACGACGACCGCGTAGCCCTTCGTGTTGAGGTGCTGGATCGGATCGAACAGGAGCGTGTATTGCGGATCCTTGTCGCCGTCCTTCGCGACCCCGACGAAGAAATCCGGGTAGTAGAGCGCGCCGTTTTCCGCCGCGACCTGCGAGAGGTCGAGCGTGCGCAGCCCGATCAGGAGCACGCGGATGTTGCGCTCGCGCAGCTTCTTCAGGATCGCGTCGATATTGGCGCGGATCTTTTTCGGCTCGATGCCCCAGCGCACGTCGTTCCTGCCGAAATAGACGATCGCGACATTCGTGCCGGCCGGGATCGCCTTGTCGAAGCGCCGGAGCCCCATTCCCGAGGTCTCGCCCGAGACGCCGCTGTTGATGACATGCACGTCGTAGCCGCGCTCGCGCAGCGCGCGCTCAAGCTGCGCCGGGTAGGCGTTCTTCGAGAGCACCCGGAAACCCGCGGTATTGCTGTCGCCGAAGGCGACGATCTGGATCGGCTGGGCGCGGACGGGGAGCACGATCAGCCCCAGAACCAGCGCCACCCAAAGCGTGCGAAGGATCATCCCCAAGGCCTTCAAATGATTCGAGTTAAAGTACTTTAACAAGTCTTTTTGCCCGTTCATGTATCGCTTGAAGCTCACCTGGGCATGGATTTTCCGGATTCATCCCTCTCGTCCGACTCCGCTTTTTCTGGGGCGGAGGCGCGGCTTCAAGTGCCATCTCAGTTCAAGGAACCGGGCGAGAAAATTTGCGTGAAGGCGCGGGCAATGGGGCGGCTTGCTTGCCCAAGCTGGCATATTGCCGCCCGCTCGCTTAAATTCGGTTAATGACGACACTCCTCTACACGCACGAATCCTGCCTTCGGCACGAAGTCCCCGCCGGCCATCCCGAGCGCCCCGACCGGCTGCGCGCGGTCGAAAAGGTTTTGTCCGACGAGCGCTTCAAGAAGCTCGTCCGCAAGACGCCGGAGCGGGTCTCGCGCGAGGCGGTGCTGCGCGTTCATCCCGCCGACTATTACGACGCGATCGAGCGCGCGATTCCCGAAGCGGGCCATCTCGCCCATGTCGACGGCGACACTTCGCTCTCGCACGGAAGCTGGGAGCCGATCGTGCGCGCGGCGGGCGGCGCCTGCCAGGCGGTGGACGAGGTCATGCAGGGAAAGGCGAAGAACGCCTTCGTCGCCATGCGTCCGCCCGGCCATCACGCCGAAACCGTGACCGCGATGGGCTTCTGCTTTTTCAACAACGCCGCGATCGCCGCGCGCCACGCGCAGGCGAAGCACGGCGCCGAGCGCGTCGCGATCGTCGATTTCGACGTGCATCACGGCAACGGCAGCCAGGAAATTTTCTGGTCCGATCCTTCCGTCATGTATTGCTCGACGCACCAGATGCCGCTCTATCCCGGCACCGGCGCGAAGACCGAGACCGGCGCGAAGAATACCGTCGTCAATGCGCCGCTTTCCCCCGGCGACAACGGCACGCAATTTCGCGAGGCGGTCGAGAGCCGCATTCTTCCGCGGCTCAACGAATTCAAACCCGACCTTGTCATCGTCTCGGCGGGCTTCGACGCGCATACGCGGGATCCCTTGGCGAACATCAATCTTGTCGAATCCGATTTCGCCTGGGTGACACAAAAGCTCATGGACATCGCCGACAAGCACGCAAAAGGCCGCGTGGTGTCCGTGCTCGAAGGCGGCTACGATCTGCAAGGACTCGCGCTTTCCGTCGCGGCGCATGTGAACGAATTGATGAAGGCAGGATAACGGATCAAGTGATGGCGAAAGAAAAAGAAAATTTTTCCGACGTGACCGCGCTCCCCTTCGAGAAGGCGCTTTCCGAGCTCGAGCAGATCGTGCAGCGACTTGAAAAAGGCGACGTTGCCCTCGAGGAATCCATCAAGATTTACGAGCGCGGCGAGGCGCTGAAGAAGCGTTGCGATGCGCTTCTCGCCGAAGCCGAGGCGCGTGTCGAAAAAATCACCCGCGACGCCAAAGGCAAGGCCACGGGCACCGAGCCGCTCGACGGGAAGTAATTCTACGTCATGGCCGGGCTTGTCCCGGCCATCCACGTTTTTCTTTTCCGAAAAGTAAGGCGTGGATGCCCGCAATAAATGCGGGCATGACGGAATAAAAGTGGAGCGAGCCATTAGCTTCTTCCCGGCAGAAGATCCCAAACTGGGCGACGCGCCTTCCTGCGACGCGATCGATCTCGTGGTCGTGCCGCGCACCGCCGATCTCGGCGATTTCACCGTGCGCCGCGCGCTTCCTTCCTCGCGCCGCCGCATGGTCGGTCCGTTCACCTTCCTCGATCACATGGGGCCGACCGAATTCAAGGCCGGACACGGCGTCGATGTGCGGCCGCATCCGCATATCGGGCTTGCGACCGTGACCTACTTGTTCAAGGGCGAGATCGTGCACAAGGACAGCCTCGGCAGCGACGTGCCCATCTGCCCCGGCGACGTGAACTGGATGACGGCCGGAAAAGGCATCGCGCATTCCGAGCGCACGGCGCCCGACCACCGCAACGGCGGCGAGCCGCTGCACGGTTTGCAGTGCTGGGTGGCGTTGCCGAAAGCAGCCGAGGAAATTGACCCTGCCTTCGCGCATTATGACCAGGCGCAGCTCCCGCTCGTAAACGGGGAAGGGAAGTCGGCACGCATCGTCGCCGGAACCATGTTCGGCGTGCGCTCGCCCGTAAAAACGCTCCACGACACGTTCTTTGCCGACGTGGCGCTCGAAGCGGGCGCGAGCGTCCCGCTCGATGCCGGTTACGAGGAGCGCGCGGTCTATATCGTCTCCGGCGAAATCGAGATCGCGGGCGATAAATTCCAGGAGGGAAGGCTGCTCGTCTTCAAGCCCGGCGACAGGATCACCGTCCGCGCGGCGCAACCGGCGCGCATCGTCATGCTCGGCGGCGCCGCGATGGACGGCCCGCGCTACATTTGGTGGAATTTCGTCTCGTCACGAAAAGAACGTATCGAGCAGGCAAAAGCCGACTGGAAAGCGGGCCGTTTCGAGGCCGTGCCGGGCGACTCCGAATTCATTCCCTTGCCGGAGTGATGTGAGGCGCTGGCAAGCCTTCCGGTTGTGGAAGGCCGCGGCAATCGTTTGTGACGGAAGTTCAATTAAAACGGTTATGGCCGCGCGTTGCACCGCTCGCTACATTGTGCAAATCTGCAAGCCAATTCAGTGCAATAGAAAAATCCCGTGCCCGTAGAAACGCCGCTGCTCGACAAAGTCAAAATCCCCGCCGATCTGCGCAAGTTAAAGCCTTCGCAGCTCAGGCAGCTTGCCGACGAGCTCCGGCAGGAAACGATCGACGCTGTCTCCGTCACCGGCGGCCATCTCGGCGCGGGGCTCGGCGTCGTGGAGCTCACCGTGGCGCTCCATTACGTGTTCGATACGCCGCGCGACAAGATCGTGTGGGACGTCGGCCATCAGACCTATCCGCACAAGATCATCACCGGCCGCCGCGACCGTATCCGCACGCTGCGGCAGGGCGGCGGGCTTTCCGGCTTCACCCGGCGCTCCGAAAGCGAATACGACGTCTTCGGCGCGGCGCATGCCTCGACCTCGATCTCCGCGGGTCTCGGCATCGCGATCGCCCGCGACCTCGAAGGCAAGGATTTCAACGTCGTCTGCGTGATCGGCGACGGCTCACTCTCCGCCGGCATGGCGTATGAGGCGATGAACAACGCCGGCGCAAGCAAGACGCGCCTGATCGTGATTCTGAACGACAACGACATGTCGATCGCGCCGCCCGTCGGCGCGATGTCCGCCTATCTCGCGCGCCGGTTCTCCGGCCGCACCTTCTCGCGGATCCGGAGCGTCTGGGACTTCGTCTCGCAATATCTGCCGAAGCGCGTAACGCGGTTTTTCAATCGCGCCTTCGAGCATACGGTCGGTCTCGTGACCGGCGGCACGCTCTTCGAGGAGCTCGGTTTCGACTATGTCGGGCCGATCGACGGTCACAATCTCAATCATCTGCTTCCGGTGCTCCGGAACGTGAAGAACAACGAGGACCGGCCGGCGCTCGTCCACGTTGTCACGAAGAAGGGCCATGGCTATCCGCCGGCGGAAGCCTCCGACGACAAGTACCACGGCGTCGTCAAATTCGACGTCGCGACCGGCGCGCAGGTGAAGTCGAAGGGCGGCGCGCCGTCCTACACCAAGGTCTTTGCCGAAAGCCTCATCAAGGAAGCGAAGAAGGACGACAAGATCGTCGCGATCACGGCGGCGATGCCGTCCGGCACGGGGCTCGATCTCTTCGAAAAAAAATTTCCTCACCGCACGTTCGATGTCGGTATCGCCGAGCAGCACGCCGTCACTTTCGCGGCCGGCATGGCGACCGAAGGTCTCAAACCTTTCGCGGCCATTTATTCGACCTTCCTGCAGCGCGCCTATGACCAGGTGGTGCATGACGTCGCATTGCAGAAGCTTCCCGTGCGCTTTGCGATCGACCGTGCCGGGCTCGTCGGCGCCGACGGCGCGACCCACGCGGGCTCTTACGATGTCGCGTTCCTCACTTGTCTCCCGGATTTCGTACTGATGGCGGCGTCGGACGAGGCGGAGCTCGTGCACATGGTCGCGACGGCGGCCGCGATCGACGATCGCCCTTCGGCTTTCCGCTTCCCGCGCGGCGAGGGAAGGGGCGTCGTGCTGCCTGCCGAGGGCAAACCCCTGGAGATCGGCCGCGGGCGCATTCTGCGCGAAGGGAATTCGCTCGCGATCTTGAATTTCGGCGCCCGGCTTTCGGAATGCTTCAAGGCCGCCGACGATCTCGCCGCACACGGCCTTTCGGCCACGGTGGCGGACGCGCGCTTCGCAAAGCCGCTCGATACCGATCTCGTTCTGCGCCTTGCTCGCTCGCATGAGGTGCTGCTCACCGTCGAGGAGGGAGCCATTGGCGGTTTCGGCAGCCACGTCCTCGAATGCCTGGCGAGAAACGGCGTGCTCGATCAGGGCCTGAAGGTGCGCACCATGGTGCTGCCCGACGTCTTCATCGATCACGACACCCCTGCCGCGCAATACGCCTCGGCCGGCTTGGATGCGAAGGCGATCGCCGCAAAGGCGCTGCAGGCGCTCGGTAGGAGCGCCGACGGGCGGCTGATGGCGGGGATTCGGCGGTAGCACTGACATCGTCATGGCCGG
>JAJPHK010000127.1 GCA_021325315.1 Alphaproteobacteria bacterium
TGCGGCCGCAACGTTTCGGAGACCGCGCGGCGGCTCAACATGCACCGCCGCACCTTGCAGCGGATTTTGGCGAAGCGCGCGCCGCGCTGATCAAGCGATCGCAAACCGCGAAACGAGCCGCATTTTGCGGCTCGTTGAACTCGGCTGTTTGATCGGGTAAGTCACCGGCACTGCACCCGTAGCTCAGCTGGATAGAGCGCTGCCCTCCGAAGGCAGAGGTCAGAGGTTCGAATCCTCTCGGGTGCGCCAGAATAATCGGATATTTAGGACGCCCAGCTAGCTGGCTTCGTCGCCGCGTTTTTCGTGCGGTGTGCGTGTTTACCAGTTGTCCCGTTGGCCCTGACGAGAATAGCGGCCGCGTGCGCGCGTATTGTCAACGGGGGGTTGCCCGAACAAGAATCCGAGGAAACCGCCGCCTCGAAAGTCTTCGATAGGATCTTTGGGCGTGGGTTTGCGCGTTATGAAGCCGCCTTGCGGTTGGTCGCTCAACACCACGACGAACTCGGTGCGGTAATTGGTCTCCCGGCTCAGCGGCTCGTCCGAAATGATGATCGAGGATCGCGGCAACGCGGTCGGCGCGATGCGATCGAGTACCTCCTTCGGAATGGTGATTCGGTCGAGCGCGCTCTTAGCGCCGTCTTCGTTTTCGATTGAGACTGCCGTCCAGCGCAGACCCGCGCCGCTCTTCGCCATCGCCGTGAACACATGCGTACCGATTCGCTTGTCGGGATTGCTGATCGTGACGGGAACCTCGATGCTCGTGTCGAACACCTCGCCGCCGCCGTCCCGCGCCGGCTTATGCGTGTTGCGCCGAACGTAAAGTTTTTTTGTTGCGCGGCTGATGTAAATCGAGACCGGTTCGAGGGCGAGCTTTGCGTCGCTCGCCGCTTTCGCTGTTTCGGCTCTTTTCCTTTCCGCCGCCTTGGCGGCGTCCTTTGTCGCGGCGATTGCGTCGAGCTTCGGCTGTGTTTCTGCTTTGGCGGCCTCGAATTGCGCTGCGAGATCCGCGGCCTTGGCTGCGGCCTTCTGCTTGCGATCCTCGGCCCGAACCTTGGCCTGCTCCGCTGCGGCGAGCGCTTTTTCTGCGGCCGCAAATTCGGCTTCGGCACGTTTCTTGAGCATTTCCAGCTTTTGCAGCGAGGCCAAGAGCGATGCCATTTCGCGTGCCGCGGCGGCGGTGGTTTTCTTTCCCTCGCGGTCCTTCCCGGCGGTTTCCTTTGTAGCGGCGAGCGTATCGAGCTTCGGTTTCGTGTCGGCCTTGGCGGCATCAAGTTGCGTCGCGAGGTCCGCAGCTTTGGCTGCGGCTTTCGGTTTGAGGTCCTTTGCACGTGCGATGGCCTGATTCGCAGCGGTGAGCGCCTTGTCGGCCGAAGCAAGCTCGGCGTCGGCGTTCTTCTTGAGCGATTCGATCTTGCGCAGCCCGGCGTTCAACACCGCCATTTCGCGCGGCGCTTTCGCGGCTGCTTTTTTTGCTTCATCGGCGAGCTTCGCGGCTTCTGTTGCCTCACGGATGAGCGCCGCGGCCTTGGCGGGGGCGGCGGCGAGCGCTTCGCTATTTGGCTGGAACAGGGACGGATGCGAAAATTCGACCGGCTCGGTGTCCTCCGGCGAGATGATCACCCGCATTCCGATCCGCGTCTTGTCGAACAGCTTCTCGGCAAAACCGAAAGGCATCCGCACGCAGCCATGCGAGGCCGCATATCCGGGCAGCGGCCCGCCGTGCAACGCGATACCGTTCCACGTGATGCGCTGCATATGCGGCATCGAAGCATCGTCATACATCGTCGAGTAGTGTTCTTTTTCCTTCTCGATGACGGCGAATACGCCGGCCGGCGTTTCGCGTCCCTTGGTGCCGGTCGATACCGGGGCGCGCAGGATCCAGCCGTCCGCATCGTAGAAAGTGACCTGCTGTGATTTGATCGACACGATCGCCATGATCGGCTCGCCTGCCTCACGCGGCGCCGCCGTTTCGGCGGGATGTGAGGGCCGCTCCTGCTTTGCCGCGGCATTGGAGGTCAGCGCCGTCAGGGCGGTCATTGCTGCGAGAACAGCCATGGCGGGAGATCTCCAGCGCCGCATCGGCAGGGAGGCTCGTGCTGTCGTAAGTTGATTTTCCATGAGGTACTGAATGTGGAAAGAAGTAGAGCCCCGGTCAAATCTGGCCGCTAGAGCCATATAGCTGCCCGATGATGATTAACAAATCTGTATTTGCCGCTGATTTCTGGCTGCAGCTAAGGCTGCCACGGTCCTCCGAAGGCAGAGGTTAGAGGTTCGAATCCTCTCGGGTGCGCCAGATCTTACTCAGGGATCGCCTGTAACTCGAAACCAGCCTTGAGTAACTGGCTCATGGGAACGGAGATCGGATCGAACCACGCTGCATAGATCTTCGCGATTTCGCCCGACCGGAAAACCCCAGCCAGCGCTTTATTCACTGCCAAACGAAAATCAGGGTCACCGCGTCGGAACATCACGCCATACGGATCATAGGTAAGGTAGCGGCCGACAATTTCGAGTTCCTGTTTCTTATCAGACTTTGCAAGCAAGCCAAATAACACAATATCGTCTGTCGCGAAGGCGTCAGCCTTTTTCGCCTCCAGCGCGGCAATCCCCTCTGCATAGTCCTTTGTGAGAACGAGTTGCGCTCCTCTTACTCGCCCACTCTCGATCATGGCTTTCACTGCTTTTTCGTTTGTGGAACCGTTGACGACGGCAATTGTCTTGCCCGCCAGATCCTCAATCTCCCGTATGCCGTTAGCTTTCCACGTCAGCAGACGCGTGCCCGTTGTGAAGTAGACGGCTGAAAAATCGACTTGCTTTTGTCGCGCGAGCGTATTGGTTGTAGTGCCACATTCGAGGTCGACGCTGCCGTCAACGACCAACGGGATGCGTGTCTGAGGGGTGACGGCAACATATTTTACCGCGATCCCGGGCTTCTCCAGGATGGCTTTCACCTCGTCCACGATCTTTAGGCATAAGTCGATGGCGTATCCTCTCGGCTGCTTGTTGGGATCGAGGAACGAGAAGGGCGAGGACGCTTCGCGGTGACCAATCGTGATGGTGCCGGTGTCGCTGATTTTTTTGAGGATGCCCGTTAGCTCGCTTGCTCGCGTTGGCCCGCTGGTCGAAATAAGGACAGCGAATGCAGCGCCGCCAAGTATCCAGCATCGCGAGGGATTCGAAAGGATGCGCATTTCCGTCTCCTCTACCGTCACAAAGGGTTAGGCTAGTGACGAAGGAGGCGTCGGCCTTGCGATAGATCAAACGAGAGGCCAGCCTTTATCAACCGTGGCGTGCCATTTCATTCCGTCACATCCGTCTCATCCGGCTGACGCCGCAGAATCTCGACGAGCCTCGCGGCGGCGATGCGCAGCTCATCATGCGGCGGAAGCCCGAGCGCAAGCCGGATCGCAGGCGGCGCATGGCCCGGCGCCATCGCGAATGCACTCGATGGCGTCACGGCGACTCCGGCGCGGGCCGCTGCCGCTACGAACGCTTCCGAACGCCACCCGTCGGGCAGCTTCAGCCAGACGTGAAAGGAGCTGGGGTCGGCGGCGGTCTCGAAGCCGGCAAGCGCCTTTCCGATGATCGCTTGTCGGCGGCGGGCGTCCTGCCGCTTGAGCCGGACGATTTCGGCGGCGCTTCCATCTTGCAGCATGCGCCCGGCGATGTTGAGTGCAAGCGAAGGCACGTTCCATGTGCCGCCGCGCACCGTCGACCACATACGGTCGCGAAGCGCCGGAGGAACGTGCAGGATACCGACAGAAATTCCGGGCGCTAGCCGTTTCGACAGGCTGTCGGCGACGATGCACTGCTCGGGATCGATCGAGGCGAGCGGCGGGACGTCACTCAAGAATCCATAGACTAGATCCTCGACGATGGTGACCCCAAGCCGCTTCGCCGTGTGGACAATTTCTGCGCGGCGCTCGGCGGGCATTGTGATTCCAATCGGATTGTGCATGACCGGCTGCACATAGATTGCCGAGAGCGCTGTCTTGCGGTGCGCGCGCACAATCTCGTCGGGCACGAGTCCTGCGTTGTCCATCGGAATGGGAATGAGCTGCGCGCCGATACGCTGCGCGATGTTCTTGATCAACGGATAGGACATTGCTTCGACCGCGACTCGTCCGCCTACGGGTACAAGCGCGGAAAGCGCGGCGGCGATCGACTGCCGGCCGGATCCGGTGAAAACGAGTGCCTCCGCTTCGGGACGCCAGGCACGCGAGGCGAGATATTCGGCAAAAACTTTTCGCGCGGCTTCGATTTGTTTGTTGCTTATCGGTCCCGTCGCGGCGCCGGCGACGTCAGCCCGCTGCAGGCCGGACATCGCGCGCGCGATAAGACCTCCTTGCGAGGGAACCGTGGGAAAATTGAATTCGAGGTCGATATGACCGTCTAGCGGCACGCCGCGGGGGATTGGCGAACTCGATGTACCCGCCACGAACGTACCGCGGCCGACTTCGCCTACGACGAGCCCTCGCCGCAACAGCTCCGCGTAGACTCTTCCCGCGGTCGAGACGGCGATCCCCTTTTCGTAAGCAAACGTCCGCTGCGGCGGCAATCGATCCCCAGGCTTGAAGCGTCCGGCTGAAATTCCTGCGGCAATTGCATCTGCGAGGGCCATGTAATCGGCATTTGGCATTATTGCACCGAGAGCAATGTTTTGATTGCACCGAGACACTTACAGGAGCAGAAACGCGTCCGCAACACTTCTCTGGAAGACGGATAATTGAGGCTCACGATGTTCCAGTCCGATCGGTTCCCCGCCGGGACAAGGGTCAGGCGGGATGGAAGCTTGTTCTGGTACGCGCTTCGGCGAGGGATGGGGATCCTGCGGTTGTGGCGTGAACGGCTTGAGCAGCGCCACGCGCTCTCCAAGCTCGACGCCGATCAGCTTCGTGACGCAGGCCTGAACGAAGAGATGATTCGTCGCGAGATCGAAAAGCCGTTCTGGCGGGAATGACGATACGCGCTTCTCATCGTGCGCGGGTGAGCGGAATTTCCGTCGCGACACCCGGCTGCAGGAGCTGCAATCGTTTCCCGAAGCCGAGCGCGTCGAAGGATACGCGCAGATCGTTCCCGCTCTGCTTGAAATGCGCCCAGCTGTCGTAATGCACCGGCACGATCAGCGCGTCGGGAAAGGCGCGCGCGGTCTCGATCGTGTCGTTCACGTCCATCGTGAGATGAAACGGCCCGCGCGTCTGCGCCGATCCCGCGAACGGCATCACTAGCCCGGGCTTGAAACGCTTCGCTACTTCCGCGACGCCGTCGTACCAGACGGTGTCGCCGGTGATGTAAACCGGCGGCGTTCCGTCCGCGAAACTCAGCACAAAGCCGATCACGTCGCCGGCGAGCGGCTCGATTCCGGCCGGACCGTGCCGCGCGGGCGTCGCGGTCACCGTAAGCTTGCCGCCTTTTGCGTTCGTAAGCGTCGCGCTCTGCCACGGCGCGAGTCCTTCGGCGTTCCCGCCGAGCCGCTTCGCGCCGATTTTGGTCGTCAGGACGCGTTTTGCTTTCGCGAGAAAAACCTTTCCGCCCTCGTCGAGATTGTCGGAATGCTGGTCGTGGCTCAAAAGCACCGCGTCCACCGCGCCGATTTCTTCAGCGCTCAGTGCTGGCCCGGCCGTTTTGACGAGCTTCACATGCGGCAATTGGTATTCGCCGGGCGGATCGAAGGTCGGATCCGTCAGGAGCCGAAAGCCACCGCATTCAATGAGCGCGGTCGGTCCGCCGATCAAGGTGAGCTTCAGGGAAGACGGCATTATGCTCTCCTGTTAGTGCTTCGAAAGTCCGGCTTCTTTCGCGGCAAGGCCCGCGATCGCCGACCAGTCGAGCTTGTCGCCGCCGTTCGCCATCAGCGCGAGAAAGCGGTCGCGCAGGAGGCTTGCGACCGGCATCGGAACGCTGAGCGCTTCCGCCGCGGCGAGCGTAAGCCGGATGTCTTTCTGGCCAAGGGGTGCGGCGAAGCCCGCGGGCGAGAACTTCCCTTCCACGATCAGCCCGCCATAATTCTTGTAGACCGGCACGTTGAAGAGCGAGGAGGTAAGCAATTCGAGATATTCGCGCCGGTCGATACCCCCCTTGGCGACGAGCGCCATCGCCTCGCCGAGGGTTTCGATCACGGAAGCGATCAGGAAGTTTCCCGACAGCTTCACGAGATTTGCCGCTTTCGGCTCCGTGGAAACAACGAACACGCGTTGTCCGATGGCGCTGAAAAGCGGCTCCGCATCCTTCACCGTCTTCGGCTCACCCGCCGCGACGACGAAGAGTTTCGCGGCCGCCGCCGCATCGGGCCGGCCAAACACGGGTGCCGCGATAAAACGCTGCCCCGCCTTTTTGTGTGCCTGCGTAAGGCGTTCCGAAAGGGCCGTGCTGATCGTGCTCGACGAGATATGCATCGCGTTCTTCGGAAGATTCGCGAGCATCCCGTTTTCGCCGAAGACGACGTCCTCGACGGCGCGGTCGTCGGAAAGCATGGTGAAAACAAAGTCGCCCTTGCAGGCGCCCGCGACGTCGTTCGCGGCCTTCGCGCCTAATTTCACGAGTTCGCCGGCCTTGTTTTTTGTGCGGTTGTAGACCGTCACGTCGTGACCGGCCTTCACTAAATTCGCCGCCATGCCCGCGCCCATCTGGCCGAGCCCGATAAATCCGACTTTCATGCTGGCTTCCTTTCGTGCAGTAAGCGCCCTCCTTAACGATCGAGCGGGCGCTTCGTTCGCCCGCTATGCCTTGCCGTGGCGGGTTTTCTTCTCCGGCGGGCCGGAATACGCGCCGATGAAATCGGCGAGCGCGACGACGAGGAGTGACAGCAAAAACAGCGCGTGAATGCCGACGAGCCAGCTAAGCTTCGACGAGTCGTAATGCTCAAGATTCATGAAGGCCTTTAGCACCTGTACCGCCGAGATCGCCACGATCGACGTCATCAATTTCTGCTTCAGCCCGCTGAAATCGACCTTCTCCATCCAGTTCGGCCGGTCGCGGTCGCCGTCGCCCTCGAGACGGGAGACGAAATTCTCGTAGCCGGAAAAAATCACGATCAGCACGAGATTGCCGGTAAGCGAGATGTCGATCAGCGAAAGCACGCCGAGAATGATATCGGACTCCGTCCCAGACAACGCGATCTGGATATAGTGAACGAGCTCGATGAAGAACTTGACGAACAGGACGGCGAGGCCGGCGATCAGGCCGATATAGAACGGCGCCATCAGCCAGCGGCTGCGGACAATGATCCACTCGATCGTTCTTTCAGCCTGCCCCACCGGCCGCCTCCTTTTTACGCCGCGACGCCGGTGCCGATCTGGCAGGCAACGCCGGTGCCGCCGAGCCCGCAATAGCCGCGCGGATTTTTCGCGAGATATTGCTGGTGGTAGTCATCGGCGAAATAGAACTCAGGTGCCGCGAGGATTTCCGTCGTGATTGCGCTGTAGCCTTTCGCTTTCAATGCGGCCTCATATTGCTTCTTCGATTCTTCGGCGGCCTTCCGCTGCGCGTCGTTGAAGGTGTAGATGCCGGAGCGGTATTGCGTGCCGATGTCGTTTCCCTGCCGCATACCCTGCGTGGGGTCGTGGCTTTCCCAAAAGGTTTTTAGAAGCTCGTTGTAGGTGATCTGTTTCGGATCGTAGACGACGAGCACCGCTTCCGTGTGCCCGGTGCGGCCGGAGCAGACTTCCTCGTAAGTTGGATTGGGTGTTGCGCCCGCGACATAGCCGACGGCGGTGACCCATACGCCGGGAAGCTGCCAGAATTTCCGCTCCGCACCCCAGAAACAGCCAAGCGCGAAGATCGCCTTCGCGCTTCCTTCCGGATAGGGGCCTTTCAGCGGGCGGCCGGAGACGAAATGTTTTTCGGTAGTCGGAATCGGCTTCGGGCGGCCGGGGAGGGCTTGGCCGGCGGCTGGCATTTCGGTCTTTTTGCGGGAGAAAAGCATTTTCACGATCTCCTCAGATTCGGGCGCTATCGCCGGCACATATATAAGTATCGCGTCGTTGCCTCGCCGCCCGGAACGATCACATCTTCGCAAGCCCAGGACCACCTACGATCACGCGGGCGCGGCCGCACGTCAATCGCGCGAAGAATAACCGATTTTCCGCTCGCGCTTGCGGCCGATCAGCACAAACAGAAGGCCGATCGCGGCAAGCACGACGCAAAGCGGCGCGAGCATCACGGACAGAAGCACCGGGTTCCAAACCCACATCGGAAGATGCACTTCGATCCAGTTCCGCATCGCATCGAAGCTCGAAGGATGCAGCGCGTCCCACGCCGCGCCGAACTGGGTGATTGCAAGCCTCCCAGCCGAAATCGAACGCGTGCCGTCCATCACAAGCGCAAAGAATGCGCCGGCGAGCAACCACAAGCCGATAAAGCGAAAGAGAAAACGGATCATTCTTACCCCGCCGGGAAAGACCTAACCCGCAGCAGGTTGCGGCGCAACCTGACCCGGACTGCGAAGAAAGGCGGATATTTTTGACACGCGGCGCATTTGCTTTTTTACGAACTCGCGCAACAATGGCGGCGGCAAGAAGGGCGTGCGACGCTAGTACTCGCTACGCTCCCGCACAACGAAAAAAAGTAAGCCGACAATCCGTTCACACGGAGGGAGAACGCCATGAAAAAAGTCATTGCATTTGCGCTCGCTGCGCTCGTGTCTTCGGCGAGCGCGGCGCTTAGCGCGTCGTATCCGGATCACGCCGTGAAGCTCATCGTGCCGTGGGCGGCCGGCGGCGACACCGATCAGATTTTCCGCGCCTTCGCGCCGCTGATGCAGAAGCATTTCAGCCAGGCGATAGTAATCGCGAACGTGCCTGGCGCCTCCGCCACGGTGGGTGAACGCGAGGCGGCGGGCGCCGCGCCCGACGGCTACACGATTTTCGGCGCGCACGATTTCATGCATTCGGTTTATTTCGGCGGCCTCACCGACATCAGATACACCGCCTTCGAGCCGGTCTGCATGGTGTCGTCGACGCCCTCGATCATCACCGTCGCAGCCAAGACGCCGTGGAAGACGTTCAAGGAACTCGTCGAAGACGCGAAGAAACGTCCCGATGAAATCACAGTCGGTGCGTCGCTCGGCTCGACGAGCCAGTATTCGATCGCGCTCGCCGCGAAAGCCGCCGGCGTCAAATTCAAATACGTTCCTTATGACGGCACGGCGAAACGCATGAACGCCATTCTCGGCGGTCATGTGGAAGTCGTCGATTCGAACCTTACGCAAAAGAGCAAGGTCGACGCCGGATTGTTGCGCTTCCTCGCCAGCATGTCGGAAAAGCGCACGCCTGGCCTCGAAAACGTGCCGACGCTGAAGGAGCTCGGCTACAACGTCGAATATTCGGTGAACCGTGGAATCATGGTGCCGAAAGGAACGCCCGCCGACGTGAAGAAAAAACTCGGCGAAGCCTGCGCCGCCGCGGCGAAGGAGCCGGACTTCGCCAAGGCAATGGAGCAGCAAGGCACCGATGTCCGTTACATGGATGCGAACGGCTATGCCGACTATCTGAAGAAAACGGACGAAGTAACCAAGGAGATCACTCGGGATCTCGGCATGTTGAAGCGCGAATAAACAATGACGCTTAGCCGCGACGGCGTGGTGGGGTTTATTTGCCTCGCCCTCAGCCTTGCAATGCTGATCCTGACCTGGGGGCTGCCGCCGGCGGTCCTGGTTCCGATCGGGCCGGCCTTCTATCCGCGCGTCGTCGTCTCGGTGATGGCGCTCTTAAGCGTGCTTTTGATTGTATTCGACATTTCGGCCGGCCGCGCACGCGCGGACGCGCCAACAGCGCCTTCGCCGCCCGCGAACTATCGTCTCGTGCTCGCGACTTTCGTCGAATTCGGGCTCTACGTTGCGCTTCTGCCGTTGATCGGCTTCCGCTTGTCGACGTTTTTGTTCGTTGTCGCCCTGCAAATCACGCTGGAATGGCCGGGGTCAAAGACGCGCTGGCTGCTCGTTCTCTTGATCGGCGTTGCCACGAGCCTGATCTGCCATTTTGTCTTCGAGGATTATCTGTCGGTGCTCCTGCCGCGCGGCACATGGAGCGGTCTGTGAGCCATTACGAACTCCTGCTCGCGCATATCGGGACGGTGCTGCATTTGCAGTATCTCGTTCCCCTGATCGCAGGCACGGTCGCGGGCGTGATCGGAGGGGCGCTGCCCGGCGTCACCATCACTATGACGGTGATCATGGTGCTTCCGTTCACCTTCGGCCTCGATCCGCTGCAGGGGCTCGCCGCCATGATCGGCGTCTATGTCGGCGGTTCCGCCGGCGGCTCGATCACCGCGAGCCTGATCGGGATTCCCGGAACGCCGTCGGCTGTCGCGACGATCTTCGACGGCTTTCCGATGACCAAGAAAGGCGAGGCCGGCCGCTCGATTTGGGTTGGCGTCTGGTCGGCACTGATCGGCGGGGCCCTGGGCGGCATTTTCCTGATCGAGCTCACCGGGCCGTTCGCTTCGCTCGCGCTCGAATTCGGTCCGTGGGAATTCTTTTCGCTCTTCATTTTCGCGCTCACGATGGTGGCCGGCCTTGTAGGCAAATCCGTCACCAAGGGACTGCTCTCGGGCATCATCGGTCTTGTGGTCACCGTCGTCGGCCCCGATCCGATCATGGGGGTGCAGCGCTTTACGCTTGGCATTCACGAACTCGAAGGCGGATTCCCCTTCCTGCCGGTCTTGATCGGCATTTTCGCCTTCGCGCAGCTGATGCCCGATGTCGAAACGATCGGCACCTCGGCGCAGCCTGCGGTCGATCCGAACAAGAAGGTGAGCTTGAAAGTTTCGCACCTCTCGGTCTTGTGGGACATCGTCTGCCGGCCGTTCATGCTTCTGTGGGTGACGTTCATCGGCATCGTGATCGGCGTCCTGCCCGCGATCGGCGGCAGTGCTGCGAACATCATGGCCTACGATCAGGCGAAGAAATTCTCCAGGCGCCCGGAAAAATTCGGTACCGGCATCCCGGAAGGGATCGTTGCGTCCGAGGCGTCGAACAGCGCCAATGTCGCGGGCTCGCTCATGATGATCATGGCTTTTGGCATTCCGGGCGATGCGGTGACCGCGGTGATGATGGGCGCACTCACCATGCACGGCATTCAGCCGGGGCCGCTCTTTATCAGCCAGCATCCGAAAATCGCTTACGGAATCTACGCCGCCTATCTTGTTGCGCTGCCCTTGATGGTGGCGGTGATCTGGGCGGGCTCTCGCGCCTGGATCCGCATCATCACGATGCCGAAGTCGATGCTGATCCCGATCGTGCTCGTGCTCTGCGTGATCGGGGCCTATGCGCTTTCGAACAGCATGAACGGCGTCTATGTGCTCGCGCTCTTTTGCGTGATCGGCTACGCCATGGTGAAAGCGCGTATCCCCCTCGCGCCGTTGATCATCGGCGTCGTGCTCGGCGACCAGATCGAGGCGAACTTGATCCAGGCGGTGGCAACCGACGCCAATCCGTGGCTGTTTCTGACCCGGCCGATTTCGGGCGGATTGCTGCTCGCCTCCGTGGCCTCGATTGCGTTCGCGGTCTGGCAGCACCGCCGGGAAAACCGGCGGCTTGCGAAGGCCGCGGAAGAGGAAGTGGACACGGATTTCTAGGCGCTTGCCGGGTTCCGGTTTTTCGCGCGGCGAACTTGTCTCATCGGGCTTGATCGCTATAGTCCCGGCCGCGTTCGCGGAAGGGTGGCCGAGTGGTTTAAGGCGCACGCCTGGAAAGTGTGTATACGGGAAACCGTATCGCGGGTTCGAATCCCGCCCCTTCCGCCATCCTGCCTCGCGCTGCGCAGGACTGTTGTTGCGGCAGCAGGGGCGGTCAATTGCATCTACGCAGCCAGATGTCCTTGCAGCCAGAAAAGCCCA